>NZ_JAMOQU010000098.1 GCF_027063845.1 Thermococcus sp.
TTCTCAAAGCGGAAGGATTTAACACCGTGAAGGTGTATAACGAACTTGGACTGCTTTTAGCGGAGGGATGATGTATGGTTCCGCCGAACTCGACGAGGGCCACTACTACAACCTCAAGGCAGAGTACAAGCTCCTCCTCGACTGGGCGATGTACGACCAGCATGATACACGTTGGGCTATAAAAAGAAGGAGCTCAAAGCTCCACCTTTATCCCCGTTTCTTCTTCAACCTCCTCGAAGCCCTCCTTCATGTACTTCGCGAGCTCCTCGTCAACGGCGAAGAGAACCGCCAGGAACTCCCCGAAGTGCTCCTTCTCCTCGTTTGCTACATCAAGGAAGACGTGCCTTATCTTTTCATCCTCGATGTGCTCCGCCAGCTGCTCATAGAAACTTATCGCGTCAAGCTCGGCCTCGATGGCCCAGCGTAGGGCCTGGGCGATTTCCCTTTTGCTCAACGGCCTACCTTCGGCAGCTCAAACGGGTATTTGGCCAACATGGTATCACCTCACTTCAAATCCTTAAAATCTGCCAAAAAGAAAGCGTCAATCAACCTCAAGGCTGAAGTCCTGGTAGTCCATCCAGATGCCCGTCTTCATGACCGCGTCGTACTGGGCTTTGAGTAGCTCGTAGTGGGCCTTCTCTATCCTCGCCAGCTCCTCGAAGAGCCTCCTAACGGAATCGTGCCTTGCTTCCTTCGCGGCCCTCTCGTAGAACTCCCAGGTGAGCTTTTCCTGTTCCATTCCAATCCTCACGGCATCGACTTCGCTTTCAATCTCCTCAGCCTTGACGAGAAGCTTTTCGAGGAGCTCTTCGCTCACGGCTGGCAACTTGCACTCCTCGGCAACACGCTCAAGGAACCTCTCCTCGAACTGTTCCCAGTGGTCGGCCTCCTCCCTGGCCAGGAAAAGGAACATCTTCTTAGCTTTCTCGTCCTTCGTCTTCCTCGCGAGGTCGAGGTAAAAGCGCATTTCGGCCTTCTCAACCTCCAGGGCTAAAGCTAAAGCCTCAAGCTCGTCCATAAAACCACCACAGTTATTTTAACCCCGACCCTAATAACCTTTGGGGGACGGAGATGGGTATCGAGATGGTCAAGGACCCGCTCGCCCTGAAGGAGGAGCTTTTGAGGTTCGTCTTCGATGTTTACCGCTCAACGAACGGCGCTTATCCAGCCTTGGAGTGGGTTGAGGAGAAGCCATCGCCAGACGACTTCGATGGTTTCAGGCAGGTTTACGAGCCGTTCCTCGAGTTCAGGCTCGGAGAGGAGTTCGACGAGCTCTACCTGCTGAGGGAAGGCGGAAAAATCGCCGGAACCGTGGCGCTCGTCTACAACCTCAAGGGCAAGGAAATCCACTGGGTTCCAGATGAGCTGAAGAACGAGAGGACGAGCCTCATAGAGTTCTTCATGACCGGTCCGGAATACAGGGGGAGGGGATACGGAAAGGCCCTGCTCGATTTCGCGGTGAGGAGGCTCCTTGAGCTTGGAAAGGCACCCTACGTTGTAACGTTTCCCTGGCTCGAGGCCTACGGTTACTACCTCCGGAATGGTTTCGGGAAGGTCATGGACCACGGGGAGTTCGTGGCCCTGAGATACGTCGTTCCGTGAGATTTTCCACGCGCTCCATACCCATTTTTGAACCACTGACAATTTCGCTCGGATTATTCTTCAAACTGTCGAAAAGTCTTCGGATAAGTTTATAACTCTTTTTGAAACACACCAATGCCACAGGTGGTGTGAAAGATGAGAGTGAAGAGCGTTACAACTCCAGGATTTGGGAGAAAATACACCGCTTTTCTAAGGGTTAGCCTTCATCATTGACTATTCTGCTGGACTTGTAGTTAGTCGAAAAATTTTCGGAGGTGTTTTGAGTGGTCCTTAGGGGGATTAGGGAGTACTCTCAACTGGCGCTCGTTTCAAGCTACCTGAGGAGAACCTTCGAGCTCTGGGGCTACGGCGAGGTTGTTTTACCCACAATAGAGCCCTACGATGAAACCGTGAGGAAGGGAACGAAGTTCGCGTACAACAACGGCTTTTACCTGATAAAGCCTGACGTGACGAGCAGACTGCTCAGGAACTACGACATTGACTTTGGCAAGCTTTATTACATAAGTGAAGTGCTCGACGGCGGTGTCGAGGGTAACTGGCAGGCCGGCGTTGAGTTCATCGGCGGTGAGCCGACCTTCATGACGGCCGAGGTTTTGAGCGTCCTCATAACCGCGCTTGAGAGCCTTGGCATTGATGAGTTCTACATAGACCTCGGAAGCCTCGAAGTCTGGAGGCGGGCAACCGAGGGAATCGAGGATTTCCGGGAAACCATCTACAGGGCCCTCGAGAGGAGGAACTTCGGCCTGATTGACGGCCTTCCCATTGACAGAGAAAAGAAGGAGGAGCTCTGGCGCCTCTTCAACTTCCGCGGGAGGAAAACCGACTACGACAAGCTTGCCCAGATTCTCGAGCTGGTCGACGACGAAAGGGTCTTTGTGGACCTCGGCACGGTCAGACCGCTTCCCTACTACCGCGACGTTATCTTCGAGGTGTACTCTCCCGAATTTGGAAGGCCGATAGGTGGAGGCGGGGAGTACTCCTTCAGGGGCAGGCCGGCAGTAGGTTTCGCCCTCGACTTGAGGACCCTCGTCCAGCTGGCGAACGTTGAGGGTAAGAAGAGTAGAAGGTCCCTCAGGGGCATAGGCTCGTTCAGGGAAGCGAGAAAGCTCGTCTCGATGGGAATCCCCGTGGAGGTGAGGAGATGAGGTTCGTTCTGCCGAAGGGTCGCTTGCTCAGAGACTCACTGGAAATCCTCAGAAGGGCAGGCTATAAAATCGACGAGCCGGGGGAGAGGAGGCTCATCCAAAGGTTCAACGGCCACGAGGTTCTGCTCGCGAGGGCCTTCGACGTTCCGGTTTATGTCGAGCACGGCGTTGACGTTGGCATAACAGGGAGCGACGTCGTTGAGGAGCGCGGAAGCGACGTTTTCGTGCCCCTTGACCTTCCCTTCGGGAAGTGCAGGCTGAGCCTTGCGATGCCGAGGGAAAGCGTTACCCCTCCAGAGGACATGGACGGCTACAGGATAGCGACCAAGTACGAGCGGATAACGAGGAACTACTTCTCAAGCCTCGGCGTCGAGGTCGAGGTAATAAAGCTCAGCGGAAGCGTCGAGCTTGCTCCCAAGGTCGGGATAGCAGATGCGATAGTCGACATAGTCGAAACGGGAACGACCCTCAGGGCCAACGGCCTCGTCGAGGTTGATAAGGTGATGGACGTTTCAGCTCAACTGCTCGTCAACAGGATTTCTCAGAAGACCAAGTTCGATGAAATCAACTCCCTCGTTCTGGCAATAAAGGAGGTGGTTAAGGATGGAGCTTGAGGAATACGTTGCGGGCATTTTGAGGGACATCCACGAGAGGGGGATTGAAGCCGTCCGAGAGTACTCGATGAAGTTCGACGGCTACGGTGGCCCCTTCCGCGTGACAGAGGAGGAGTTCGAAGAGGCCGAAAGGCTCGTCCCCGAAAAGGACAGGAAAATCATCGAGAGGGCCATCAAAAGAATCTGGGACTACCACGAGAGGCAAAAGCCGAGAGATGAGCTTTTCGTCAAGAACGGCTCGCTCTACGGCCTAATCTACCGCCCGATAGGGAGGATAGGAATCTACGTCCCCGGCGGGAAGCCACTGCCCTCGACGCTCATGATGGTGGCCGTTCCCGCGAGGATAGCGGGGGTCAAGGAGATAGCCGTGACGACCCCTCCAAAGGACGGCAAGGTGAACCCCTACGTGCTCTACGTGGCGAAACTGCTCGGCATAGAGGAGGTCTACAAGCTGGGTGGAGTTCAGGCGATAGGGGCGATGGCCTACGGCGTCGGCATGAAGAAGGTCGATAAGATATTCGGCCCGGGGAACCGGTTCGTCAACGAGGCCAAGAGGCAGGTGTTTGGTGTCGTCGGCATAGACAGCCTCGCCGGACCGTCCGAGATAGCAGTCATAGCGGACGAAACCGCTGACAAGGAATACGTTTTGGCCGATTTGCTCAGCCAGCTGGAGCACGGAAAGGATAGCAAAGCGTGGCTCCTCACAACCTCGGAGGAGCTGGCAAACTACTGCTCCCGCGACGGGGTGGATGTAATTCTCTGCGAAAGCCTTGCGGAGTGCGCCAAAAAAGCGAACGAGATAGCCCCGGAGCACCTAGAGATAATCACGGAAAATCCGCTCGATTTGGTTGACCTCATCGAGAACGCCGGGGCGATATACCTCGGACCATACACGCCCGTTCCTTCGGCGGATTACTTCCTTGGAGTGAACCACGTCCTCCCTACCGGCGGAGCGGCGAAGTTCAGCGGGGTTTTAACGGTGATGGACTTCCTCAAGCCGATAACCCTCGCTATGGTCTCGCGGGAGGAATTCCTGAGGGAGAGGGAGCTCGGATTAAGGCTTGCCGAGATAGAGGGAATGGAACTCCACAGGAGGAGCATGGAGGTGAGGAAATGAAGCGGGAAACAAGGGAAACCAGCGTTGAGGTAGAGCTCGACGCTCCGTTTGGCGTTGAGACCGGCGACAGAATACTCGACCACATGCTCACAGCTCTGTTCCACTACATGGGCAGGAGCGCGAGGGTTAAAGCGGACTATGACCTCAGGCACCACCTCTGGGAAGATATAGGCATAACCCTCGGCGAGGAGCTCCGCTCGAAGCTCCCCGAGAAGTTCAGGCGCTTTGGAAGCGCGATAACCCCGATGGACGACGCCTTGGTTCTAATCGCGGTGGACATCTCAGGGAGGCCCTACGTGAGCGCTGAGCTGAGCTTTGAGGAGAGCGAAGAAGGCTTTGAGAAGGCCTTGGTCAGGGAGTTCCTCTGGGGGCTGGCGCGCTCGCTGAAAGCTACTATCCACGTGAAAACTCTGAGCGGAACAAACGCGCACCACGTCATCGAGGCAACCTTCAAGGGGCTCGGCATCGCGCTGGCCCAGGCGACTCGGGAGAGCGAGAGGCTGGAGAGCACGAAGGGACTGCTGGAGGTGTGAGCGTGATAGCGGTGGTTGACCTGGGGGTTGGAAACCTCGCCAACGTGAGGAAGGCCCTTGGCGGAGTAATCACGAGCGACCCCTACGAGATTGAAAGGGCCGAGAAACTCGTCCTTCCGGGCGTGGGTAACTTTGGAGCTGTGATGGAGAGGCTCGAACCGCTGAGGAGGGTCATACTCGACGCGATAAACGAGGGGAAGCCCTTCCTCGGGATATGCCTTGGATTACAGCTCCTCTTCGAGGGGAGCGAGGAGAGTCCCGGAAAGCCCGGCCTCCGCGTGTTTAGGGGGCAGGTTGTAAGGTTTCAGGGAGTTCGAACGCCTCACATCGGCTGGAACCAGCTGTGGAAGCGGAAGGACTGTCCGCTCTTCGAGGGAATCAGGGATGGGGCGTACTTCTACTTCGTCCACTCCTACTACGCCGAGCCAGATGAGGACGTCACCGCTGGAGTTACCGACTACGAGTCAAAGGGCAGGAAGGTGGTATTCACCTCGGCCGTTTGGAGGGACAACGTCTACGCCGTCCAGTTCCATCCGGAAAAGAGCGGACGGAACGGTTTAATCCTGATGAGAAACTTCAGGAGGCTCTGAAATGGAAATCTACCCCGCCATAGACCTAATGGGAGGAAAGGCGGTGAGGCTCTACAAGGGAAAGAAAAACACCGTCAAGGTCTACGGTGACCCGGTCGAGATAGCGGGGCGCTTTGCCGAGTTAGTTGACAAAATCCACGTCGTTGACCTCGATGGTGCCTTCCAGGGCTTTCCGAGGAACTTGGACGTAGTTGAGAGGATAATCCGCGAGACCGGTCTGAGGGTTCAGTTCGGCGGCGGTTTGAGGAGCTACGAGGCCATAGAGAGGGCCTATGAAATCGGCGTTGAGAACGCCATAATCGGAACTAAAGCCTTCGATTTGGACTTCCTCAGGAAGGTGACCGAGGACTTCGAGGGGATAACCGTCAGCCTCGACTCGAAGGGCGGGAGAATAGCCGTAAAGGGCTGGCTCGAAAGCGGGATTCCTGTTAGAGATGCCTACGAGATGCTGAAAGCCTACGTGAACCGCTTCGTTTACACATCGGTCGAGAGGGACGGGACTTTGACGGGAATCGAGGAAATCGAACGCTTTTGGAAAAACGAGGAGTTCATCTACGCCGGGGGAGTTTCGAGCGCTGAGGACGTCGTGAGGCTGAAAAGAATAGGCTTCTCGGGAGTCATCGTGGGGAAAGTCCTCTACGAGGAACTTGTTAAGCTCGAAGACCTCCTGGAGGTGGTTTAATGCTTGCGAAGAGGATAATAGCGGCCCTCGACATAAAGGAAGGCCGCGTCGTGAAGGGGATTAAGTTCAAAAACATCCGGGACGCGGGCGACCCGATAGAGCTGGCGAGACGCTACGAGAAGGAGGGGATAGACGAGATAGTCTTCCTCGACATTACGGCATCGTACGAGAAGAGGGGAATCCTGCTCGACCTCGTCAAGAGAATTGCTGAGGAGATATACGTCCCCTTCACGGTTGGTGGGGGCATAAGAACCGTTGAAGAAGCTAGGGAGATAATAAAGCGTGGCGCCGACAAGGTCTTCATAAACACGGCCGCCGTTGACAGGCCAGAACTCGTTAGGGAGATAGCCCAGGTGGTTGGGACGGCGAACCTCGTCGTTGCCATAGACGCCAAGTGGAACGGCTCCTTCTGGGAAGTCTACACCCACGGAGGGAGGAAGGCAAGGGGGATTGACGCCCTTGAGTGGGCGAGAACCGTCGAGAGGCTCGGAGCTGGGGAGATACTCCTCACGAGCATGGACACTGACGGGACGAAGATGGGCTTTGACATACCACTAACCAATGCCGTTGCAGAGGCCGTTGATATTCCCGTCATAGCATCTGGTGGGGCAGGAAGGCCGGAGCACTTCTACGAGGCTTTCAAGGCGGGGGCCGAGGCGGCTCTGGCCGCTTCCATCTTCCACTACGGTGAGTACACGGTGGGGGAGCTGAAGGAGTTTCTGGCCGAGAGGGGAATTCCGGTCAGGCTGGACTACTGAGGTGGTAGTATGGGCACTGATGAGCTAATCGAGAAGGTCGACTGGGAGAAGAACGGCGGAATCGTTCCGGTCGTGGTTCAAGATACCAGGGGAGAGGTTTTAACGCTGGCCTACATGGACAGGGAAGCCCTGAGGAGAACCCTCGAGACCGGCTACGCCCACTACTACTCCCGCTCGCAGAAGAGGGTGAGAATGAAGGGTGAAGTCAGCGGGAACACGCAGAGGGTTGAGGAGATAAGAATCGACTGCGACAACGACGCGCTCCTCCTGATAGTCGAGCAGAAAGGAGTTGCGTGTCACACGGGCAACTACTCCTGCTTCTACCGGAAGCTGGGCGAGCCGGAGAGGGTTCTGCCGATGGACTACTCGCTGACGATACTCAGGGAGCTGGAGGAGCTGATAAGGGAGCGGAAGAAGAAGCCCGTCGAGGGCTCCTACACCTCGGAGCTCTTCAAAGCCGGGAGGGAGAGAATTTACAAGAAGTTCGGCGAAGAAGCCGTTGAGGTTCTCGTCGCAGAAACCAGAGAAGGCCTCATCTACGAGACGGCCGACATGCTCTACCACCTGCTCGTTCTCCTGGCTTACAACGACGTTTCCCTCGGCGAGGTGATGGCCGAGCTGAGGAGGCGGAGGAAATGATAAGCGAGCTCGTCAAGTCCTTCCAGCCCTACCGCGTCGTCGAGGGGAACTATCGGATAAGGCTCGACAAGAACGAGAGCCCCTACGACCTGCCAGGAGAGGTAAAGGAGAAAATCTTTGAGGAGCTGAGGGAGATTGCCTTCAACCGCTACCCCCACATAACCTCCATGCCAGCGAGGGAGGCGATAGCTGATTTCTACGGCGTCTCGCCGGACAACGTTGCAGTTGGCAATGGAAGCGACGAGCTTTTGAGCTACCTCGTGAGGCTCTTCGAGGGCAACCACATCGTGATTACCCCGCCGACCTTCGGGATGTACTCCTTCTACGCGAAGCTGAACAACGTTCCGGTTGTGGAAGTGCCCCTTCGGGAGGACTTCACGCTCGACGGAGAGGCCGTAGCGAAAAAGGCCAAAAACGCGAGGGTTGTCTTCATAGCGTCCCCCAACAACCCCACCGGGAACCTCCAGCCGGAGGAAGAGATAATCAGAGTCCTCGAAACCGGAAGGCCAGTGGTTCTCGACGAGGCCTACGCGGAATTCGCGGGAAAAAGCCTCTGGAAGCTCATAGAAGAGTATCCAAACCTAGTAGTGTTGAGGACGTTCTCCAAGGCCTTTGGGATGGCCGGAATCAGGGTCGGCTACATGCTGGCGGGCGAGGAAATCGTCGACGCCCTCTACCGGATAAAATCCCCCTTCAGCGTCGGAATCATGACGATGACGGCCATAAGGGTCGCCCTGAGGCACGCCGACCTTATGGAGAAAACCGTTAGGAAAATCGTTGAAGAGCGCGAGAGGATGGGGAGAAAGCTCGGGGAGTTAGCCTACCCAAGCGACGCCAACTTCCTCCTCGTCAGACTCAATGCCTACGAAGAGCTTTTGAAGAGGGGCATAGTTGTTAGAAAGCTCTCCGGAAGGCTTGAGGGTCACATAAGGGTAACGGTCGGCAGGAGATGGGAGAACGACGCGTTTCTTGAGGCGGTGGAAGAGATAGCGGGTGATTCCGATGTGGGTGGTCTTTGACGTGGACGGGACGCTGATAGACGTGGGCGAGAGCTACGACTTGGCGGTTAAACTGACGGTGGAGTACTTCCTCCGGGCCTTTGGAGTGGAGCGGAAGGTTGAGCTCGAGTGGATACGAAAGTTGCGCTCTAAAGGTAGCTTTGGAGACGACTTCAAGGTGAGCGAGGCACTGATTCTCTTCTCGCTCGCCGGTGATGTTGAGACACTGGTGGAGGAGTTCCCGGCCGGAGAGGGCATAGAGTGGGTCCGGGAGCGGTTCGGGGTTGGAATGCACCGCGGGAGCATAGAAAGGGTCTTCAACACATTCTATCTCGGGGAAGCCTATCCCGGAAGACTCTTCGACTTTCCGGGCCTCTGGAGGAGGGAGAAACCGCTCATCGAGGCCGAGCTCTTAAGGAAACTCTCAGAGGAGTTCAAGGTTGGGGTCGTCACAGGCAGGAGCGAGCTTGAGCTCAGGCTGGCTGAAAAAATCCTCGGCTTCCGCTTTGAAAGGGCCGTAACGAGGGAGCTCGGTCTCAAGCCGAACCCCGACCTGCTCTGGGAGCTGGTGAATGGTGAAAGAGGGGTTTACGTCGGCGATACGCTTAACGACGAGCTCTTCGTCGAAAACTACAGGAGGAAATACGGCGACTTCGATTTCGTCATGGTCGGGCGGGACGTTGAGGACGTTTCGGAATTCGTTGAGAACCTGCTGGAGGGAGGAAAATGAGGGTTGCCGTTCTGGGTGCCGGAACAATCGGCGGAGCAATCGCAAAAGCCCTGAAAAAGGCCGGCTACGACGTCGTTGCGACGAGGAGGAGGATTGAGAAGGCCAAAGAGCTCCTCGAGCTTGGAATAGAGGTTATTCCAAACAATAGGAAAGCCGCTGAAAGCGCCGATGTTGTGTTCATAGCTGTGAAGCCCAGCAAGGTCGGCGACGTTCTTGAGGAGATAGCCGACCTAATCGAGGGGAAGCTCGTCATTTCGGTCGTCGCCGGAGTCTCACTGAAGGAGTTAAAGCGTTTCGCAAAGGCGAAATTCGTGAGGGCGATGCCCAACATAGCGGTTCTCGTCGGCGAGTCCTTCACGGCCTACGCGACCGAGCTTGAGGGGGAGGAAGTTGAGCTGGTGGAAAGACTCCTGAGAACCTTCGGGGATTGCGTCCGCGTCGAGGAGGAGCACATGGACGCGATAACCGGGCTGAGTGGCTCTGGACCTGCTTACGTCACGGTCTTCCTTGAGGCGATGGTCTACGGCGGTCTGCGCGTCGGCCTGCCGAGGGATTTGGCAAAGAGGGCCTCCCTCCAGACGCTCCTCGGAACGGCGAAGCTCCTCATGGAGACCGAGAGGCATCCAGCGGAGGTGAGAGAGTGGGTTATAACGCCGGGAGGGACTACGATAGACGGCATCTTTGAGCTTGAGGAGGGTAAGATAAGGACGGCAATCATGAAGGCCGTCGATGCCGCGACGAAGAAGTCGAGGATTCTGTCGAAGAGAGTTTAATCCCTCAAAACCCTTAAAAACGGCCCCGAATAGTGGAGACCATGCTCTACGTTGAGATACTCGGGAACCTTCCTGAGATGGCAAGGGATGAGGTAAAGGCGATGCTCGAACTCGGGGGAGGGGAGATAGTTGGCCAGGACTACCTCTTCCTGAAGGTTGATGCCTCCGAGAAAGCCTTCCCCTTCCTTGACCGCCTCGGCCTTACCCACGAGTACGGTGACTTGCTGGTTGAAGCTGACTCCGTTGACGAGCTCCTCAGGAAGGCCAGGGAAGTGGAGTGGCCGATTGAAGGCACGTTTAAGGTTGACACCGAGACGATGGCCAACTGCAGGCACGATGTCCCCGACCTGCCGAGGAAGCTCGGGGCGGTGATTCACGCCCAAGGTTTTCGCGTGAACCTCTCAAAGCCTGACACGCTCGTCCGCGTTTACTGCGGTGAGAGGCTCTACGCGGGGATAAGGTTACGCTTCTTTGACCCCAAGGACTTCGAGAGGCGAAAGGCCCATCACAGGCCGTTTTTCCGGCCGATTTCGCTCCACCCGAGGGTTTCTCGTGCGCTGGTAAACCTGACGAAGGCTCAAAGGGAACTCCTCGACCCCATGATGGGAGCGGGAGGGATACTCATCGAGGCGGGCCTGCTCGGGCTCAAGGTTTACGGCGTTGACATAAAGCCCGAGATGGTCGAAGGTGCCGAGATTAATCTCAGGCACTACGGAGTCAGGGACTTCGAGCTAAAGCTCGGCGATGCAACGAGGCTGGAGGAGCTCTTTCCTGGAAAGGAGTTCGAGGCAGTCGCCACCGACCCGCCCTACGGAACGGCAGCAACGCTCGCGGGAAGGAGGAGGGACGAGCTCTACAGGGCGGTTTTGAGGAGCATCTACAACGTCCTTAAACCAAGCGGAAGGCTCGCGATAGCTTTTCCGACGAGCTTCGACGGAAAGGGTGAGGCTGAAAAGCTCGGCTTCAATATGCTTGGACACTACTACCAGAGGGTTCACAAGAGCCTTGAGAGATACTTCTACGTCTTTGAGAAGTGAAAGGGTGTCGTGAACTGATTACCAATCCAAAAAGTTTTTATTGTTCTTGACTACATGGGTAAATTATGAGACGCGGTGTGTTGCTCCTGGCACTCCTGCTGTCCCTTCCATGGGTTTCAGCATGGAACGCCACATTTCAGTTTCACCCGTCACCTGGCCAGGAGCTCGACGACATTCTGATTAACTACACCTCAGAGTGCTCATCTTGGGTTTTCGGAACCTTTGATGATGGGCGTCTTATTCAGGATTTTGCGTTTCCCGTAAACGGCAGTGGAAGCGTTGACCTCCAGGACTACCTGTATATGGGGGTCCCTTCCAACTCAACGCTCTACCTGGAATCAAACTGTGAGCTTAACGTCACCGTCCATCCACGCTATGGGATTTACATGCACCCCCCGAAGTTAGAGCGCTCTCAACGGAGTTTCGTCTTGTTAAGATACCCTTCAAAAAGACTTGTGAAAGCAGGTTTGAGATTGAAACGCCCTGGGAACTTGTTGCGGTTTACTTGGAGAGCCACACTATCCACGACAACGGAACCTATGTTTCCAACATACCCCTCAGGGTCAAGGTCTCTTGGGAAAACCAAAGCGTTCTAAAAACACCTGAAGGGAGGGGAACGTATTACTGGGTGGATGTAAGCGATTGGAAGCCCAGGGGGAGGGTTATCCTTAAGCTGTCGGGCAGGAGAGCGAAGTACATAGACAGTGCGTACGGATATGCCCTCGTTCCCCACAGAGAGAAAAGGCAGTGGTGGCTTATCTACAACTACAAGGAAGGTTATTATTTCGGAGACGGCAGGCCGTGGAGAGAGATTCTAATCAAGCTGGAGTTTCTGTGGAAAGGCGAAGACATCACGCTGGCCAGCTTCGTTACACAGGATGGAGAAAAGCTAAGCCTCAAAGTGGAAGATGGAAGGGTGTGCCTCGAAGGGCCCCCATCTGAAAAAATGTGGTTCCAGAATACCCACAGGTGCCCTAAAGCTCACTGTGGGCTTTCAAAGCGGATACCTGTGAGTTCTTGGCGGGGGAAGTGTGTACTTCAACGAATACACCGGAACGGAGGCTGTCGCACTCATAAACCTCCTCTGGGGAGTACCAAAAGACGACAGATACAGCGTGGAGATTCATGCAAAGGATAGCTCCTACTGGAAGCCAACGAAAAGGATGAAAATCGAATTGGCCGAGATTCTCGGCGGAAGTGCACTGGTGATATCGTTGCTGACCCTTTATCTGTCGAGGAAGCATTAGTCCTCGAGCCAGATTTCGAGCCTCTGCTTCCCCTTTCCGAGGCTGGAGCGCTTGAATTTCTTCAGGTGGCCGATTTCCTTTATGTCCCTCACGTGGGTTCCCCCGCAGGGAATGACCTCGAAGTCCCTTATCTGGGTGTAGCGGGTGTCACCTTCCCACCATATCCTCATCTCGCCACCTTCGTCAACGAGCCTGTTAAAGGTCTCAATTATCTGCTCCTTCCATTTGTTCACGTTCTCCGGGTAAACGATGTCGAGCCTACCCTTCTCGGCGCTCATTCCGCTTCCGTAGGGCTCCCACTTCTCCGGCAGGACGACGTTGAGAACGTGCTCGAGGAGGTGCATGGCGCTGTGGATTCTCATTAGCTTGTAGCGGTAGTCCCAGTCTATCTTAAGCTCAACCTCGTCACCGGGCTTGAACTTCTCCGGCTCGACAACGACGTGCCAGACGTTGCCTTCATCGTCCTTGTAGACGTCCAGAACCTCGACGCCGTTTATCGTTCCCCTGTCGTGAGGCTGGCCCCCGCCGGTCGGGTAGAAAATCGTCTGGTCGAGGAGCAGGGCGTTTTCCTTCACTTCGAGAACCTTCGCCTTGGCCTCTTTGAGGTAGGCGTCCTCGTAATAGAGTTTGCTGGTCATTCAAACCACCGTAGAAAAGAGGGCACCGAGGTTTAAATGAATATCGAAAAAGGAAGGAAGAAAATCACTTCCTCCTCCTGAGGAGGAGAGGAACAACGGCCAGCCCGACCATCGCGGCCGGTCCGCAGATTCCGCCCTTCTCTTTGGCAGTTGAAGTCGGAGTAGTCGAGCTCGCGGGTGGCTTGCTCTCAGCTATGTTGAGCTCCTTGGTGACGACGGCCTTGTTTCCGTAGAAGTCCTCGGCCACTATCTCAAGCTTGTACTTGCCGGCCTTGAGTCCCGGAAGCTCGATGATGTAAAACACGTCGCCGGGCTTTCCGCTTGACGGCTCGGCCGGGAACTTATTAACCTTGCCGTACTTGACGGGATTACCGTTGGAGTCGTAGAGAACCGCGTAGAGGTCCCTAATGCCAAGGTTGTCCTGGGCCGTGAAGTAAACGGTGAACTGTGAGTCGGGCTTGGGGTGGCTGGGCTGGAGGTAGGCAATCTGAACGACCGGCTTCTCGGTGTCCTTTCCGGTGTCAATAACGAGCTGAGAGACGCCCTTTGGAATCGTCACGTTGAGGAGCATGTAGTACTGGCCGGCTATCTCCCTCGAGGCTATAACATTGTAGGTGACGTTGGTGACGCTCGGGTCCACCTTGGCGTTGGCCGGAACCGGGATGACAATCGGGCCAGTAACGCTGTGGTCGAGTCCGTTGATGAACTTGAGGGCAGTTCCGAGGTCACTCTCATGCTTGAATATCATGAACTTCTGGGGAACGGGGATGCTCATGAAGTCGCTCCTGACCTTGTCGTTTTCGAGCTTCACGCTCACGTAGGGCATCTCCACATTGCCGTTTTCATCTATGACAACAAGGTTGCTTCCATACCACGTTGGGCTATACCCTTCGTGGGCCGGTGGGTTGGGCTCCTTGTCGGGAGCGCCGGTCGAAGTAAGGGTGAGGAAGTAGTGCTTGTTTCCGTTCTTGTCGATGTAGAGCCAGTACATGTCGTGGTGGATGTGACCGCTCATCGTGAGTGGGATGTTGTACTTAACGACGTCCTCAAGGAAGCGCTTCGCGACCTCCTGGTCGGCACCCCAATAGCGACCGACGTACTCCTTAATCTGGTCCCAATCGGTGCTCGGGTCAAGGTCCTTGATGACACCGCCAAGGTAGTTCCAGCGCGGGTTGAAGAAGTACGGGTGGTGGTAGAGGACTATTGGAATGTAATCCTTGTGCTCGTCGAGGACCTTCTCCATCCACTCAATCTCGTCCATCGTCGGGTAACCGCGGTCTCCTCCGGTGTCGAGGCCGATTATGATGAACTTACCGATGGTGACGTAGAAGTACTTGGGACCGAGAACCTGGGTGTAAACGGTCGGCGGGTCGTCGTGGTTGCCCTTGATTCCAACGACAGGAAGGCCTGAAGAGGAGGCGAGCTTGGTTATGTTGTAGAGTATCTGGTATCCTGTGACGTCACCGCTGGTGTCAACCTCGTCACCGGTGTTTATCATGAGGGTCGCACCGTTCATGGCCCAGTACTGGTAGGCGCTGTAAGTTGCCACGACGCTGTGGAGCGGAATCGGATTGGAGCACATCTCCTCAAGCCTGTAAACGTTGCTCTGGAAGTACTGGTCGCAGACGAAACCGACCTTTGCGCCGGTTGTGACGTGGGTGTCGCTCGTCCAGGCAATCTTGAGGGTCTTCGGCCACTCCTTGAAGACCTTCAGACCGTTGGGGAGAACGAGGGTTCCCTTGTCGGTCTTTATGAGGAGGAAGTAGTCATCCGGGACAATGTCATCCGGGGTCTGGAGGGTGATTGAATTGTCGTCCTTCGAGACTATCTGAAGGTCGTACGGGCCGTGAAGGATTGAAACGGCAGTCACTGACTCAACCTGGACCCCTTCCTTGGGGTAGAGCTTGAAAGTGTCCCCAGGAATGGCGAATGCCGGAACAACAGGCGCGGGAAGGTAAACGTAGTCGCTGTAGGTCGTTGAGTAGTCCTGAGCCAGCGCTGGAACCGCTCCAAGTGCAGAAAGTGCAGTCGCAAAAGCTATTAACAGAGCCAACAGCCGTCTGGCCATGGTATCACCGTTGAGAGGGGAGAAAACCCTCTTAAAATCTTTCCCGTTCGAAACCTGTCCAAAGGAACACCATTTAATGTTCCTTTTGAGTCTTCCATGTCAAAAAAGATACCATGTGGTCGGCCGTTGCGGAGCGACCACCGAGGTGTCTATAGAGGGAGTGCATCTCCAGAATTCTGGCCCTTAGAGTCTCCTCCGGTTTCACGAGGTAGCGCGTGAAGAGAACCGCCATCTCAACGAGCAGGCAGTCGGCCCTGCTGAAGGGTCGGAGTGGCGGAGTTCCCTCGATTTCGCCCTCGGGAATCAGCTCGCAGAGCAGAACCTCGGTCTCGCCGAGTTCATCTTTCCAGCGCTCAACCTTCCACTCCACCCGTCCGTAGAGGCCGGGAAGGCCCTTAATCCAGCGGTGGCCGTTCATCTCAACGAATTCCAGCTCGACAGGAAGGTTCAATGCGGTTCTGACGAGCAGTTCGGGGTCGTTGGTGAGCTGGATTGACGCCCTGCCAGTTTCCAGAACCTCACGGAAGCTTTTTCCGGGGAAGAGCTTGAACCTCAGCCTTTCTCTCTCTCGGACGACGCCGACGGGCGTAACGTTCGAGCGCGTGACGAGAAGAACCTCGTAAACCTTCCCCTCCTCGAAAACGTCGAGCATTCCGACCACCGGGTCAAATGAAGAAGAAAAATCAGAGGTTCTGCTTGGGGAGGACGATTATATCGTCCCTGTCGATGTAGAAGGTAACCGGCTGGGTCGGCCTGAGGTTGGCTATCTCCTTGTCGCTTATGGCCCTGGCTATGATTCTCGTCTCGCCGAAGAGGCCGACGACCTCGGTGAAGAAGCCGTAGTACTCGATGAGGTCAACGGTTCCCTCGAGCGAGACTGTGTTCTCGCCGGGCCTGAACTTTATGCGCTCCGGCCTTATGACGAGGACGACGTTATCGCTCTTCTCGGTGTAGTGAAGCCCATCGAGGCGGAAGCTCTCGAACTCAACGGTGACCTTATCGCCGTTCCTCTCGACGACCTTAGCGGGGATGACGTTGGTCTTGCCCATGAAGCTCGCCACGAACTCCGTTTTGGGCCTCTCGTAGATGTCCCTTGGGGTTCCGACCTGCTCAACGGTTCCGACGTTCATGACGGCAATCCTGTCGCTTATGGCCATTGCCTCTTCCTGGTCGTGGGTAACGTAGATGACGGTTATTCCGAGCTCGCGCTGGATTCTCCTGATTTCCGAACGCATCTCAAGCCTTAACTTGGCGTCAAGGTTGCTCAACGGCTCGTCAAGGAGGAGGACCTTCGGCTCGACGACGAGAGCCCTGGCTATGGCAACACGCTGCTGCTGTCCGCCGGAAAGCTGGGTAGGATAGCGGTTCTCGAAGCCCTTGAGCTTGACGAGCTCGAGCGCCCACTCGACCTTCCTCTTGATTTCCTCCTTGGGGACCTTCCTAATCTTGAGACCGTAGGCGACGTTGTCAAAGACTGTCATGTGGGGCCAGAGGGCGTAGTTCTGGAAGACGAGCACGGCACCGCGCTGGTAGGAGGGGAGGTAGGTGACCTCCTCGTCGCCGAAGTAAATGTGCCCGCTGTCGGGGTAGTCGAGGCCAGCTATAATCCTCAGCGTTGTGGACTTTCCACACCCGCTCGGGCCGAGCAGGGTGAAGAGCTCCTTGTGCTTTATGTGAAGGCTTATCCCCTTTAACGCGGTCGTTCCATCGAAGGTTTTCACGATGTTCTCAAGCTTAACGTCAACCATCTCAATCACCACCTCAGGTAAGACCGATGAACGAGTACCTCTGCTTGGTTATGATGTTGGCTATAACTATGGCCGTTATCTGCACGAGCATGAGGAAGACACCGAGGGCCGCGGCGAGGTTGGCGCTTCCAACGGCACCTATAATGAGCTCCCTCATCTTAGCGGTTATCGGGTACCAGGTTGAGTTGATTGAACCAAGGGTGATGCCGACGCTGGTTTCGCTCATACAGTAGACGAAGCTCAGCATCGCCCCGCCGAGCAGGTTGAGGGAAATCAGGGGCAGGAGTATGCTCGTGAGGGCCTTCCACCTGCCCGCTCCAAGGTTCATCGCGGCCTCTTCAAGCGAGACGTGAACCTGCTGAAGGCCGGCGGAAATCGAGCGCGCCGCGAATGGCAGACGTCTGATGGAGTACGCCAGTATGAGCGCCGCTCCCGGGAAGAAGTACAGCAGGTTGGTGGGGTCCAGTATGCTTCCCTTGAACGGCGGGACCGTCGAGAAGAAGAAGAAATAGCTCATCGCTATGACGATTCCCGGGACGGCTATAGGTATGGTGGCAAGGCTGTCGAGTATCGGGGCGAGCTTGGCCTTCTTGAACCTGCTGGAGGCGTAGGAGGCGGTAAGCGAGAGGAGGATTATAATAACTATCGCCGCAGTGGAGTAAAGAACGCTGTTGAGTATAACGTGCTCTATGTCGGGCTGGGTCACTATGGCCTTCATGTTCTCAAGGGTGAATCCGCTCGGCCAGGTGCCGTACCACGTCTTTGAGAAGGCAAGTAGGACAACACCAATCTGGGGGAAGATTGTTATCAGCAGGAGAGGAACGGCAACGAACGCAATAATGAGTGCCTGCCACCACTTTGGCTTGGCAACCCTTGGCTTCCACCTGCCACCCTTGCTGAGCATCGCGTACTGCCTAAGGCCGACGTACCAGCGGACGGCGAGGAACATTATAAGGGCGATTGTGAGCATTATCAGAGCTAAGGCCGCCATCTGCGGGTTTCCGACGGCAAAGCCGGAGACGAAGGAGCTGTAAATCTGATAGGACATGAGCTTCTTGGCTATTGCGCTTCCCTGGAAGACTATCGGCGCGGCGAGGTCCTCAAGGCTGAAGATGCCGACGAGTATTGCTCCTGAGGCTATTCCAGGGAGAGCGAGCGGAAGGGTTACCGTCCTGAAGAGGTGGAAGCCCCTGCTACCGAGGTTCTCGGCCTGCTCCTCAAGGCTGGGGTCGATGTTGATGAAGCTCGCGTAGGCGTTGAGGTAGACTATCGGGTAGTAGGTTATCGTCTGGGCGATGATGACACCAACGAGACCATCAATCCATATCGGCTTCGGGAAGAGGTGCAGGTGCTCGTAGAAAATCCAGTTGATGATTCCGTCCGGAAGGAACATCTTCTTGACAACGACGACGTTAACGAAGGGCGTAACGAGGAGCGGAATGAAGAGGAGAACGCGCATTATGTTCTTGCCCGGGAAGTCGTAGCGGGCCATTATGAAGGCGAAGAACGTTCCGAGGAGCGTCGTAAGAATCATGACGCTTATGGAGACGAGTATTGAGTTAAGGACGACACCGAAGTCCCAGCCGTAGAAGTGGTACACTTCCTTACCACCGTATTCAATCGTCTTGACGAGGTAGTCACTCGGATGGGGATTGAAGTAGTAGCTCGACCCAAAGATGCTTCTGAACCAGTAAAGCGATAGGTGGCCGTTGTACTCGAAGGCCGTTCCGAGCATCACTATTACCGGAATCACCAGAAACGCCACCAGGTAGAGCAACGGGAACAGGAATGAAGTTATGACGACCGGGTCAGGTAGGGGGGTGCCAAAGAGTCTTTCACTCCATTTGCTGACCTTCATTAGCGTTACCTCCTCGCGGTTTTTAACCACTCGCAACTACCTTAGGATTTGCGGGTTCGTTTTAAAGGTTTCTGAAAAGAGTCTGGAAAGGTTGGGGAGAGAGAGTGGCTTTTCTTGACTCTGTCCTGTCAAAATGAAGAAAAGAAAGGTCAGCCGGTTATCTTCTTGAGGTCATCCATGACCTTCTGGTATTTGGCCTGGGCGGCGTTCCTCCACTCCTGGGTGAGCTGGCTCTGGAAGCCAGCATCGGTGGCAATCCTGTCGTTTATCTTGGCCGCGTACTCCTCTGTGAAGGTAACGGTCTTGCCGGTCTCGGGGTCCTTGAACTCTATCGGCGCGGTGAGCTCGTCCCTGAGCTGGTTAAACTGCTCCTCCGTTATCTTGCCATCCTTATAGGCCTTTACAATAGCCATCCAGGCCTGGTGAAGCGGGCCGTTGACGTCAATGAGGGTGGCCTTGAAGTAGTACTGGAGGGCGTTGACGGTCTTTAGGGCCTTGCTGTCATCGAACGGAATTCCCTTGCTTGAGATTGAGAGTTTGTAGGCCTTGAGGAGGGTCGGCCTAGCCTCCGCGAACGTCTTACCAACGTACTTGCCATCGAAGAGAATCTTAGCCTCTTTCTCGGTGATGGTCCTGTTGAATATCTCGGCGTTAATCGGAAGCCTGTTGATGTTGGGACTCATCCAGACGGCCTGGCCCTCGGTGAGAACCCAGTAGATGAAGGCCTGGGCCGCCTCGGGGTGCTTGGCGTTCTTGAGGAGGGCAATCGGGTCACCGTTGATGATGCTCTCCCCGGCGGGTATGACGTACTCACAGTTCGGGTTCTGCTTCATGGCAGTGTAGCCGTAGAAGTCAATGGTGTTTCCAGCAGCAATCTCACCGTTGATGACGGCATCTCTGACGGCATCGCTCGCCTCGTAAACCTTGGAGTTGGCCGCTATAAGGGTCATAATCCTCCAGCCCTCGTCCCAGCCGAAGGCCTGGAGGATAATCTGGTAAATCCTCGTGTTAGAGGTGCTCCTGGTCGGGTCGGCTATACCGTACATCGGAGGGTCGCGGGCCCAGTCTGCGGTTGCTATGTCTTCCCACTTCTTGGGGAACGGGAGACCCTGCTTGTCGAGAACCTGCTTGTTGACCGTGAAACCGAAGGACGAGAGCGCCGCCGCAATCCAGTAAACCTTGCCGTTTTCCTCCCTAATCATTGGCATTCCGGCAAGTTCCCTGGGTATCTGCTTGCCAATTAGGTCAAGAACCTTCTGGTCGGTTATTGGGGCGAGGTAGCCCATCTTGTACATGTCGTCGAAGAGGGTCGGACCTCCACCCCAGCCGACGTCGGCGCCCTTCTTAACGTAGCTCGGCCAGAGGGACTCGGGAACGCCAATGAACTTCAGGTCAACGATGTTGTACTGCTTGGCTATGTCGCTCTGGAGAAAGAGCTGCTTGACCTTGTATTGAATAGTGGCGTCGTGTCTGGTGATGATGACGAGGGTGATTCCGCTGGTTCCGCTGCTTCCACCACTGCCCCCGCCGCCAATACATCCACTGGCCACGACGCTGAGGCCCAAAACGAGTATGAGGAGCATACCAAGCACGCGCCTCATGGCAATCCCCACCCCGTTTTCGAGCTTCCTTTAAAAAGCGTGTTGGTTCAAGGATATTAAAAAGAAGGGAAAAGGTCCCTTTCACTTCCTCCTCCTGAGGAGGAGTGGCACTATGGCAAGGCCAACGATGAAGGCTGGACCGCAGATACCGCCACCGCTTCCCTCGTTGCTCTCCTCGCTGGCCTTGGTCATCTCAAGGCTCCACTGGAGGATGTTGGAGACAACCGTCGGCCCGTCGAGCTTGACCTTGTAGTACTCGCTGGCCCACATGGGCTCGTAGCCTCCAACGGGCGTCTCACCGCTGACTATGATGACGTCGTTCTTGTCGTTGACCTTCACAATCTGGGCGGCGACAATTGGGAACTCGCCCTGCTCGCCGGCCTGGTAGGCGTTTGCAGGCGGGTCGTTGTTCTCGGTGATGTCCGAGCTGGAGTTGGAGTGAACCAAGACGTACGCGTTGTCTGGCTTAACATCAGCCTTAAGCGGGTGCCAGTCACCGCTTCCGTCCTTGCCGTCAATCCAGGCAACGACACCGGGGCCGTGGGCAAGAACTTTTCCTCCGTTCTTGAAGTTCTGGACGAGGAGCTCCCTCTTAGGAGTGTTCTCCCAGGGGTCAGCGTAGGCAACGACACGGTACGGCTTTCCGCCGGCGTTGCTGATGGCGTCCTCAACTGAAGCGAGGTCGAGGCGGAGGTTGGTTATGTTGAGCTGGTCAAGGAGGCTGTTGACGAACTGCTGGGTCTTGGCGCCGTTTCCGTAGTCGGAATCGCCGGCGACCCAGAGAACCTTTCCGCCTTCCTGGAGCCACTGCCTTATGGCGTTAATCTCCTCCGGGAGGAGCGGGCTGGTTGGCTGGCCAAGGATGAGGATGGTAACGTTGTTGTTCTTGAGAGCCTCGTAAGTGATTTTGTCACCGAGCCTCTTGATTCCAAGGTCGCTCTCGTACTTGGGGTCACCAAAGTAGACGAAGGTGTAGTCCGTCAGGGTCTTGAGCATTCCCTCTGTTAGGGTCTCGTTCTTGTAGGTAACGTCGGTGAGGCCCTTGGGGTTCTCGCCGTGCGCCAAGTCGACGGCGATAACCACCTTGCCGGTGTCAGCGGCGCTGACCGCTGGGCTGGCAACAACCCCAAAAACCGACAGCAGAACGACTGCCGCCAAGAACATTGCAACCTTCTTCATGGTATCACCGTCCCCTTTAACGATGATTCGGTTATAAATCTTATCGCCCGAAAGTTTAACAGGGCAGAAAAACTTCCGCAAAGCCCTTAAAGCCTTCTGCCGTTTCAGGCTCAGGTGGTAGTGATGGACGTTGAGAAAAAGATTGAGCTCATAAAGCGCAAGCCGACGGAGGAGCTCCTCACCGAGGAGAACCTGAGGCACCTCTTCGAGGTTGGAATCCCGATGCAGCACTACATCGGCTTCGAAATCAGCGGTTACATTCACCTTGGTACCGGACTCATGGCGGGAGCGAAGATAGCCGACCTCCAGAAGGCTGGGATAAAGACGAGAATCTTCCTCGCCGACTGGCACAGCTGGATAAACGACAAGCTCGGCGGCGACCTTGAGACCATCCAGAAGGTCGCGCTCACCTACTTCAAGGAGGGCATGAAGCAGAGCATAAAGGTTATGGGCGGAGACCCCGACAAGGTTGAGTTTGTCCTCGCAAGCGAGATACTGGAGAAGGGCGACTACTGGCAGACGGTAATAGACATCTCCAAGAACGTCACCCTCGCGAGAATGATGCGTTCGATAACGATAATGGGGCGCCAGATGGGTGAGTCAATAGACTTCGCCAAGCTCATCTACCCGGCCATGCAGGTTGCTGACATCTTCTACCAGGGCGTTACTATAGCCCACGCAGGAATGGACCAGAGGAAGGCCCACGTCATAGCGATTGAAGTTGCTCAGAAGCTGAAGTACCACCCGCTTGAGTGGAAGGGCGAGAAGCTCAAGCCGGTCGCTTTACACCACCACCTACTCCTCGGCCTTCAGGAACCGCCCGTCTGGCCGATAGAGAGCGAGGAGCAGTTCAAAGAACTGAAGACCCAGATGAAGATGAGCAAGAGCAAGCCCTACTCCGCCGTATTCATCCACGACAGCCCAGAGGAGATAAGGCAGAAGCTCAGGAAGGCCTTCTGCCCCGCGAGGGAAGTCAGGTACAACCCCGTCCTCGACTGGGCTGAGTACATAATCTTCCGCGAGGAGCCGACTGAGTTCACAATCCACCGCCCGGCCAAGTTCGGCGGCGACGTCACCTACACCACCTTCGAGGAGCTCAAGAGGGACTTCGCGGAAGGAAAGCTCCACCCGCTCGACCTCAAGAACGCGGTGGCAGAATACCTCATCGAGCTCCTCAAGCCGGTTCGCGAGTACTTCGAGAAGCACCCGGAGCCGCTTGAGCTCATGAGACAGGTCAAGATTACCCGCTGATTTTCCTTTCCCTTTGCCGGTGATAAGATGCCCGGAATTGACGAGAAGGACAGGGAAATTCTGAGAATCCTCCGCTCAAACGGCAGGATTACACTGACCGAGCTCGGAAAAAAGGTCAACCTCTCCCCCGCGAGCGTGAAGAGCAGGCTTGAGAAGCTCGAAAGGCTTGGGGCGGTTAAGGGCTACTCGGCGGTAATTGACCCAGCTTTCCTCGGGAATCTCGTTACGGCCCTAATCTTCATCAGGCTCAAGGACGTTGACCCCTACACGAGGAGCATGCTCCGCGAGCTCGCCTCGCTCGACAACGTCGAGTTCCTCTACTTAAAAACCGGAGACCACAACGTACTGCTGAAGGGAGAATTCAGGGACATGGATGAGCTCAGGGAGTTCCTGAAGAGTCTGAAAAAGACCTTCGGCGTAAACGCGCTCTCAATCGAGGCGAACCTCGTCGTCGAGGAGCTTAAAAGGGGCTTCGCCGATGAGGACGCCTCCCGACTCTGAGGTGTGATGAGTGGACGGCTGGCCGAGGCGGTGAAGATGCTCTTCGTTATCAGGCCCGGAAGGAAGAAGAACGAGCTTGAGGCCTTTTTCATCGAGAACGAGCCGGAAAAGCTGAGCGAGATGAAGAACCTGAAGGCTGACAGGATATTCCGCCTCATAATGCGGGAGGGAAGGCTCTTCAAGGTTCTGGAAGGAAGCCAGTACCGCAACCCAAAGGAGATTGAAAAGCTCCTCCGCCAGGCGAGAATCGTTCTCGTCAACGCGGACGAGTGGGAGGACTACTTCAAGAGAAGGCTCCAGAACAAAAGGGTGGAAAAGGCCGAGCTGTGCCGTCTCTGCCTCCTTGAGGGTAGGATAACAGTCCTAACGCCAGGCAACAGGATAAAGTACCGCAACGAGTACATCTGCGAGCGCTGTGCGGAAGACGAGCTGAAGAGAGAGCTCCGCTTTAGGTTCAACAGCATAGCGATGTTCGAGCAGGCGAAGAAGCTCCTCGACAGGTTTAGGGACCTCGATAAGGTTTTGTATGCCTTCGACCCGCGCTTTGACCCGACCAAACATCCAGAAGTTACCAAGTGGGACGAGCTGAAGGCCAAGCACGTCAAGGTCGAGAGGGTCAAAGTTGATGAGCTCCCTGTCCCGGAGAAGTTCAAGGAAGTTCTGAAGGCTGAGGGGGTAAAGGAGCTCCTCCCCGTTCAGAGTTTGGCCGTTAAGAACGGCCTCCTTGAGGGTGAGAACTTACTCGTTGTTTCCGCAACGGCGAGCGGTAAAACGCTAATAGGCGAATTAGCTGGAGTTCCCAAGGCGATGGAGGGCAAAAAGCTCCTCTTTCTGGTTCCTCTCGTTGCCCTTGCCAACCAGAAGTACGAGGACTTCAAAAGGCGCTACTCCAAGCTCGGCCTCCGCGTGGCGATAAGGGTCGGCATGAGCAGGATTAAGACAAAAGATGAACTCGTCGTTGTTGACACCGGCATAGACGCGGACATCATAGTGGGAACCTACGAGGGAATAGACTACCTCCTGAGGGCCGGTCGGAAGATAGGCAACGTTGGAACCATCGTGATAGACGAGATACACACCCTCGACGACGAGGAGCGCGGGCCCCGCCTTGACGGCCTTATAGCGAGGCTGAGGAAGCTCTACCCGAAGGCTCAGTTCATAGGCCTGAGCGCGACCGTCGGGAACCCCGAGGAGCTCGCCAAAGAGCTCGGCCTCAAGCTGGTGCTCTACGACGAGAGGCCGGTTGACCTGGAGAGGCACATTATCATAGCGCGCAACGAGTCAGAAAAGTGGCGCCACATAGCAAACCTCTGCAGGGCGGAAGCGATGAGGAAGTCGAAGCAGGGCTACAAGGGGCAGACGATAGTGTTCACATTCTCGCGCAAGAGGACACACGAGCTTGCCGCTTATCTAACGAGCAAGGGCCTTCGAGCGAAACCCTACCACTCCGGTTTGCCATACAAGCAGAGAAAGTTCACCGAGATGGAGTTTTTAGCTCAAAGGCTGGACGTGGTAGTTACAACAGCTGCACTCGGAGCGGGCGTTGACTTCCCAGCGAGCCAGGTCATCTTTGAAAGCCTCGCCATGGGCAACAAATGGCTAACCGTCCGCGAGTTCCACCAGATGCTCGGAAGGGCAGGGAGACCCCTCTACCATGAGAAGGGCAGGGTCTACCTCATAGTCGAGCCCGGGAGAAAGTATTCTGCCCAGATGGAAGGGACTGAGGAGGAAGTTGCCTTTAAGCTCCTGACTGCACCGATAGAGCCCGTCCAAGTCGAGTGGAGCGACGAACTTGAGGAGGACAACGTCTTAGCGCACTCCTGCGTCTTCAAGGGGCTTGACGTCATTGAGGAAGTCCAGGCCAAATGCCTCGGCGCCAACCAGAGCGCCGAGAAAGTTCTTGAAAAGCTGGAGGAGTTTGACCTCGTGAGGCTCAAAAAGCCCATCGTCGAAGTCACTCCCTACGGAAGGGCCGTCAGCATGAGCTTCCTCCTGCCCAAGGAGGCGGAGTTCATAAGGAAGAACCTTCGGGAGAAGCCCGCTCGCTGGATTGCGCTCAAGCTTCATCCCTTCGAGAACCTATATCTAAGCGGAACGCTCCAGCGGGAGCTTGAGGGGGCTGTGAGGGGCAGGATAAGCGCCAACATCTTCTCGCCGAGCTTCGCCTCCATCTTGGAAGAGCTTGACAAGGTGATTCCCGAGCTCAGCCCCAACTCCGCGGAGAGGCTGTTCACGATTTACCAGGAGTTCTTCATGTGCGGTGAGGAAGACTGCACCGAGTACGCGATGGAGCGCGTTGGAAATCTCATAATAGAGCTCCGCAGGAGCGGGAAGCATCCGACCCAGATAGCGGAGCACTTCAGGAAGGTCTACGGCCTAATCGTTTACCCGGGCGACGTCTTCACGTGGTTAGATGGCATCGTCAGGAAGCTCGAAGCGATAGAGAGAATCGCGAGGGTCTTCCGCGTGAGGAAGGCCGAGGAAGAGGCAAAGCTCCTTAGAAGGGAAATAGAGGAGGGCAGAATCCTCACACCTGAAGGACCATCTGAGCGGGGTCGCGAATCGCGGGGCCAAGACCGAGGACGTAAATCGCCAGGTACCAGAAACGTCTCTCCTCCTCGTCGGGGACGAGGTATTTGAGGGCGTAGTAGACAGCTATGAGGATTACCGTTATCCAGGGGTAGTAGATGTAGGCCCCGAACCAGCTTACGAGATGACTTTCAATCCAGTGGACCTCCCTGTAGCCGTAGAAGTGGATTCCAACAACGGTCGAGGCTATGTCAAAGTAGTGGGCCAGGACAGGATAGAGGTAGAGCCTGTCGAAGGGCTTCCACCTGTAGAAGGCGAGAACCACCGCCCAGCTGACGGCGGTGTGGATTAAAGTCAGCTCGTAGGGGCGCCAGTCCCTGGCGTGGGTAACGAGCACGTAGTTCGCCCAGAGAGCTAAAACCGTTCCCCAGGCTATCGTTATCTTTGGATAAGTCTTAAGCTTTGCATCGACCACTATCGCCGGAACTATGAGGACGAACGCCGTGAAGAAGATTCCGGGGGTTAAGATTAGCGGGTTCTTCGGCAGAATCCCACCGTCCACGAGCGCCCTGACCGTTGCCCCAAAGACCACCATCGGCGTTACCGCCCAGAACAGCCTCTCGTCAACCTTGATTTTCAGGGGCTTGATTATGTAGCGGTAGGAGTAGATGACGCCGAGACCGAAGAGCAGTGCGTAGACAAAGGTGTTGACGGCGTTATAGCCGCTCCTCGTGAACATGGGCTCCCAGAAGTACCGGTTGAAGAAGTCCCACAGAGACTGCTCGATGCCCATTTTAACCACCGGCTCCCGTTGGAGTCGAACCTTATAGGCCTTTTGGGACACAACTTATTAAAGCAAACCACCGTAGGTTAACCGAGGTGGTAGCATGTACGGTCATCCCGTTGAGCCCGCGCTTACCGGGCTTGGAACCCTTGCCCTCTTCGGATTTCTCTTCGCGCTCTTCGTCGCCGGACTAATCCTGGCCTTCAGCGCGAAGCTCGTCGGCATAAAGGACGCGTCCATAGTGGGTGCAATGGTGGCCATCGTCGGCGGTGGAATCCTCGGCGCGATAGTGGGCGGAATAGTTGCGCTGGTCTTTTCAATCGCGGGCCCGATGGGAATAGCGCTCGGCTGGCTCGCCTTCGTGGTGACGTACGTCTGGGTCATCAAGGTGGTGTTCCACACCGACTGGCTCAGGGCGTTCCTGGCGTGGCTGATAGCGATAGTGGTTGAGCTCATCATGGCCGGACTCCTTAGCGTTGCTGGGGTTGCATCACCGGGGATGCTCCACCCCTGAGTGGAAAAAGATAAATAGAACCTCCGCGAAGGATGAACGATGCCGGGCTTTTTCCAGCCAGTTGAAGAAATCAGCGGGATAAAACCCTTTGAAGGATTCCCGGTTGAATTCAGCCGGGGCTCGCTGTCAGCCCTCGTTTCGACGGACGAGTTAGCGGGTTCTATACTCGTTCACACCTTCCTCAGCGAGGCGCTCAAAGCTGGAAAGGCCTACCACGTCGGGCCCAAGAGGGCATTTTCTCCCTCAATCCTGAGGGCCCTTGAAGTCGAGCCGTCCACCCTATTATCGGCCAGCGTTTACAGCGCCGATGAACTCCTTCAGGCCCTTGATTACGTTGAAGACGGCTCAACGGTCCTCGTTTCCCAGTTTTCTGCACTAAGGGGCGTCTCCGGGGAAACCATTCTTGAGCTGAGGAGAAAAGCTGATGAGGGCTCGCTTACACTTGTCCTCCACCACGAAACCCTGACCTTCAACGAGCTCGACCTTCCAGGAGAGTTCGCCCGGCTCTTCCTCCTGCCGGAGCTCTTTGATTCCCTCCTCGTCCTGAGAACCAGCTCCTACCGCGGGCACTACAAGCTGAACACCACCGTTCTCAAGACCCCGCCCGAGCAGATAGCGAGCCTTGGAGACCACTCAATTCCCGTTGACTCGCTCGTCAAGGTTATCACCGGTAGATGACGACATGCCCGAAGCCGAGGACAAAGCGAAGGTAGAAGAGGGAGGCGAAGCAGGTCAGCAGGATTCCAAGGGCCAGGTAGTCCCTTCTCTTCATTGAGATGTCCCGGTAGAAGGTTCTCCTCCTGCTCGCCCCAAAGGCCCTGCTCTCAAGGGCTATGCTGAGCTCATGGGCAGTTTTGAGCGAGGCCACGATGAGGGGAATCAGGATTGGAACAGTCTTCCGGATTCTCTCCAAAAGGTTTCCCCTGTCAAGCTCAAGCCCCCTGCTCCTCTGGGCGTCCATTATCGTGCTCGCAATGCCGTAGAGCGTCGGAATGTAGCGGAGCGCTATCGTCAAAGTCAGTCCGAGCTCATAGGGGAGGCCGAGCCTGACGAAGCCGAGTATCAGCTCCCTCTGTCTCGTCGTCATCAGGAGCTGGAAGGTTATCAGTCCAAAGCCGAGCAGGCGGAGCGAAAACGAGACGCCAAGCAGAAGGCCGATGAGCCTCGGCTTGTAGACGAGTGGCCAGATTAGGACAGTTAGGAGGACGATGAAGAGGAGTGGCTTTAGGAGCCTCAACTGTTCCCCTATTCCAAGCTTTCCAAGCACTCTGCCCGAGAGCAGGATGAACAGGAACAGAGGGATGAGAGCCTTCGGGTCGTTGAAAAGCATCAGCGAGGTTATCCCGATGAGCATCCCGATTATCTTGACGCGGGGGTCGAGCGAGTGCAGGAGCGAGTCCCTTTCGACGTAGAACTGGTAAATCACTGCTTAACCCTCCCCGCAAGCTCCTCAACGCTTCTCACGAAGCCGGCGCCAAGTTTTTCCGCAAGGACGAGCAGTTCGGGCCTCTCAAGCCCGTAGCTCTCAAGGTCGAGGCTGAAGAACTCCTCAACCGGGCCGTCGAAGGCCTTCTTCCCGTCTTCAAGGAGAACCACGCGCTCGGCTAACTCAAGCACCAAATCCATATCGTGGGTTATGAGCAGAATCCCGTGGCCATCCTCGCGGAGCGATTTAATCGTCTCAACAACGCTTCTCTCAGCCTTCCAGTCAAGTCCCGTCGTCGGCTCGTCAAGGATTAGGTACTTCGGCCTCATCGCCAGAACGCAGGCTATAGCCAACCTCTGCTTCTCCCCACCGCTCAGGGAGTAGGGCGTTCTCTCCTCAAATCCCCCAAGGCCGACCGCCCCGAGAGCCCAGCGAACCCGCTCCTCGACTTCCGACTCGTCCAGCCCGAGGTTCTTCGGCCCAAAGGCGACCTCCTTGAAGACCGTCTCCTCAAAGAACATGTGCTCGGGGTTCTGAAAGACGTAGCCGACCTTTCTGCTCAGCTCCGCTACCGTGTGTTCCCTCGTGTCCATCCCGTCAACGAGAACCCTTCCCCGGGTTGGCTTGAGGAGCCCGTTTAGGTGCTTGGCCAGCGTCGTCTTCCCGCTCCCGTTTGGGCCGACTAGGGCGAGGATTTCTTCCCCAAAGACAAGGTCTATTCCCCTGAGGACTTCTCGCCCGTCGTAGGCGAAGTGAAGGCTCTCTACCCGTATCATCCCACACCTACGGGAGCGCTAAGGCTTTTAAAGATAAGCCCCATCCCGTCAACATGAACGCGAGAGAAGTCGCTCTGGCAGGACTGTTCGTGGCCTTAACGGCGGTAAGCGCCCAGGTTCAAATCCCCCTTGGGCCCGTTCCCTTCACGCTCCAGGTCTTCGGGGTCATACTCTCGGGCCTCTTACTCGGTTCGAGGCTCGGCTTCATAAGCCAGGCCCTCTACATCCTGGCCGGCGCCATCGGGCTCCCTGTCTTCGCGGGCTTTACCGGCGGTTTCGCGCACCTCTACGGACCAACCGGCGGTTACCTGCTCGCCTTCCCCATCGCTTCCCTCCTGGCTGGACTCTTCGCCGAGCGCTCAGAGAGGGTGGAGGCGTGGCTCCTCGGGTCAATCCTCGGAATCGGCGTGATTTACCTCCTTGGCTGGCTCAGGCTGGGCCTCTACCTAAACGGTGACTTTGGAAAGGCCCTCACCGTTGGAGTGCTTCCATTCGTTCCCTTCGACATAGCGAAGGCGGTCCTGGCCGTTGGGGTTGCAAAGGCCGTTAAAAGGGCTCTCCCCTGGCTTTGAGCTCTTCAATCGTTTTCTCCGCGAAGGCCACGTCGAGGGAGTTCCTGACGCGGAAGAAGCTGAGGGTAACTTTGGGGTTCCTCTTCGCCAGCTCTTCTATCGAGACCGGCTCGTAGTCAAGGAACTCGGTAACCCTTGAAAAGCTCCCGTAACCCTCCGCGAGGGCCGATTCTATCGCATCCCTCAGCGCGTCCGGCTCGTAGACCGCGTGAAATACCTCGGCGCTCCCGTCGTTCCAGACGGGGATTAGCGCCTCAGGCTCGCTCTCGTAGAAGAGACCGACGAGATAGTTCACGAGGAAGGGCATTATCAGTGGCATGTTGCCCTCGACCAGGAAGAATGGTTCGTCGGGGAGGGCTTTAAGGAGCGCCTCCATCTTGCTCCTTGCCGTTATGGGGACGGGGTTTGAAACGTGGAGCGAGTAAGTCTTCAGCTTGTCCTTTCTAACGATTGTAAGCGTTTTGTTTATTCTTTTGGCGGTTAAGAGCCTCCTCTCCGTGAGCCTGACGACGGGCTCTCCGTTCACGGGCAGGGTGTAGTTTTCCCACCTCTTCTCCGGAAACGCCAGTATAACGCCGAGCATGGTGCGAACTAAAGGGCCCGCTTTAAAAATCTCCCGCCCCGAAAGTTTTATATACCCTGGGTTACTAAAAAATCACGGCAAGAACACGGAGGTGATGAGAAATGGCCGAGATGATAATACCCTATCCACAGCTCCAGAAGATTCTGGAGAGGACTTGCGAGCTCGCGGTCATCAAGCCGAGAGCGGAGGAGATGATGGACATCGTTGAGAAGAAACTGGCCGACCTCTTCGAGGTCGCCTACGAGAACGCCAAGGCCGAGCGCTCCAGCACGATAAAGATGCGTCACATACCGATTACCAAGGGCTTCAAGAACAGCCTGAACCTCTTTAGAGCGGTCATCGAGGACGAGAAGGTCCAGATTGAGCCCATCAGAAAGTACGTCCTCAAGAAGATACCGGGCGACATTCCGCTCGAGGAGGACGTCGTCAACGAGCTCCCGATTATCGCGGGAACCCTCTTCGTGCTCGTTGGAAGGGTCATCAAAGCTCTCCACCCCGAGATTAAGAACGTCTACCCCGAGCACATCGAGGAGGCCAAGAAGGTTCTGGATTATACGCTCTGATGCCTCTATTCTACTTTAAAGTTACTTTTCTTTACGCTTCCAAGAGGAAACACTTATAAGCGCTGGGCCGTATTCTGAGCGGTGGTTGGGTGAAGAGGGGCATCGTTGCGGTCATCGTTTCACTCCTCCTGCTCCTTCCGCTCGTTGCGGGTGCAACTCTGAACTGTCCCTCCAAAGCCCCGGCCGATAAGGTAGTCTGCAGGTTAGAGGGCAACGGGACGGGAAAGCTCTACCTAAAGGGCGTTGATGGTATTCCTCGCGCTCAAATACCGCCCCGATTTCGCGTTCATGGCCTTCCTCCTCATCCTCCTCTTTGTGGTGTACATTATCCAGAAAAAGTGCTTCAAGCGCTTCACGGCGGAAAAAGAACGCCTGATTGCGGAGATTGAGAAGAGGGTTGCAAAAATCGAGGGGGCAGGAAGATGAAGAAGCTCGCCGTCCTGCTCATTGTCCTGGCCCTGGTTATACCCCACGTTTCGGCCATCGAGCTGACCTGCCAGAAAACCCTTCCACCTGAACCGAGCCGGATGTACTGCAACCTGACTGGACAGGGGAACATAAGTGTGAGGGTTGTCGCCTTCGACGGCGTGCCCGTTAGAGACTACAACAACTACGGCTACTGGAGGAGGGTTGATGGTAGGAGTATGGATTTAACCAAACTAACCAAAACCGTGCTCCTAAAGCAGAACTCAACTGCCGTGATGGAAGTTAATATTTGGAACGTTATGGTCGATGCAGTCCACGGGATAGGCCTCGATGGCTCGGACACTTGGATTTTCAACGGAAAACGAAACTACATCACCTTTGAAATCGTCCATGCGAACGGGACAGTTGAGAGGAAGACTATCGAGGTCTTCATAGGGGGAGGACCCTACGTTCCGGTTAAGCTCGATGAGAAAACTAAGGGACTCTTTGCGTTTTTCTTTCTGACCCTTGTAGCGGGTTTCATAACGTGGCTCAGAAGGCGTTCCAGAGAGACAGCGAACGAAAGGAAAAAGCTTCCCAAGTACAAGCCATCAAGATGGAATTACATCTCAGTACTATTCACAGCATTCTGGCTGGCGTTATTGGTGGCTCCCTGGGTGCTCTATTATCTGGGAACACCCACGAACTACTACGGCGATTTAAGACTCTATCTATCGGCCATACCAATCGCCGTGTTCACGTTCTGGTTTCTGGTGGACTGGAGCGAGCTGAAACTCAGGGACACACTTTATCTCTTAAAAAATCCGCCCGTGACTGGCATGGAGTGGATACCGTTTTCAGCGTTTGTCATTGACATTGACAGATTTTACCTATGGTGGGCTATGGGCTTGATGGCGTTCTACCTGAACCGCCACGAAAAACTCAACAGATTAATGCGCCTTGCCGGCCTTGCATCGCCCCTCTGGGCACTCTACCTCGCTGAGACGTTCGGCGGAGACGCGGTTTTCTGGTACTCACTCATTGCCCTGGCCGTCCTTCACGTCGTGCTGATTAACTTCGTCGTCATAAACGCTCCAGAAAAGACAGAGAGAAGCCCAGAGGTCGAAGAGATTCTCAGAAAGCTGGAGGGTGTGGCAAGATGAGGGCAAAAGCAGGTGTGTTAATAGGACTTATGCTCGCGTTCTCGCTGTTTGCCCATGGAGCTTTTGCAGTCACCGTTTCGTGCGATGATACCGCGAAATATAACGCTGGTAGTGGTTTTTGGACTGTGGAATGTAGCGTCAACGGTTCTGAGCCCCGTTTATACTACAAAACCGTTGTTGGATTGAGGGGCTCCTCGATGCTTGCCCCTGTGGGAGGACATAAAATAAGGGTGGCAATCTATCAGGAGGAAATAACAAATTTCTCCACTGATGTTCTCTTCGATGGTGCCCTTGCGGGAATTAAGGTCCCCGTGACAGTAACCCTTTACAAGTTGAACACAAGCTCGGGAGACTTCCAGGAAATTGGGGAGAAGCACGTAGTAGTCAGACTTGGAATGTCCCTTTGGGGATACTTGTACTCGTTCATATGGGGCCTTTTAGGATTGTTTCTTCTGTTCCTGGCGGGCTATGCCGAGTGGGACAGCAGAAAGGGCCTCGTGGGTGAACTAATGTTTATATACCTTGTTTTCAGAGGAATCCACGTGCCTTCCCTCTCAGCTCTTCTGATGATGCCCTTCACGACGTTTTCGATGATGTCGAACGGGAGAAGCGAGATGTCTGCCCTCGTTCTTTCTGGGATCTCGGCGCTTTTGCTGTTTGAGAGTGCGTACGCCCTTGGAGTCGCGAAGTCAGGGTACCCGAAGATATCCTTTTACACCGGCCTCGGCTGGCTTGCGGGCCTTCCGCTCGCGTTCAGCTTCCGTTGGAGCGACTACGTTTACCCGTTTATGCTTCCCATTCTCTTGGCCGTCCCCCTTATGATAATCCTCTGGAAATATGCCGAACTGCCGTATTCAAAGTGTCACAAAGCCCTCTCACTCTTCAAAACTTACTCCGTACCCCTGAGTGCTGGCGTTGCGCTCGTTCTCGCGCTCCAGTACACGACCAAGGAAACGATTTCACTGTTCGCGGTGTTCCTCGTTTCCCTGGTTATCTATGTATTCACCTCAAGGCTCGCCTTCGAGAAGTTGGAGTGGGCAAAGAGAAAGTTCGACGAGGACATTGGAAGAATCGGAAAGAGGTGTTAGAGCATGGGCACTCCTGAAATTATTAAAACTTTAGAACACGTTGCAGTTGCATTTTTCACAGGACTTCTTAAGACAACAATCGAAAACCTGACGTGGATAATTGCAATCATCTTCTTTTTGATTGCAAGCTGGACCCTCGAAACGTCGAGGCTTGTGATGGGTAAAGCGCCGAAGCCAAAGAATAACAGAGAGAATAACAAAGGGACGATGGGAACGCTCGATTTGGTACTGGTAATGTTATTCCTGCCGGGTCTCATATCTTCCTTAATCGGATATCCTCTTTTGTGGGTTGCTGGCTCCAGTGTCATTGATAGGTACACTCCAGCAATTCTCACGTTCTCGGTTATTACTGTCCTGATAATTTTTGAGCTGGCGGAGGCAAAAGATGGGAAGTACGTCTCAACTGGACTGGAGTGGATTCTACTCTCGGCCATGGGATACCCTGACGAACTGAAATACCTTATTCTGGGGTTTCCCCTCGTTGTGCTCTTAGGACGATTTGACCGACCGAGAAATGCCCTGAGAAAAGTTTCGCCTGTTGTATCAGCTCTATGGTTGGGCCTCGGCTTCGTGATGGGGGTGTTCCCGCCAATGGCCATTCTCTGGCTCGGGTCGGCATGTTTGCTCCTGTGTGCAACGGTTGCTGGCAGGGACTTCTTAGGAAGGGATAAGGGGTGGGAGGCATGAAGAAAGGAAACTGGTGGAAGCTTGTCGTAACGCTAATCGTCATAATGGTAGCAGTCCCATCTGCTAAACCTGTGTTTGGAGCGGATATTGTGTGCTCTCAAATGATAAACGCAACCTACCCCGTCTTAGAATGCGCAATCCCGGGAAGTCCAATAGAGAATGTTAAGGTTAAATTAAAGTCCTTCAACGGTGTTCCAGTTCACGTCAAACTCTCAGGAACAAAACTTGTAAATGGCCAGGAAGTTCAAGTTAACCCCGAAAAAGAATTCGTAGAAGTGCCCTTTAGTATCTCGCTGGGTTTAAACTCCCCCATAGAGCAGTTCATGGACTATCTCTATCTTAATTCAAGCAATAAGTGGATTCTCTACAACAAGGTTAGCACGCTGACCTTTGAGCTCAGCTATCCGAACGGAACGGCCAAAGAAACACAGGTTGGAGTTTATATTTCCGGGAAGGTGCCCTCTCCCCTCAGCGACAGGGAAACAAGAGATTTTTTCTCTCATTTAGCTTTTCCATACATTCTGCTGTTGCTCATAGTTCTTGCATATCAGGTCTACAGGTTTATTCGATGGAATCCCCTTGAAAGCGGGGAGCGTGAGGAAAAGGAAGACGAGGAAATACCGAAGCTTAGGAATTTGAGAAAGTCCTTTGCGTTTTCTGGTCTTATAGGGATTGGTTTCGGACTTTCCCTGCTCCCATGGGTACTGTACCTTTTTGCAACCCCACCAAAGATGGTGAGCGATGTCGTTCTTTACATCCCAATCACGGCTATGCTTGGTCTTGTCATTGAATGGGAGGCATTTACAAGCGTAGTCGAGAATAGTGGCAAGGATTATCTGCTCAGGACTCCACCTGTTACGGGAATTGAATGGATACCTCTTGTGCTCCTTTCATTTAGGGGCTGGGTTGTCCTCGCTGGATTTTTTGGGTATCTCGCCACCTTTGCACTCAGCATGAACAGAAAGCTCAGCAGGCAACTCATTAAGATAGCCGTAATAATATCCCCGATTGCTGCCCTGCTGATTATCGTCTGCTTTACAGGGGATTTCACGTTCATCGCTGGAATTCTCCTGCTCTCTTACCTCTATCCATACCTGATTAAGTCGAAAGCAGAAACTGCTCCCAGTTTAGAAGAGGTTCAGCCCGTCTTCAGAAGTCCTGAAGTCCAAGAAATACTTGAGACCTTTGATAAGGTGCTGAGGGAAAGAGAAGATTAATCCCTCAGCCACCTCTCCATCCACCCAACAATCAGCTCAAGCCTCTTAACCCTGTGCTTCGGCTTGCCACTCCTGCTCAGGTCGTGGTTCTCGCCCGGGAAGAGCGCCAGCTCAACAGTCTTACCAAGGTATTTCAGAGCGGTGAAGAACTGCAACGCCTCCGGAAGCCAGCAACGGTAGTCTTCCATCGAGTGGATTATGAGGAGTGGCGTTTCAACGTTCGGCGCATATTTAAGCGGGCTCTTCTCCCAGTAGCCGTCGGTGTTGCTCCAGGGGTCGCCTCCTATCTGGTCCGGCGCGAAGAAGTAGCCGATGTCAGTCGTGCCGAAGAAGCTCACCCAGTTGGAGATTGAGCGCTGAGTAACTGCAGCCTTGAAGCGCTTGGTGTGGCCAACTATCCAGTTGGTCATGAAGCCGCCGTAGGAACCGCCCGTAACACCGAGCCTCTCCCCGTCGATGAAGTCAAAGCGCTTCAGAGCTTCGTCAACGACCTCCATGAGGTCCTGGTAGTCCCTCTCCCCGTAGTGCTCCCTTACGTCGGCGAACTCCTCACCGTAGCCGTCGCTGCCGCGCGGGTTGGAGAATATTACCACGAAGCCCTTGGCCGTCAAAACGTGAAACTCGTGCATGAAGGCGTAGCCGTAGGCCGTCTTCGGCCCGCCGTGGATTTCGAGAACTGCTGGATATTTCTTTCCAGGCTCGAAGTCAACGGGCTTCATAATCCAGGCGTCTATTTCAACGCCGTCGCTGGCCTCGACCTTGAAGTGCTCCGGCCTGGAGAGCCTGTAATCCTTAATCCAGCCGTTGAAGTCCGTGATTTTCTTCTCATTGCCGTCGCGGAGGACGTAAAGCTCCAGTGGAGTGACCGCGTCCTGGGCGGTGAAGGCTATGTAGTCACCGATTGCGAAACTCTCAACGCTTCTATCTCCTCCGATGACGCGCTCTATCTTCCCCTCAAGGTTCACCCTGAAGAGGTTCGCCCTCGGGCCGTCGGTTGCGACGTAGTAGACCCAGCCGTCCCTGAAGACCAGCTCGGCCCTCTGTGCCCCACGAACGTCACTGTTGAGGGAGTTGTAGGCTGAGCGGTCAAGCTTAGCTGTGAGATTCCTCAGCTCGCCCGTCTCAGGGTTGTAGTGGTAGATGTGCGTATTTGTCGGAATCCCGCGCTCGCGCGTGTTGGCCTTGAGGATAAACGTCCCGTCGTCGAGCGGAATGAAGTCGCTCACGCTCCATTTTCCGGGAGTCAAACGCTTCGCCTTCCTGCCTTCAAGGAGGTAGAGGTCGCTCACCATCGGCTTCCGCTCGCGGTCTTCTTGAGCTATAAAGTAGAGCTTCCCGTTGTGGAAGCGGACCCCCAAGACGTCGAGGTTCTTAGGCGTTACACGCTTTTTCCTGCCGGTTTCAACGTCCACCAGATAGACAACGCTCCTCTTCCCGTAGACCCAGCCCACGCCGTTGAACCAGAAGGGGATCTCCTTGATGAGGTGAACGTCATCTTTGGGCTTCTTCTCGATGTCTATCGGCGTTATAACAGCTATGCCCTTACCGTCCTCGGTGAAGCGGAGGTTCTTAATCCCATACTTGAACTTCGCTAAGAGTCTCGCCTCACCGCCGTCGGTTGGGATAACGTAGAGCTCGGACTCTTTGCTCTCCTTATCGCGCTTGGAGGTGAAGGCTATCAGCTTCCCGTCCGGGGAGAAGCGCGGGTTTGAGTCCTTCTTTCCGGAGGTGAAGGGCTTAACCCTTCTGCCGTCGTAGAGGTAGAGCCTTGAGAAGTAATCGTCCTTCTCGACGCTTATCTCGGTAACCTGGAAGACGACCTTCCGCCTGAAGGCGTCGAGGTTGCCGACGAGCTTGAACTTTCCGAGGTCCTTCTCGGTCAGACCCTTCATAGAAACCACCGGGATAAGTGGGTGTTTTTCGTATAAAAGCTTAGCGTTTCGATGGATATCGAGACATCTCGAAAGCTCCGAAGGTTTTTAAATTCCCCTTCTCCCCTTTAGCGGGGGAGGAGAGATGACCGTGAAGGTCCGCTTTGACAAGGAAGTGAGAGACTACGCGAAGGGCGAGAAGGTTAAGGACTCGGTTCTCAAGCTCACCGAGACGGCTTTAGCCCAGGCCCTTGAGAACTTTCACAGGAGAATGATTGTAATCGAGGGCGACACGCTGAGGAAGGCCGAATTAGCGGGAATACTCGCGGGGGCCTCCGCGAGGGTTCTGAGCGGAGTTCTCGACGAACTGATGAAGAAGCGCCTCCGCGACGAGAGCGAGGACAAAATAGAGGTTCTCTACGCCACCGACGCGCTCGGCGAGGAGACCTTTGGAAGGAAGCGCTACGAGGCCTTCAGGAAGCACTTCGACGTCTTAGCTGGCTCAAACGTCGAGGTAAAGGCCGTTACCTTCAAGCACACCCGTGACATCCTCGGAAGGACCTACGACTTGCTCGTCCTCGACATGAGCTACGACTACTCGCCGAACGACCTCGGAAGGATTATCGAGACCGTCCGCGGTGGAGGGCTGATTTTCATCCTCGCTCACCCCTTCGAGAAGTGGAAGGACATGTGGACGGGCTTCCACAAGAGCCTCGTAACGCCACCCTACACCATAGACGACGTCAAGAAGCGCTTCAATCGACGCCTTATCAGGAAGTTCACTAAGCACGAGGGAATTTACATCATCACCGAGGGCGGAAAGGCCAGGAAGAAGCCGAAGAGGAGCAAGAGTCAGGCGAGGATTAAAGCGAGAAAGGGCGTTCCCATACCAGAGGGGACACTCTTCCCGAGGGAGCTCTACGAGATGGCCTTAACCGAGGGCCAGGTTGAGGTTTTAAAGGCCTTTGAAGAGCTCGTCGAGGGTGGAATGCTCGTTTTAACGGCAGATAGGGGAAGGGGTAAGAGTGTTTCCGTCGGAATCGGCGCGATAGGCCTGGCCTTAGCTCTAAAGAAAAGGACGAGGATTGTTGTCACAGCCCCCGAGCTTGAGAACGTTCAGGCCCTCTTCCGCTTCGCAAAGAGGGCCCTTGAAAGGCTCGGCTTCAAGCCCTACGTCGTTGAAGAGCGCGGGCTGATAAAGGAGCTCTACGCGAGGAAAATCGGCCTCCGCTATTATCCACCCGCCGAGGGTTACAAGAAGAGCGCGGACCTCTACATCCTTGACGAAGCGGCAGGAATTCATGTCCCGATACTCCACAAGTACCTCAACAAGGAGCGCGTCGTTTACTCATCAACGATTCACGGCTACGAGGGAGCGGGAAGGGGCTTCTCCGTCAAGTTCCTGAAGAGGGCGAGGGAGAAGAGGGAGTTTAAGGAGCTCCACATGGACGAGCCGATTAGGTATGCGGAAAACGACCCGATTGAGAGGTGGCTATTCGACGTTCTCCTGCTCGACGCCGAGCCAGTAGAGCTCACCGATGAGGACTTCGAGCTGATTGAGAAGAAGGAGGTCTATCTGGAAGAGCCTGACCTCGACGACTGGTTCGAGAACGACAGGCCCGATTTGAGGCACTTCGTCGGAATCTATATCTTGGCGCACTACCGCAACAGGCCGAGCGACGTGGCGCTCTTAGCCGACGCGCCCCACCACGAGGCTCGCGTGCTCAGGCTCAAGAACGGCAAGATAGTGACGGCGATACAGATTGCCAAGGAGGGCGGAATTCCAAAGAAGGTAATAGACAAGATGGCCAAGGGCTACAAGCCGCGCGGGAACATAATCCCCGACATGATGGTCAAGCACCATTATTTGAAGGAGTTCGCGAAGCTGAAGGGCTACCGCATAGTGAGGATTGCAACCCACCCTGACGCGATGGACAGAGGTCTCGGAAGCAAGGCACTGGAGCTCCTCGAAAAGGAGGCTCGTGAAAAGGGCCTCGACTGGATTGGTTCGGGCTTTGGAGCCAGTGAGGAACTCGTCCGCTTCTGGGTCAGGAACGGCTTCGCGGTGGTTCACCTCAGCCCCGCGAGGAACCCGGTCAGCGGTGAGTTTACGGCAATAGTCCTCAAGCCGATAAGCGAGAGGGCGAAGAAGCTCATCAAGAAGGCCAACGACGAGTTCAGGATAAGGTTTACGGAGTGGCTCGGCGACACCCACAGGGAGCTTGAGCCAGAAATAGCCCGCTGGCTCTTCGAGACGCCCTTCGGCGAGGCCGTCGATTACCCGGTTCACCTCACGGAGATTCAGAAGAAGCGCCTCGATGCATTCACGGGCAAGGTCCTGACCTACGATACCGTGGTTGACGCAGTGAAGCCGATAGTGAAGCTCTACTTCCTCGACGGCTGGATGAAGCCGTATCTCGACGAGAGACAGATAAAGCTCCTCATCTATCGCGTCCTGCAGGCCCACAGCTGGGAGGAGACGGCGAAGCTCATAGACAGAACGGAGACTTTCACGATGATCGAGGTAAGGGATATCATAAGGGGCCTCTGGTACTACTACAAGAGGCTCCTCTGACGAAGGTTTTTATATTATTGGCCCGTAAAAGGCCGTGTTGGGTTTCAGTGATTTCAACGGTGACACCGATGCCAGGCGGAAGCTGGGAAAAGATAATCTCAATGACGAAGGATGGAATCAAGAGTATAGGCATGATTAAGCGAAAAGCCAAGCGCGGGAAAAAGATAGCCCTTCTCATTGATGGACCGAACATCCTGAGGAAGGAGTTTGGCATAAAGCTCGAGGACATCGTTGACGTTCTCGAAAGCATCGGGGACATCCGCGTTGCGAAGGTCATCCTCAACCAGTACGCCCCCCAGGGGCTCATAGAGGCGGTCTCGAACCAGGGGTTCGAGGCGGTTGTCGTTTCCGGCGAGACCGGGGTAAAGCTTGCCGTTGAGGCCATGCGCGAGATTTACAACCCCAACATAGATGTAATCGCCATCGCGACGCGGAACGCGGAGTTTCTGCCGGTTATCCTTAAGGCCAAGGAGAAGGGGAAGGAAACGGTAGTCATCGGCGTCGAGCCCGGCTTTTCGGTTGCCCTCAAGCACGCGGCCGATTACACAATAGTTCTTGAGCCCAAGAGGGAGGGGAGGGAAGAGGAGTGAAAGAGAGCTTAATCAGGGTTTTCAGGCGTGAAAAGGAGCACCATGAAAAGGAACATCCTGGGCCAGAGGAGATAAGCGGTAAGAGCATCGGGCTCATAATAGACGGGCCGAACATCCTGAGGAAGGAGTTCGGAATAAAGCTCGAAGACATAGTCGAGGCCCTTGAAAGGCTCGGTCGGATAAGGGTCGCGAAGGTCGTCCTGAACCAGTACGCTCCCCAGGGACTCATTGAGGCGGTCGTCAACCAAGGGCTTGAGCCGGTTATAGTAGCCGGTGACACCGACGTGAGGATAGCGATAGAGGCCATGGAGCTCATCTACAACTCCGATGTTGACGTTATAGCTCTGGCCACAAGGGACGCGGATTTTCTGCCCATAATCCAGGAGGCGAAGCGGAAGGGGAAGGAAACAATAGTCATAGGCACCCAACCCGGCTTTTCTGTGGCCCTTCAAAACGCGGCAGACTACGTCATCAAAATGGTTAGCAAGGTAGAGGAGTGAACTCACCACTAACCAGAACTGGGAAGCAAACCTTTTTTAATCTCCCAATTATCGGGTTATGAAATAGAACAACCTGCTAATTGGGGGTGGTTCAATGAGGAAGGTTCTGGCATTGCTCGTGGCGACCCTTTTCGTCGCCTCGCTCCTGTGGGTGAAGCCTGCAAAGGCCGAGGAGACACTGACCGTGTACTCTTACGAGAGCATCGAGCCCTGGATGAAGGAAATCATTCCGATATTCGAGAAGGAGTACGGCGTCAAGGTCCGTCTCGTGACGTTCGGCGACGCCGGAGAAGTGCTCAGCAAGCTGATAATCGAAAAGAACAACCCGCAGGCCGATGTCGTCGTCGGAATCGACAACAGTTACCTTCAGAAGGCACTTCAAGCAGACATTCTAATCCCCTACAAGCCGGAGAACGCGAAGTACATTCCGGAGTGGATTATAAAGGACTTCGACCCAACCTTCCATCTCACGCCCTACGACTATGGTGCTATAGCGATAGTCTACAAGAAGGACGTCGTGAAGAACCCGCCGAAGACCTTTGAGGACCTGACGAAGCCCGAGTGGAAGGGCAAGCTTATCGTCGAGAACCCGCTGACGAGTTCAACTGGGATGGCCTTTTTCCTCTGGACGATTGGCGTTTACGGCGACAAGTGGCCCTACTACTGGGAGAAGCTCAAGCAGAACGACGTGATAATTGTCAAGGGTTGGGGCGCCGGCTGGGAGATGTGGGACAAGAACCAGGCCCCGCTGTTCGTCAGCTACGCCACCGACCCGGCTTACTCGGCCTGCAACTACAACGACACGAGCATAGGGGCAATCTTCCTTAACAACACTGCCTACGTCCAGATTGAGGGAGCGGGAATCGTCAAGGGCACCAAGAACCTTGAACTCGCCAAGAAGTTCATAAACTTCCTGATAAGCAAAACCGCCCAGGAGAAGCTCCCGCTCAACCAGTGGATGTACCCGGTGAACAAGGAGGTCAAGCTCCCGGCCTGCTTCAGCTACGCCCTCAACGTCAGCTCGGCGAAGGTCATCACAATCCCCTCCGAAGAGCTCGCTAAGAACACAGACAAATGGCTCAAAGAGTGGAGAGCTCTGATGGTTGAGGGCAAGAAGCCCGAGGAAATCTCACCAACGCTGACTTCCACCGCCAACGCGAACAAAACCGAGAGCTCAAGCAGTACAGGTTCGAGTATCTGCGGTCCTGGTTTGATAGTCGGACTTGCCATAGTGCCTCTCCTTCTCAGGAGAAGACTCTGATTCTCCATTCCCTTTTTACTCAGCCCCAGTTTCACCAAAGTCGCCCATTCCTCTTTTTCTCCAAAATGGAGAAAACTTTAAATAGGCAACGACGCCAAATCTTAACGTTTGAGAGAACCCAGGTAGTGATGACGTATGAAGTACTTCGTCGTTGTTTCATACGATGACGATGCCGAGCGAAAGCGCGTTGATTACCTGCTCTCCAAGTGGGCGGAAAGGGCGGACGTTGAGAAGCCCAGGGGAATGACTTTCATAATCGAAACAGAACAGGAGAAAGAGTTCTTCGAGGAGCTGTTCTCCAGGATAGAGGGCAACCCTTCAGAGAAAGTCAGGATTTACCGCGTAACCGAGGAATGGCCCGAACTCAGGGAGCGGAGCGCGACGAGGGAATACCTGCTCGCGGAGGAAGAGGGCTTCGTTCGAAGGTTTCTAGCGTACCTGTGCTCCAAGCTCGGAGGAACGTTCAGTCCAGGAGAAGAAACTTGCGAGGTCTACACAAGGAAAGGAAGGGGTGTAATCCAGTTTTCCCTTAGAGGAACACCGAGGGGAACCGTTGTCAGGGTCACGGTCTCGGGCTACGGCGAGGTCGTTGAGTACCTCCTTTCGCGTGTGGATGAAGAGCTAAAACCTCTGGCGGGTGATTCCTATGGGACTCTTTGAGGAGGGAGACGCGAACTGCGTTAAGACACTCCTCCGCCCCGCTGAGCGCGTTCTGAGGCTCGGAACCGACGTTTGGCGGGAGAGCTACGGAACCCGGGCAGACCTCTGGGGAAGAATCGTCGAAGCCTACAACCGTTACCAGGAAGGCGAGTGCGGGGACTTTCTGCGCGACCTCGACAGACGCTTCAGGGCCAAGTTTGAGGGAGCCCTTGCGTTGCTCGCCTGGTCCTTTGAGAGGAACGGAGAAGACTTCGAACCAGCTAAAAAGAGGTTCACCCCCGAGGAGCTGACCGCAATAGAGAGGCTCTTCCGCTACAACGTCTTCGAGATTTACTCTAAGGACGACGTCATGAAGCTGATAATGCACAGGGACAACGAAGTTCTCTCACTCCTAAGGGAGTACTACTCCTTTGACAGATGGCTCCAGGAGTTCCTTCAGAGCCCAAGGCACGGCCTTGCCCTCAGGGACTTCCTGAAATCGACGTGGGACTCGTACAAGGAGAAGATAAACCTCGCGATAGCCGAAGCCACCGCACGTTTCGACTGGTTCAGAGACTTCCTCGAAGAGGCCAAAAAGGAAACAGAAGCCGTTGAGAGGATTTACAGGAAGAAGCTCGACGAGAAGGAGAAGGAAGTTGAGAAACTCAAGAAAGCGATGGAGCTCATCCGCGAGCGCTGGTACGAGGAGATAGAGAAGGCAAAAGCAGAAATCGAGTCCGCCAAGAAAGAGGAAATAGAGGCCCTCCGGAGGAAAAACGAAGAGCTCAGAAGGCGCTTTGAGGAGGAAAAGGCCAAGCTCATCGAGGAAATCGCCAGAATGAAGGACGAGGAGATGAAAGCCAGACTCGAAGAGGAGCTCAGGAAGGCCGAGGAAAGAATGAAGGCAGAGGTCAGGGCCCTTGAGGAGAGGCTGAGGAGACGGGAGCTTGAGTTAAGGCAGAGGGAAATGGAGCTCAGGAGGAGAGAGCTTGAGCTGTCCAAGGCAGAAGAGGAAGTCCGGAAACAAATAGAGGAAGCCATGAAGATTGTCGAGAAAGCGGAGAAGGGCTCACGCTTTATCAGGAGCGATGAAGCGAGGATAATGGAGATGAACTTCGCCGGCAGGATTAGGAGCAAGCTGAGCGGCGAGCTGAAACTCCTCGGAAAGACCTTCAAGGTCGAGTCCGTTGAGGAGAGGGAAACCTTTGACCGCTCCAAGTACGCTGGAAAGCTCGACGAGGTAGCTCTCAAGAACGTTCCAACCAACGTCGTTATCGAAGCAACGCTGAAGGAGAAGAAGCTCCTCGGAAAGAAGGAGAACATAATCCTGAGGGCAGTTTACCTCTCAAGGCCAGAGCGCTACGCGGAGTACGGCTTTGATACCGACCCTGTCGAGCTTGCCGAGCTGAACGCGCTCCTCGACGACGCGAGGAGAGAAGAAAGGAGAACCGTCCTGCTCGTTGCATCACCAACCGGTTTCGAGAAGAGGATTCTCAGCTACGTTGCCTCCGATGACTTCCACAGGAACTTCGTGGCCGATAGGGTCTCTCTGCTCCTCCTCGACCTCGGTTCGGGTGAGATGATTCACAACCCCAACGACCCCTACGCGAAGGCCTTTGCCCCGCTCCTCAGGCTGGAGTTCGACGAAGAACTGCTTGAGAAGGCCAGGAGGTTCCTTCTCAACAGGCTAACCTATAAGCACTACGTCCGCTTTGACGAGGCCATCAGCGAACTCGACCTGCCGGTTGAAATCGTGAGAAAAGCCTTCCTGTCCCTCGGGAAGGAGGGCTACGTTGCCAAGTATGTGGAGGGCGTTGGATACGTCCTCGTTTCGAAGGAGTTTGGAGGTGAATGAGATGGGAATACGCGACGTTTTTGGAAGGAAGAGCACCGTCGAGAAGCTCTCACTTAGAGAGCTCCAAGAGGAGGAAATTAGGCTCAGGAACAGGCTTGAGAGGCTGAAGAAGGACATAAACGCCATAGAGAAGAAGAAAAAGGAGCTCTTCCAGCAGGGCATAGGCGCGGACAAGCTCAAGAAGAAGATGCTCGCTCAAGAAATCAAAAGCCTCGACATGGAGGAGAAGCTCAAGCTCAAGGAGTTCACGACGGCCCAGAAGCAGTACACCCTCATAAAGAACCTAATCGTCGTCAAGAAGTACGAGAAGGAGCTCCGCGAGGTGGGGGTCTGGGACAAGCTCAAGAAAGTCGAGCCCGGGGAGCTTGAGAAGGCCCTCATACGAATAAACCTCGACGGCAAGGAGTTCAACGAGATGGTGGAGAGCCTCAACAGGGTCTTTGAGATGGAGATAGCCGAGTTCGAGGAGGGCGAAGACGAGACCGAGAGGGAGCTCTTTGAGGCCTGGGCCCAGGTCGAGAGCGGTGAAGCGGAGCCGGACGAGGTTGTGGAGAAAGTTCTGAAGGCTGAGACGGAGGAGGAGTGACATGGGGCTCCTCTCAAAGTTTTTTGGACCGAAGAACCCGCTCGACGTTCCCCTCAAGGACCTGCTTGAGAACCAGATGAAGCTCGAAGCCCAGATTGAGAAAATCGAGCGCGAGCTCAGAGCGATAGAGGCCGAGATAGCGGAGCTCTTTGAGAGGGCAAAGAGAGCCAAGAGCAGGAGCGAGGAGCTCACGATAGCGACAAAGATAAAGACCCTCAACAAGCGCAAGAAGAACCTCCAGGCGACGCACGCCCAGCTGAACAAGCAACTGATGCTCGTCAGCAACCTGCTCATAATCAAGGAGAACGAGGAGCTCCTGAAGGGAACGCCAACCTGGGAGATGCTCAGGAAAATGTCTCCGAAGGAGCTTGAGGAGAAACTAATCGAGATGGAGCTCGACGCCAGGAACTTCAACGAGAGCCTTGAGAAAATGCTCGGCATGACCGACAGAACGATAGGGGTTGAGGACTTTGAGGCCGACGAGGAGCTTGAGGAGATACTGAGCACAATAAGGGCGGTCAAAGAGGGCGAGCTTGAACCGGAAGAGGCCACGAAGAAGGTCGTCGAGGAGGAGAAGGAGTGAATGCCGAGAAGGAGCCTTGAAGAGGACTTCGTTCGGAGGCTCATCATCTCGATTTTCCTGATTGCCCTCCTTCACGGCTTCGGGTTACTCATATCGCTCTTCATATTCCTTCCGTGGATTGAGAGGTTCCTGAGAGAGACGGGCTCCTCGAAGCCCTATCCCGGGCCCAAACCTGTTCCGAGGCCGGTGCCTGAAAAACCGCACAGAAGGGAGCTGAATACTGGAAAATCCCTCAGTGAGGGGCTAATCTTTGAAGCGCCGAAAAAGCTAATCCAGGGAGCTGAGGCGCTGATAAAGGTCGGTTTCAGGAACAGGACAGGGAAAAGCCTTCGCGTCTCAATAGACCTGTCGGAGCTGGCCCTCTACGGAAAGCTGGAGAGGAGGACCCTCGACCTGTACCTCCTCCCTGGCGAGGAGAGGAGCGAGTACGTGCGCTTCGTGCCCTCGAAGGTTGGGAAGCACGCGCTTACCGTCCGCGTCCGCTCCGGGCCGTTTATGGGGAAGAAGGCCATTGAAATCGAGATTGCCGGGGAAAAAGCCGAGGGCAACGGGTTGGAGGCCCTTCTGTCGAGATACGAGAGGGTCGAGCTAATTGGAGAGGGCGGCTTTGGCAGGGTCTACCGCGCCCTGAGGGACGGCCGGTGGGTCGCGCTCAAGGTCCCCCACGTCCTCAACGAGAGAACCGGAAAGCTCTTCCTGCGCGAGGTTTCCATATGGCGCGAGCTGAGGCACGGCAACATAGTGAAGCTCCACGACGCAAATCTGACGCCTTACCCCTACATAGAGATGGAGCTCTGCGACCGGTCGCTCGAAGACCTCGAGAAGCCCCTCCCGGCGGAGCGCGTGGCCGAGATAGCTTTTGAGGTAGCGGAAGGCCTGAAGTACGCCCATTCGAAGGGTATAATCCACCGCGACCTGAAGCCGAGCAACGTCCTCCTCAAGGGCTCCAAGCCGAAGATAAGCGACTGGGGGCTTGCGAAGGTTCTGTTCGAGAGCGGAACCACGACGGTAACGGCGATGACGCCCTACTACGCCTCGCCCGAGCAGATAAGTCCGTCGCGCTTCGGAGGGGTTGACGAGAGAACCGACGTATGGCAACTGGGCGTTCTCATGTACGAGCTCGCGACGGGGAAGAGGCCCTTCGAGGGAAGCGACTTCGTCGAGGTTGCCGGGAGGATAATCATGGAGGAGCCGCAGAGGCCGAGCGAGCTCAATCCGGAGGCGGAGCCCCTCGACGGGATAATCCTCCGCTGTCTGAGCAAGGAGAAGGAGAGGCGCTACGGAAGCGTTGAAGAGCTCCAGCGGGATTTGTCGGGAATCCTCGGCGGGAAGTACCGGGAAGAGCTCAAGAAGAGCGTCGAGCCATCGCGCTCGGCCTACTATGCGGGCCAGCTGTTCCTCCTCCACCTGAGGCTCGGGGACGCGAAGGAGGCCCTGAAGTACGCGAGGGACCTGCTGAGGTACGCGAGGGGGAGGGAGAGGGAAGAGCTGGAGAAGCTCATCGAACAGATTGAGCTGAGGGTTGAGGAGGGGCTCCCCGTTCCGAGGGAGCTCGTTGAGAAGGGTGAGGTTGTTGTTCACGGGGTTGGAGGCAATCCGTCCAATTATTCTCATTCTTGAAGGAGGTGTATCGAATGCCCGTTGATTTGACAGGTCCGCTTATGGCGTCCTTCAGAAGGGCCAAGAAGGCCTATGAAAAGGCCCTGGCCGAGGGCGATTACGAGACCGCCAGGAGAAAGGCCCTTGAGTGCGCGAGGATTCTCAAACAGCTCGCCAAGCACGACCCCTACGGTAGGAGTTCCTACCTGGCAAAGGCAAGAAAGTGGGAAGACCTTGCCAAGGGTCTCGAAGAAGGAAGGATTCCGAAGAGGGAGGTCAAGGTAACCTCAGAGGGAAGCGACGAGGATGAGCTAAGAACCTACGTCATGGGACTCATGGCAAGGTCAAACGTCAAATGGAGCGACATTGGAGGCCTTGAGGACGTTAAACGACTCCTCATGGAAACGGTGGTCGTCTCGGCACTCCAGAGGCCGGAAGCGGTTCAGCCCTGGAAGGGTATTCTCCTCTTCGGCCCCCCGGGAACCGGAAAGACCCTGCTCGCTTCTGCTGCCGCCGGAAGTTTAAACGCAACCTTCTTCTCGGTCAAAGCCAGCAACGTCCTGAGCAAGTACTTCGGCGAGTCCGCGAAGATAATCTCGGCCCTCTACGAGGTTGCCCGCGAGAAGGCCCCGAGCATAGTCTTCGTGGATGAGGTAGATGCCCTCACAACCCGGCGCTCCGGCGAGACGAGCGAGGCCAGCAGGAGGATGCTCTCGACGTTTCTAGCGGAGCTTGACGGCTTTCAGGATAAAGGTAGCGACGTGCTCGTTCTAACCCTCGCGGCAACCAACACCCCCTGGGATTTGGACGAGGCGGTTCTCTCGCGCTTCCCGAGGAGGATTTACGTCCCTCTACCGGACGAGAAGGCCACGAAGGAGATAATCAAAATCAACACGCGCGGGCTCGACATAAGCAGGCTCGACTTGGATGCAATAGCTGAGGAGAGCGTCAGGCGCCTGTACTCGGGAAGGGACATCAAGAACCTCTGCCAGGAGGCGGTATGGAACATGATTCGCGAGGAGAACAGAGACCTCCACAAGCTCGCCGAGCTCCCATACGAGGAGCTCAAAAAGAGGTCGCTCAGGACAAGACCGCTTGAGATGAGGGACTTCGAGGAGGCCTTCAAGAAAATTAGGAGCCCGCTGACGAGGCGAGATGTCGAGAGGTACGAGAAGTGGGCGGAGGAGTTTGGGGGATGAGACGACTTACGGTCGTGATGGTCTTTCTTCTCCTCTTAAAGCCTGCCCTGGCCGTTACAATCGGGATAGACCTCTCCCACGGCGAGAACCCAAACGGCCTCACACCAGTGACCTATGAGAATCAGACGCTCGCCCCGGGAATCCTCGAAACGCTCAGCCAGTACACCTTCGTCTACTTTGGAAACGAGAGCTATCAGGAAGAGCTGGGAATCCGCTGGCTGGGCAGGTCAATAACTCCGGGCCTGCTGGAAAACGTTGACGTCCTTATAATCGGCCAGCCGACTGCCAACTTCTCAAACACCGAAATCTTGGCCATAAGGGAGTGGTTCTACTCCGGAGGAAAAGTTCTCTGGGTCGCCGGCGATTCCGACTATGGAAACGGCGTAAAGACTCAGAGGATAGTGAACGGCCTGCTTGAAGCCCTCGGGGCACCCCTGCGCCTTGACCTCTGCTCCGTTGAAGACCCGGTGAGCAACGCGGGAAGGTCCTACCGTATCATAGCCTACAACAGGCCAAGCAACGATACCCCTTACAGGTTGCTCTTAATTCAAGGGGTAACCCATGGTGTCCTCGCGCACGGGCCCGGGCCGGTGGCACTCTTCGTGAACGGCACTTGGAAGCCCCTGAGGGATGGAAACAAGCCTTCGGGGGTTTACATAATCCTCCGGACGAGCAAAGATGCCCAAATCGTTGAGAACAATGACCCCCTTGGGAAAGCGTACAGGGCGGGAGAAACCGGGGAATTCCCAATAGCCGCGGCATGGGTGTGGAGTTCAGGCAACAAACGGAGTGTTCTGATAGTCAGCGGTGAGACGCCCGTTGGAGGCTACACCCCCATGTGGGTCAGCCAGTACTACGGTATCAAGCTCGACGGGCCAACCTTTGTCTCGAACGTAATCCACTGGGGCGTTACCGTTGCCTCACGTTCCCCGGAAAACCGGAGCTCACCATCAACAACGTTCACGACGACCGCATCTCCAAAGAACAGCCAGATTGTCCAGCCGTCGAGTTCCCGGCCTAAATCAACAACGGGTTTAGACGACGTAGAAAAGAGCTCGAAGGTACCAGTCCTCCCTCTCGCGCTCGGAGGCATTCTGGTGCTCCTTGTCATTGGGCTTGCCCTCCTGAAGGGCAGGAGCGGGGGTGAAAAAAGGGCCAACCTCAACGTCCCCGGATTTCCGCCGGAGCTCTTGGACAGGTACGAGCCTCTTGAGTTCCTCGGGGAGGGCGGTTTTGCCAAGGTCTTCAAGGTCAAACGCAAAAAGGACGGCAAAACAGTCGCCCTAAAAATCCCGCACCTAACTGAGAAGTCCAGGAAATCCTTCACCAGAGAAGTTCGGGCCTGGAGCCTGCTGGAGCATCCGAACATAGTAAAGCTCTACCGTGCGGAGGAGAAGCCGATACCATACCTCGAGATGGAGTTCGTTGAGGGTGCTGAGGTTGATGGAAAGCTCGTTAGAACGCTCGAGGAACTACCAAAGCCCGTTGATGAGGAAACTGCCCTAGAACTCATCAGAGGCATCGCAGAGGGATTGAAGCACGCGCACTCGAAGGGCATAATCCACAGGGACTTAAAGCCCGGAAACATCCTCCTGAAGGCCAACTTAACGCCAAAGATAACCGATTGGGGATTAGCCAAAATCGGAACACATTCAACGACCACCACCTCGGGGGTAACGGTTCTCTACGCCGCGCCGGAGCAACTTGACCCTGAAACCTACGGGCGCACCGACCACAGGACGGACGTCTACCAGCTCGGCCTAATCTTCTATGAACTCCTGACAGGAAAACTGCCCTACGGGGGGAACAGCCCCGCAAGTGTAATCGCAAAGATTCTCAACCCAGAAACCAAGCCAAAACCGCCGAGTGCCGTTAGGCCAGAGCTTGCGAAGTACGACGGGCTCTTCGAGAAGTTGCTGGCGAAGAGGAAGGAAGACCGCTACGGAAGCGTTGAGGAGTTCCTGGAGGACCTCAAGCTCTTGAGGAGGCTTGAAGGAGAAAGGACGGACCTCAAGGGCCAGATTGAGGAGCTCAAGAAAACCATCCAAGTAACGACGGACCGGTCGGAGGTTCAAAGGCTCGTCAGGAAACTCGTTGAAGGACTCGGAAGGAACGCGGTCCTTTCGGCGAGGCTCAACGACAAGGCAGGCCTGATTAGTGCGCTTGAGGAGCTCAAGGAGTTCACACGGGAAGAAAGGGGAGAGGTTGAGCGGGCGATTGAAACCGTCGAGCTCCTCCTAAGGGAGGGTCTGCCGATTTCCCCGGAACTCGTTGAGAGGGTGGAGGTTCTCGTTGACAGGATTAAACGGGAGGTGGAGAGATGAGGCTAATACTGCCCGAAAGCCCACACATGGAGTCCAGCGGGGCCGGAACTGACTTCGTTTACGGGATAACCCACGTTGGGGGACGGAAACACAACGAGGACGGCCTGCTCATCATGAAGCTCCCCGACGGCTACCTGCTCGCAGTCGCGGACGGACTGGGCGGTCACAACGCCGGGGAAGTCGCTTCTAGGCTGGCCCTGGAAACCCTTGCGGGGGTCTTTGAAAGGGAGTACGTTGAAGGCCTTGAAGAAGACCTTCTCGCGATTCTCCTGAAGAAGGCCCACGAGGTTGCCCACTCCATTGTTAGAGAACGGGCAAGGGGACCACTTGAGGGAATGGGGACGACCCTCGTCTCGGCTGTAGTTAGGAGAAGGACCGTTATCGTTGCCAACACCGGCGACAGCAGGGCGTACCTGGTTTCCGGGGGGAAACTCGTCGCGAGGACGCTCGACCACTCACCACTTCAGGAGCTCGTTCTCATAGGGCAGGTCAGCGAGGAGGAGGTCATGTACCACCCGCTCAGGAACAGGGTGAGCTCAGCCATTGGAAGGCACCTAATGGTTGACCTCTACCGCTGGGAAGCCGGACCCGGCCACATCCTCCTTCTCAGCACGGACGGTCTTCACGACTATGTCTCAAAGGAAGAAATCCTGCGGGCGCTCATCCCTGGGAAAACGGCACGTGACCTCGCCAAAACCCTCATGGAAAGGGCCCTGACTGTCACTGAAGACAACGTAACGGTGGTGGTGTGGAGATGGTGAATGCAAAGGCTATGCTCGTTATCGTATTGCTATTATCTTCCCTCTTTCCGCTAAGTCCAACCCTTGCTCAACCTATCCAGGGGGATGAGCTTAAAATCGTGTACCTTGCTGCCCAGGGTAGTCTCTTTATGGGTGTCTTCAACCCGTCCCCGAGCGGAATGACCGACGTTTACACCCACCGCATCTGGTACTTCCTCAACGACCCGCCCTACGTGATGGGACCCGACGGAAGCTATCACAGCTACCGCTGTCAGCTTGTCAGTGTCAATTACAACGTTCAGGTTCCGGACGATGCCGTAATCTGGAACGACACCCTCGGCGAGTGGACCTCCCCATACGCCGGCAGAACAGCCAAGAGTGCCGTCACCTGGAAGTGCGGTCTCGGAACCTGGGTTGACGGTCAGAAGATAACCCTCGCCGACTACTTATTCGCCTACGCAATGGACTGGGAATGGAGCCATGAAGGGGGAGCGTACTACGACCAGAGCTGGAGCGCCAGCGTGGCCGGCAAGCTCCAAGGAATCTACGGTCTCGAGGTGAAAGCCGTCACATCTGATTACGTTGAATTCACGGTCTACCAGGATTATGCAGTTCCATACAGCAGGTGGGCCACCGCCGTTAACTACGTTCCATACCCTGGGTTCCCCTGGCAACTCTATTATGCAACCTCCGAGCTCGTGGCAAGGGGATACGGCGGCAAGATGTTCTCGTGGAGCTCGAATCCCACCAATGGGTACCAGCTCAACCTGATAGACGAGGAACAGATGGAGTACATTTCGGGCATGCTCTCAAGGCTAAAGGATGAAGCTCCTATTCCGGGCCCCCTGTCGGAGCTTTCAAGCGTTCTCGGAAAATGGGGTCTGGACTACTACCACTCCGGCCTTCAGGATGCAGAAAGCGGGTACTCGGCCCTGATAGGCTGGATTTCAAACCACAAAAATGCCCTCGTGACCAATGGACCGTACTACGTTGATGACTACGACGCTGAGGATATGAAGCTCGTCCTCAAGCTCGCGAACAACAGAAGGGTCGGGTTCCCGGACACCGTTAACGGTAAGACCCTTCCCTGGGAGCCGTACTGGAGAGAGATTGACGTTTACGGCGTTCTCAACGACTATACGGCTATTCTCTCCGTTGCTAAAGGCGAGTACGACCTGTACTGGTTCACCAGGCCGTATAGTACTTTGTCCAGTGTGGTTCAGGAATACGGCAAGAACATCAACCTGATTAAGGCTATCTTCACCTGGTGGAGCATCAACCTCAACCTTGCAGGAGACTCCACGACAGGCCTCGTGGAAACCTCCAACGGAACCTGCTTTAACCCGTTCGCGCTCCGTGAGGTCAGGTTCGCCCTTAACTGGCTCATCAACAGGCAGTACATCGTCAGCCAGGTCCTCCAGGGAAGCGGTGCTCCAATCTACGGCCCAAATCCAACGGGCCAAGTTAACGCACACGAGAATTACGTAACCGTTGCGAAGGCTATGGGAATAACCTCTCAGGGTGACGAGGCCTACGCCATCAAGATGATTGACGAGGCCATGACTAGGGCATCCTCGGAACTCTCAGACTTAGGACACACCCTTGAGAAAAGGGACGGTGTCTGGTACTTCGACGGTCAGCCGGTTACCGTGAAGATTATTGCTCGTATCGAGGACGAGAGACTTGATGAGGGCAAGTACGTTGCTCAGGTACTCCAGAAGGCCGGCTTTAAGGTTGACCTCCTCCAGTGGCAGAGGAGCCAGGCCAGCAGGATGGTTTACAGTAGCGACCCCAAGGAGCTTCAGTGGCACGTTTATACAGAGGGTTGGGTCGTCAGCGGAATTCAAGACATCACGGACCTCGCCTGGGACTTCTGGTACTACGGCAGTTACGTCGCTCCAAATTGGGGTTCCAACTACCACAACCCAGTAACGGTCAGAGACGTTCTCAACGTTATCGCCAGCGGTGACGTTGCCAGGTTCATCAGCGAACTAAACCTCAAGTACTACAACACTCCGAATAAGCTCAAGCCTCTCCTCGACTGGACAGGCTACGACCTTGCTAACTTACTCGCCTACGCTAAGTGGACAAAAAACGGATGGACAGTGAGCGTATGGAGCCTTGACCAGTTCTGGGACCTCTACAAGCTCGCCTACGCACTCCACCTCTACAACGCCCCCAGAATCTACACGGCCGAGGTGTGGAACTTCTACATCACCAACAAAAGGGTGAAAGTTGGAATCCCCGACCCAGTTACAGGACTTGGAAGCTTCCTTGCCGTCCGTTCGCTTGAGCCCGCTGAAACATCGGTGTCAGGGGGAACAACAGGAACAGAAACAACGACTTCAGCATCTCCACAGGTGCAGAATGATAGGGGAACAATCGAAGTAGTCTCCACACCTGCAGGCGCTGAGGTTTACGTTGACGGAGGCTACCAGGGAATAGCACCAATAAACGTCAGTGTATCCCCCGGAACTCACAGGGTTCAAGTGAAGATGCCTGGCTATGAGGAGTACTCGACGACGGTCACGGTAGATGCCGGAAAAACCGTTGTTCTAAACGTAAACCTGGAACCCAAATCCGGAACCCTCGTAGTTGACTCAACACCCTCGGGAGCCAGCGTTTATGTGGACGGTACCTACCGCGGGACTACTCCCCTGACCGTTGAGCTACACCCGGGCCAGCACACGATAAACGTGACTCTCGAAGGCTACAAGCCATACTTGGCAACGGTCAATGTTCCTCCAGGTGAAACCGTAAAGATAACGGCGAAGCTTGAGAAGAAAATCGCGACGGGGACGGTTTGGATAAATTCTCAGCCCACAGGAGCGGACGTCTACGTTGACGGCACGTGGCGTGGGACAACACCGCTGACGCTCACCCTTCCACCGGGTACCCACACGATAGAAATCCGGAAGGAGGGCTATCAACCGACCAGAAAAACGGTTGAGGTTGCCCCAGGAGAAGAAAAGAAAATAACCCTAACCCTCGCGGTGGTGACCTCTCAGGATACCCAACCGAAAACAACCAGCGAATCCACGCCGGCCAACGCAGTTCCAAGGAAGGCCATCGCAGTGGTTCTGGCCGTGTTCATCCTTGTTGGGGCAGTGCTCCTCCTCAAGCGCTCGCGCTCTGGAGGAAAGACCCAAAATGAGCCCTCCAAGGGTTCAATTGAGGGCTTCCCGGCCGAGCTCTTGGACAGGTACGAGCCCCTTGAGTTCCTCGGGGAGGGCGGTTTTGCCAAGGTCTTCAAGGTCAAACGCAAAAAGGACGGCAAAACAGTCGCCCTAAAAATCCCGAGGATTGACGAGAAAACCAGCAAGACCTTCCTCCGTGAGGTTTCAACGTGGTTCCAGCTCAACCACCCCAACGTCGTCAAGCTCTACGACGCGGACATTTTACCCGTTCCCCACCTCGAGATGGAGTTCGTTGAGGGTGCTGAGGTTGATGGAAAGCTCGTTAGAACGCTCGAGGAACTACCAAAGCCCGTTGATGAGAAAACCGCACTGGGACTCATAAAGGGCATTGCGGAAGGCCTAAAACATGCCCACTCAAAAGGCATTGTTCACCGCGACTTAAAGCCCGGAAACATCCTCCTGAAGGCCAACTTAACGCCAAAGATAACCGATTGGGGATTAGCCAAAATCGGAACGATGAGCTCGGGAAGGAGCGTGATGGGCTACACCCCCCTCTACGCCGCGCCGGAGCACCTGATGCCGAGCAAGTTCGGAAACACCGACCACCGGACAGACGTATGGCAGTTGGGGACGATTTTCTACGAGCTACTGACCGGCAGGGTTCCGTTTGAGGGCTACACATACGAGGAGGTCTTTGGCAAGATAACCGACGAGAACTACCGCCATAAGCCGCCCTCCGATTTCAACCCGGCACTGGCAAAGTACGATGGGCTCTTCGAGAAGTTGCTGGCGAAGAGGAAGGAGGACCGCTACAGAAGCGTTGAGGAGTTTCTGGAAGACCTCGAGAAGCTCAGGGAGAGCGAGATAAGGAAGCGGGAGCTCGAGTTTCGGGTTGAGGAGCTGAAGAAAACCCTCGCAAGAAGCGTAGAGGCTCTGAAGAGGAGCAAGACCGCCGAGGAAATCAGGGAGAACAGCAGGCTCGTAGTCCAAACTCTCTCGAAGCTCGCTTTAGCCTACGCGGAGCTCAACAGGAAGGCAGAGCTTCTCAACACCCTGAGCGACCTGAAATTCTATACAACCCAGCACAGAGAGGAGCTTGGGAGGGCAATTGAAGCCCTTGAGCTCATGATTAAAGAAAACCTGCCCGTAAGAGAGGACTTCGTTGAAAGGCTCAAGGTGCTCCTTCACGAAATAGAGCGTGAAAACGGGGTGTGAACCATGAAGTTCTGGAAATCCAAAGAGGAGAAAGAGATAGAAAGGAGGATACGGGCCAAAAAGGCCAAGATGGCCCTGAAACAGTACATAAACAACCTCGAAGCCTTAAAGCGCAGGGTCTTCCTCCAGGGGAAGGAAGCGGCGAAGCTCGGCGACGAGGAACTGCTGAGGAGAAGCGCCGTAAAGTACCTTGTCCTTGAGAATCGAATTAAGGAGGCAAAGCGCCTTCTCCTCCTCATGGAGGAAGCAGAAATCCAGAGGGAACTCGTTAAGGTCTCGGCCGAGTTCCTCCGCTTCAGCAGGGACATCGTTGAGAGCATTGCAGAGGGGCCTGGAGCAGAGGACGTTGCCAAGATGCAGGTCGAGTTCGAGAAGGCGATGGCGAAGGTTGAAACCCTCGGCGAGGCTCTGAGTTCCATGCTCGACGTAACGAGCGAAAGCATCCTGAGCGGAAACTTTGACGAAAAAACGATAAAAGAAGCAGAGGCGTTCTTCGACGTGGAACCCTCTGGAGAAAGGCTCAAGGAGATTGAGAAGGCTATGAGGGCTTAGCCCAAGCCACTTTTCCATTTACCACAACCTTTTCCACGTCACTTCCCCTCGCAGAGTAAATGAGGAGCGAGTAAACGTTTTCCAACGGCCTGAACCACGGTTTATCTGCTTTTATGAGAACCAAATCCGCGAGATAGCCGGGCTCGATGAGTCCGGCCTTTAATCCAAGGGCCCTTGCGCCTCCAACTGTCGCCATCCCAAAGAGCTCCCTCGCGGGAATCGCGTGCGCCCTTCCAGCTGTGAGGTTCGCAACGATTCCAGCAGTCCTCATCTCGAGGAAGGGGTCAAGGATTCCGGTTGGATTCGGCGAGTCGTTGCCCAAAGCCACGTTGAGGCCGAGGTCAAGGAGTTTTCTCAGGTTCACCGTCCGTGCCTCAAGCTTGACGTTGCTCGTCGGGCAGTGGACGAGGGTTGAGCCGGCTTTGGCCAACCTCTCGAAGTTAGAATCGTTCAGATAAACACCGTGGACGCCGATTAGCCTCTCGTTCAAAAGCCCGGCCCTTTCGAGGAGGCCAACGGGCGAGAGCCCATAGCGCCTTCTAACCTCAGAAACCTCCGCCCTGCTCTGGGCCAGATGGATGTGAACCCTCGCTCCGGTTTCCGTGGAGAGCTCGGTGATTTCCCCGAGGAGGTCTAGCGAAACGGTATTTGTTGCGTGCGGTGCCAGAGTAGGCGTTACAAGCTCGCTCCGGTTCTGCCAGCGTCTAAAGAACCTAAAGCCTTCCTCAGGACCTGCAAGAGGAAAATCAACCTCGTCCACAACCGTCTGCCCGATGAAGGCCCTTACGCCGAGCTTCTCGGCAACCTTTGCTATCTCGTCCGCGAAGAAGTAGTGGTCGTTTACCGTCGTCGAGCCGTTCATCAGGGCTTCCCTAAGACTGATTTCGGCCCACTCGCGGATTTCCTTCCGCGTCCATTCCAACTCCATCGGCCAGATGATTTTCTCAAGCCACTCCTCTGTCGGCAGGTCCTCACCTAAACCCCGAAACTTCGCCATCGCCACGTGGGTGTGGGCGTTGATTAGGCCGGGAATTACGAGGTAGTTCTCCCCGCCGTAAACTTCATCAACGCCCCACTCCCCCAGTTCCCCCACCGAAACGACGGCCCGAATGACGTTATCCTCAACAATGACGGCTCCGGTTCTAACGGAGCGATAATCGACGAGCTTTCCGACCAGCGCGAACATCCTCCCACCGTTGAACATACGGCAGGGGAGAACTTAAACCTTTTGACGTTGTGACATTTAAATGCCCAAATGATTTAAATCCTAAAACGAAAAATTCCGACCATGCCCCGGCTCGTTCGGATTGAGTCAAGGCTAAGGGTCCTGTCACTCTGGTTGAATAGCCTCTTCTGATTGGGTTAGCGTTATAAACCCCGCTGAAAAGCTTTTGGAGGTGGTAAAGGTGATTGATAAGGTTTACTGCGCCGACGTTAAGCCCGAAATGGAGGGAAAGAGGGTTAAGCTCGCTGGATGGGTTTACAGGAAGAGGGAAGTCGGAAAGAAGGTCTTCATAGTGCTCAGGGACTCGAGCGGAATCGTCCAGGTGGTCTTTTCAAAGGAGCTCAACGAGGAAGCCTACAGGGAGGCCAAGAAGCTCGGCATCGAGTCGAGCGTCATCATCGAGGGAACCGTTAAAGCTGACCCGCGCGCTCCAACCGGCGCCGAGGTTCAGGCCGACAAGCTCCAGGTAATCCAGAACGTTGACTTCTTCCCGATAACGAAGGACGCGAGCCCGGAGTTCCTGCTCGACGTCAGGCATCTGCACCTCCGCTCACCCAAGGTCGCGAGCATAATGAAGGTGAAGGCAACGCTCGTTCAGGCGGCGCGGGAGTGGCTCCTCCAGGACGGCTGGTACGAGGTCTTCCCGCCAATACTCGTCACCGGGGCGGTGGAAGGTGGCTCGACGCTCTTCAAGCTCAAGTACTTTGACCGGTACGCCTATCTCAGCCAGTCGGCCCAGCTTTACCTTGAGGCCGCTATATTTGGCCTTGAGAAGGTCTGGTCGCTCACTCCGAGCTTCAGGGCCGAAAAGAGCAGGACGAGGAGACATTTGACAGAGTTCTGGCACCTCGAGCTCGAGGCCGCGTGGATGGACCTCTGGGACATCATGAAGGTCGAGGAGGAACTGGTAAGCTACATGGTTCAGCGCGCGCTTGAGCTCAGGAGGAGCGAGATTGAGAACTTCAGGAAGGACCTGACCACGCTCAAGAATGCGGTTCCGCCGTTCCCGAGGATAAGCTACGACGAGGCTATAGACATACTCCAGAGCAAGGGCGTCGAGATAGAATGGGGCGAGGATATGGGCGCCGATGAGGAGAGGGTTCTTACCGAGGAGTTCGAGAGTCCGTTCTTTGTATACGGCTATCCGAAGCACATCAAGGCCTTCTACATGAAGGAGGACCCCGAGGACCCGAGGAAAGTTCTCGCGGCTGACATGCTCGCGCCCGAAGGCTACGGCGAGATAATTGGGGGCAGTCAGCGTGAGGACGACTACGACAAGCTCGTGCAGAGAATCCTTGAGGAGGGAATGAACCCCGAGGACTACCAGTGGTATCTCGACCTCAGGAAGTACGGTAGCGTTCCGCACAGCGGTTTCGGCCTCGGCCTTGAGAGGCTCGTCGCGTGGGTCCTCAAGCTCGACCACGTCCGCTGGGCCACTCTCTTCCCGAGGACGCCGAGCAGGCTCTACCCGTGAGCCCCGATTTTCTTTTAATATTTTCCTTTGAGCCTTCCAACAGGGGACTCTCTCTCAAACAGCCCTTACAAAAGGGTTTACTCTCTTTTAACGCCCTTCAGGGGTCGGTTTAAAGTTAAACCATTCGTCCCTAAGAAACAACATCGGAGAGTTCTCACACTCAAAACGACCAACTGAAGAGAAAAATCCCTCGAAACTTAGCTTTTTAGAAGGAGCTACCAACTTTGATGAAACTTTGCCCACAGCCTTTGGGAAAGGCTGGCGAAAAGAACGCCCTTCTCTCCAAAGAGCGGAAAAACAGTCGTGCACTAACAAAGAGCAAGTTCATAGAGGGTTTAACACTACAACAAAACCCCTTGAGATAGTTTCAACTTCATATCGGCGCCCTTCGGGCGCCTTCAAAGAGGGAAACCCAGCACAGAAGGAGCAAATCCAACAGAAACCACTTCTGAAACCCGCAATCACTAAAAGGCACATCATCTTCCGCCAGCGCTTTCGTCAGAAAGGGCTGTTGTGGTGGGCCCGCGGGGATTCGAACCCCGGACCTCCACCTTGTAAGGCAAGGAAAACTCAACGATTTGTGGGCCATTTACAAAAAGCAGTTCGCAGAATGGCTCTCTGACCAAATAACGCCAGTAGTGAAGAAAGACTACCTTAAAGCGCTCGAAGTTTTCTTTGGTCGGCACTCATTAAAGACGTACGAGGACCTAGAAAAGGCCCTCAAGGCGGAGAACTACAACGACAGAGTAGTGAAAGGCCTCCGCAAGTTCACAACGTTCCTCGAAGAAAAGCACGTGATTGACTACCACCTCGCAGACGACTGGAGAAGAATCATGAAAATCAAGCGGAAGTCAGGAGTCCGGGCCATTTTCGTGACTGACGAGGAAATCAGAGAAGCATACAAAGCCATTAAAGAGCGCGGTGAAGAAAAGCTCACGCTCTTTAAGCTTTTGGTGTTCTCAGGAATAAGACTGACTCACGCGGTCCAGCTGGTGAACACCTTCAACTGGCAGAACGTTTACATCGTGAACGAGAAGGTCGCCAGATACCCACTGTTCGCATTCTCCCGCGGCAAAAAGAGGGGCTTTTGGGCCTATGCCCCAAAGGAGTTCTACGAGCTCCTTGAGCCGATGAATGTCAACTATGTGAGCGCCAAGGATTGGGTGAGTCATGGAAAGGTTTCTGCGAACACAATCCGGAAGTGGCATTACACTTTTCTCATTCGTCAGGGCGTTCCTGCCGACATCGCTGACTTCATCCAGGGACGTGCAAGCCAGCGCGTTGGGGCGACTCACTACCTGAACAAGACCCTCCTCGCCGACGAGGCGTATTCTCGGATTGTGGATGAGCTAAAGAAGGTTCTGGAGGGTTCAAAATGATGAAGTGGAAGGAGCTCCCGCGCTTTCTCACTTTAGTCGTTGCAGTGCTCGCAGGATTGGGAGTTCAGGCTCGCTTGGTACAGGTAGGTCATCAGGAGTTCATTTATGGCTATGTGCTTGGTGCTCTTGTTTACCAGACTCTCAGCGACCCGCAATGGCTCAGAAAAATTACTGAACCAGACGAATTCGTTAGCTTGATGATGTGGGTGTTCTTTCCTTTCGTGGCCACGCTTGCTACAATGTGGAGGATTATGATGGAAGAATGAAGGGAGGTGAGCGGAGGATGGCCCGGGAAAAGTTGAATGGTACTGGTGCTTTTGTGTGGGCTTTTAGCATTGATAGGGAAACACATCGCATGATTAAAGAGCTCTCTAAGAGCCTTGGTCTTAACAATGACTCGGCTGTTGTCAGGATGGCAGTAAGAAGGCTCTACAAGGAGATAAAGGCTTGAGTTCCTTCAATCTTTTATAATTGCTATAAACTCGCTATAAAGCCCCTTTCTAATATTCTTAAATATCTTTGCCGTACTCTCTATTTTAGGGCATCTTGGGCCTTCCTCCGCTCAAATCAGTTCTCTCAAATCATCATTGCCTGCAAGAGGTGGTAGTATGGACTCGCTCGAAGTGCTTGAGCGTAGGATAGAGTATCTGGATAGGCAGATTGCACTTCTCAGAGACTTCATTGAGGAAGGGCAGAAAGAGCTCGCTCGACTCACGCGCGTGAAACAGCAGACTATTCACGAAATTGGCCGGCTGAAGAAGGCCCGAAGTGCAAAAACCCACAAGGTGATGGCAGTATGAAGCCCAAAAGCCTCGCTCAACTGCTTCTTTTCGTGCTAATAGTGGCCTTTTGGTACAAGATATCTTGGCCCCTGATGACAGATGACAAAGGAGGCTTTAGCGGTCGGCGCTCTTGGCGGGCTGACTCTACATTGGGCGCTGACGAACAAGGGGAACAGGAACATCGTGCTCATTGAGCCATTCACGAGCGGTTGGCGCGTGCTCATTTATGACATGATGTTTGTCAGCTTCATCTACGCGCTCTGGCAGGCGAACGGCACGGCTCTTCTCGACGCGCTTAAGACCTCGGTGCAGAACCTCGCGCTTCTGCTGGCATTGCTTGGTGGCATTGGCATTGACTACAGCATAGGTGGTTGAGATGGGCGTTCTCGGACTGATTCTCGCGTTTGGATTGATGTCAATCGGCATCGTCCTCGTCGGGCTTGGCATTGACACGTGGGCGCTCTCAAGGAGGTGGTCTAAGTGAGGAAACTCGGGGTAGTGCTCGCTTTATTGGTGCTCGGCTCGCTCTTGACGGTGGGAACGGGCACGGTTAGAGAAGTTGAGGCTTCAACGTCGTATTATATAGTTGTGGACGGTTACACGGAGCAGATGATTTTAGACGCTCTGAACGGCATTACCTGGTGGTATTACACGCCACAATACAATGTTACCGGGAATGTTATAACTTTCCCGACGCTGAAGGATATGCTTAGGTTTTTGGCGTTCCCTGATTTCCGTCCGAGTTCAGCGCCGTTACCGGTAAGTAAGATAAAAACGTCTATTCCTATAAAACAAGTAGTTCTGGTGACTGAGGACGGGCACGGAACGGGCGACGTTTACGAGAAAGCAACTTTCACGGCTGATAACGTTTACATTTGGGCTAAGGTTTCGTGGGAGGGCTCGGGAGCTTATCCAATAAAAGCTTGGCTGACTTATGAAGGGACAACTTTGTTGGCGGCTGATAGTGGTTCGGCGGATAAATACGCTTATTATGAGAATTACACGATAAACGGGACGATAACACTACATCAAAATGACCCCTACGGTCCATCGGTTGGGCGTTGGAGCGGTGTTAGTATCTTTTTACTTTATGATAGTTCCAGGGTTCCGGTTGATTTGTCGGAAAGTGGTGTTACTGATGCAGGATATTACAAGGAAATAACGTATCAGTCTGCGGTAGCTTATGTAACTTTCAGTCTGAAAGATGGCTTAACTGGCCAGCCTTTGAGTGGCGTAACGGTGAAAGAAGGCTCTACGGTTCTCGGCACGATTGACGACGGCGGAAGCTTAGAACTGACAAAGGGACAGCATACGCTAACTTTCGAGAAAAGCGGGTACTGGAGCGTTACAAAGACGATTGACGTCCAGAGCGACATGACGGTTTCAGTCGAAATGTATCCCGACAGCGCGGCTTTCAAACTCGAGAACTTCCCCGCGAACATCAGTATTCCCGAGAACACGATTTACGAGCTCACGTTCACTCTGAGCCCAATCCAGACCAGCGCGACCTACAACACTTACTTGGCCATTTCCGGCCTCTCTGACGTTCTCGAAGTCAGAAAAGACAGCTCTGTCATCTCGCCCGAGAACGGGAAGTATTACCTCGGCGATATTTCGGGCCCGACGCAGGTTTCTATCAAGTTCAAGGCTGGCGCGGTTGGCACTCACGGCTTCACCATCACCCTCACGAGCAACGACGCGATAATGAGCAAGACCTACACGACGACAAAGCAGGTAACCTACAAGGTCGAGCCTCTCCCCTTCAGCGTCCAGATGCCGAGCGAGTGGCAGGTGGGCATGAACGAGCTCCGCATCTCGGAAAGTAGCGGTCAGAGCTATCTAATCACCGCGGTTCTCAAGGATGGCCAGGGTAACGAGGTGTGGAGTGACTCCCACGCCTTCAGCCCGTATGAGGCGCACACTTTCACCGTCAACGTGCCTTCTGAGGGCCAGTACACGCTTGAGTTGCAGTGGAACGGCCAGACGGCCGTCTATGACATCACCGTGAACCCGGCCATTACCCTCAAGACAAAGACCCTCACAGTCAGTAAGGGCGGCGAAGGAACGATTGTCCTCCACTTCAAGAACCCGAGCTCCAGCGTGCAGTACTACACTATCAAAGTTTCTGGAGGCTTCCTGCCGAAGGAAATCAACCAGAGCATCAGTGTTGCTCCCTTGACTGAAAAGGACGTTTCAATAGCCTTTGCCGTACCTGACAATCTCCAGTATGACGCGTATGAGCTGAATGTTCAGGTTCTCCAGGGCAACGCGACTGTTTTCAGCGACAAAGTAGCCGTCAGCATCTCGGATAGTTCAGGGTTCAGTCTCTTCGGCGGAACTTCAAGCGGAGGAAAGACGCTCTACTACAGCCTCGCGGCCTTGGTTGGCCTCGGCCTATTTATCGCAATCCTGAGGAGGAGGTGAGACCGTGCTCTCCTTCTTTGATTTTCTGAGAATGAACAAACGCGAGGGAAGGGAAGACGAGGATGAGGAGAGGAGAAGAAAGCCTCACAGGCGCGACAGAAGGAAGAGTCTCACAAGTGTTTTCATTATGCTACTACTCCTTGTCAGCGTTGCAGAGCCAGTTGCGGCGTCTTCATGGTTTGAACCAAATTGGGAAGCAATTGGCAATTTCGTTGACACTGTGCAAAACAACGTCCTCGGTGGAGCCGTGGGAGCATTCGCAGGTGCAAAAATCGGAGCGACCGTTGGAAGCGCCTTTGGCCCCGTGGGTACCGCAGTCGGTGCAGTAGTAGGTGCGATAGGTGGATATATTCTTGGGTCTCATGCCGAGCAGGATTTGAAAGATGCGGTTGGAAAGTTCCTTGACCCCCTGAAAAAGCTCCTTTATCCACCAAAGCCAAAGATACCCGGTAACTTCCAGCAGCACAAGAACGTGACTAAGCAGGACTTTGAGAATAACACAGCCGTAATAAGTGCTCTCGCCTCCAACCTTACCAAAGAAGCCGACGCTGCCGCGATTAAAGACCTTCAAATCCTCCAAGCAAAAGTCCACAGCGAGTTAACGACGTACTCATTTGACGAATCCAACGGAACGGGCGATTTTGCAGAATTCAAACTGTACGGACCCGAAAGCATTTACGGCTTCAGTGCATTCCCCGTGAAGTTTGAACTCGCTCCTCGCGGGACAAAAGACGTGAAAGACCCAATCTGCCTGACGAGCGTTAGAATTTACGTCAAAGACACTGTTACCGGAGATATCAAGTGGACAAGAACTTGGACATATGGCAAAGACAAGGAGTGCATTGACCCTGGTGATGAATCCTTTGTCTGGACGTTTAAGACTATTCTCAAAGGGCCCGATGACAACCTCGGCGATTTAATGAGCATCATGTATGGCAACGCGAACAATGCCACAATAGCGAAGCTGTTCTCGGCAAAGCCCGATAAATTTGAAATCGTCATTGAAGTGGATGGCTACAGGAAAATCTACTATTATGCAGACGGAGAGTGGCACTTTGACCACGACGAGCCAATTCATGCATACTGGCAGAGCCTCTCCGCGTGGAAACACATTGGTGGGGGAACTTACCCGCTCGGAGGATTTGGCGGTTCATTACCAGTTGACGCGAAGAATACTCCAGAGGCAATGCAATTCACAAGGTACAATATTCTCTTTGCGGGAGCGGCTTCAAACCTTCTGACTGTCGTCTATGGAAACCCAATAAACATCCTCGACGCAACCACGAACTTCAAATTTGTCTTCCAGGGCAACCCTGGTTACTTTGACCCGCTGCATCCTGCAATTATAGATGAAGCAAGGATTGTTGTGTACAGGGTTCTCAAAGACGGCAGGTGGGAGCTTGCAGAAAGCCAGCCTGTTGACGGTCCCGCAACGCTTGGTGATATCGCATCTGGAAAGAAGCTCTACATCAGCGTCACTTACCACAACGCACCCGATGTCGTGACGTACAGGGCTTTCCTCGCCCTGAAAGCCGAAGTAGAGCGTGATGATGGCACGAAAATACCAATCTGGATTCTCATTGAGCCGAATATCGCAGTTATTCCGCCCAACAGAGTCGTTACATTGGACCCATACATAACTGAGATTGGGGACATAGTATCTGACAAGGTCATCACTGCTGAGGAAGCTACAAAGCTCAAGACAATGTCAAAGACAATTATCGAAGGACTGAAATCAAAGATAAAGGATGCGGAGGCTTGGAAGGCAAAGGGCGACGCGGAGGGCAAGAAAGACGTTTCTAACTACGCTTCGCTCGCGATAAAGCACTACAACAAGGCAATTGAGTATGCTGAGAAAATGGGCTCAACTGATGATTCAAATGACCTTCTGAGATTCGCCGAGATTGAAAAGGAAGAGGAAATGGCTGGAGACTACTACTTGCAGGCGGCGCAGGCGGCTTATTATGGCCAGACTGAGCAGGCTAAGGCTCTCGCTGAGAATGCAAAGAAGCTCGATGAGAACGCAAAACAGTACGAGGGCGGGTTCCTACCGGGAGTTCTGCCAGACCTTAGCGATTGGAAGAGCGTTTTAGCATTCATTCTCCGCATCGGGCTCGCGATTGCAGGGATTTACATTGCCAAGAAGTTGTTTGGCACTGTGGGGGCTCTCATCGCGGCTGGCCTGGCGTTTGTGTTTGTCTTCGGGCCAGCAATAGGAGTATCCCTGTGAGGTGGTGGGAAGATGGCTGAGACTAATAAGGACGCGAAAAAGGGGCTCTCTCAGAGCCCTCTTTTTTCAAATTTGGTTTATAAGGCAGTGATAGTCCTCCTAATGGCAGGGATCTCCTGGTATTCACAAGAGCACTCAATAACAGCCTCCCAATTCAACCAAGCATTCGCGAGCATCCCCCTGCCAGTAATACTCTTTGTCACTATCATGGACTACCTTTTTGATACTGGAAGCCTTTACAAAAAAGTTTGGGGCAAACAGAAGGGCTTTAGTGGGCTTATCACTGCATTGGGAGTCGCAGGAGTGTTCTTTATCATCGTTACGTGGATGCTTGCCAGAACAATTTCATTCGCAAGCATCAGCCCAATCACTTACGTTGTCGCCGGAGTCTTGACCCTCTTGCTTCTCTGGCCAAAGACTGGAACAAGCGAGTTCGGCCTCCTATACTGGTTCGTAACGCAGCTCGTGACGAAGTTCGCTTTCCTAACAATATTCCCGGGAGGGATTGCCCTTGGTTGATTACTACAAGAAGCTTAGTTGGGGGAGGGTCCTCGTCAGAACCATCTTTGCAATAGCCATGTTTACACTCATAATGAAATATGCCGTCAACAATTCAGTGACAGCAAAGGACTTTATCGATGCCGTCAGAGGTACTCCCTTTGCAGTGGTGCTTTTCCTTGACCTTATGGATTACTTCATTGACAAAACGGCTTACTATAGCTTATACAACAAGATGTACAAGGCAATGGGCGGCCAGGGACAGGGACAGTGGGTCCAGAGTCTTCTCGCTCCAGTTCTCGTCAGCGCAATAATCTTCGTTGGTATGCTCGCTCTCCTTGGAGGCACCATATCTCCGGATATACGCCAGTACAACAAGGGAGTTCTCGTATGGGTCGGAATGATGAGTGCCTACGGAATGCTTCCAGAGACTGGAGATGAGCCTTGGATGACTATCATTTGGCTGGCGGCGCAGTTCGCAGGTGGCTTCCACAACGTCGTGATTTTCCCTGCAGGGTTGCTTGGGTGAGGAACCATGAAAGAGTGGCAAGTGCTGGCAGCGTCTTTCATCTTTTACCTCCTCAACATCACAGTGCTCCAGGACACTCTCAGGACGACCCTCACTGTCCTTGGCTTCCCAACCGAGTGGTATCATCTCGTCGGCCTGGCAGTACTCATGACTCTGGCCTTTGCGAGATTCATCAGTCCAGTGTGGGGCCTTGCTGACCTCCTCGCTGCAGGCTTCATCGTCGTCGTTTACCTCATTGCAATCTACAAGAATCCAATTTCAGTCGTCGCCGACCTGCTGAAGTCAGTGCTTGGCTTTGTAGCTGTGGGAATACTCGCAGGATTGAGCATGAGAGGAGGGGGGAACTATGGACGCTAATTCAATCGTCAGCCAGCTCCAGAGCTTGGCAAGCCAGCACCCTTACATTGCCCTCGGCCTAATACTCATCCTGATTGGCGCCTTAGTGCGCGGAAAAACGGCGCTGGTCTTCTACTTCCTCGGCGCGCTGGCCCTTATCAAAGCCTTCGGCCTATTCGACACTTTCGTTTCTTTCCTGAAGCAGGTTCCTGAAATGCTGAAGCAAATTTCAAGTGGATTAGGAGGTGTTTGAAAAATGAAGAAGAAATACCAGAATTGGTTGATAGCGGGCTTCCTGGCCGCCCTCTTCGTTGTTGGCTACCTTGTAGTTGCCAAGCCTGACAGTGCCGGCCCTGGAGTGCTCCTAAACCTTGACAATCAGAGCAACAGCACTGAGACCTACCAGCTCGCAGTTTCCGACCTCACCGCGGCAGTTGACCAGGCGACCGGCCACGTGCTGGTTAGCTTCAAGCTCACGAATGAAGAGCACTTCAACGTCTCAAGCGTCCAGGTACTCTACGCGCTCAACGTCGCCGACCCGAACAACGCTACCTATGCCCCAATTAATGCTACCGAGGCTAACGGCACTTACAAGGCCGAGATTCCTTCAAGGTTCGGCGATGTGATTTACTACAAGGTGAAAGTCGTCTATGACGGCAACAAGAGCCTTGAGAGCGACGTTCAGAGTATTACTGTGAAAGACACAACTGCCCCGACCGCGACCCTGAGCATTGAGTACAACGCCACGACCGGCAACGCGACCATCACCATCACCGCCAGCGACAACGACGCCATAGACAGAGTTATCCTGTTCTACGCAGTCACCGCGGACGGCAACCTGAGCAGTGTAACTTTCAGCAACGTCACCCTCACCGTCAGCCCGTACACCTACACGCTTACCGTTGACAGCAACACGACTGACAGCACGTACTACTACCTTGACGTTTACGCCGAGGTCTACGACCTGAGCGGCAACATGGCCAGAGTTCCGGCGAACGGCACCGTCCAGCTCTACGCGAACGAGACTAAGACCATAGGCGGCTGAGGTGGGCTGACATGTACGCCCACCGCTCTTCCCCATCTTTTTCAAAAGTTATCCTGCGCCTTTTCGCGCTCGTCTCGGCGGTATTCCTGCTCTACTATGGCTACTCGACCTTCCACCAGACTGACCCGCTCAAGCAAAGACTGTACGAGCTCGGGTATCCTGAAAGGGACTATATCGTCGAGAATGGCACGATAAAGTGGGCGGACGGGCACATCACGATAATTCAGGGCGCTTACGTTGAGAACTACCCAATCACCGCCGAGGAGGCCTACAATCTCGTCCTCCAGTATTTAGCCAGCTACAATGAAAAACTCCGAAAATACGGCTACCGGCTTTATCCCGAGAAGAGGAGCCTGACTGAGAAGGAAAAGAACGGTCAGAAGTATTGGGTTTTCCAGCTGAAGCTTAAGGCTGGCAGTAATTCAATGTTCGCAGGTTTTGCGTGGGTGAACAGGAAGACGGGCGCGGTAGAAGTGAAGGGCATTTTGGGGTGAGCACAATGCGGCAAACCAGGCGTGTCAGGTTAAAGCCTTACAAGTATAACTTTGAGCTTCAGACGCTCTTTGACATCATCAGACTGCTCAATAAAGTCAAGGTCAGCTATCAGGCTGAAATGGCTCGATATCTCGGAATCGAGCGTCAGACGATGAACGAGTATTTCTACAACATTATCCTTCCGCTCGCGCGGAAAGGGGTCTTTATCGTCAAGCCTAACCAGGGCTGGCGGTGGGGAGAGCCGAGATACTTCATTTTGCTGGCTCCGGATTGGAAAAAGGCCCTTTGCGAGTGGATTGCTGAGGAGGTGGAAGGATGAGCTTCAGAGGTATGAAGCTTTGGATTCCTATAATAATATATATGCTATCCATTGCCCCGGCCCTCGCGGTTACCTTCTCATGGTCCGGAGCCCTCGAAGTTGGACAGAGCCTCAATGTGAACAATCTAACGCTTATCGTTGACCAGAACAACCGCACGGGCCAGCTCGCGCTCATAGTTCAGAATGGGAGCGGTATACTCGCTCTAATTCAGGGAAATGGAAGCACGAAAATAGGGAATCTCACGATTTCGTTCATAGGTTTCAACAGGAGGGGCTACATCACTATCAACGCGCCCGAGATGTTCACAGTCGGCCAGACTTCCTCGGCAAATCCGGCCCTTCTGGACGAGAACACAAGGCTCAAGGAGCAGGTAGCGAACCTCACGAGGGAAATCAGCGCGCTGAAGAGCGAGAATAAGAAGCTCAAGGCGCAGGTTGACTCGCTCAAGAAGGAGAACTCACAGCTCAAGGAGAAACTGAAGAGTCAGCCGAACACTGCTGAGCTTAACGCGAGAATCGTAAATCTGACCAGGGAGAACCGCGAGCTCAAGGCCGAGCTGGCGAATCTAACGACCAAATACAACCAGCTCAAGGCGAAAGCGGACTTTCTGAGCCAGCAGAACGAGGAATACAGGCAGATAATACAGCAGGTGATGAACGAGCAGAGTTCAGAAGCAAAGCAGAGCTACATCGAGAAGGCAAAGAAAGAGCGTCTGATTGGTTCGGTTCTGCTGAAAGGCCTCACCGCCAGCCTCGTCGTAGTTGGATTAGTTGGATACGGACTTTATCGGAAAAAGAGAGCTTGGGAGCTGACATAAGCGATAACACAGCTGGAGGTGGGAGTTTTGAGGAAACAAAGAAATGAGCGGGGCGCTTAGTGCTAAAATATTATGTGTGTGAAGAGGGTTATTTTATTTTCATTAAGAAAACGGAGGGGTTAGAGTGGAGCAGGTCGCTAGTAATTCAAGCTCATGGGTGCCCATAACGAAAGGAAGGCTAAATGAGATTTACATAGGGCGAGGCGTGAAGAGCGACGAGTATCGCCATACTCTAGACAGGTGGCTAAAGATAAACGACGACGATGCTAATCACATACTTTTCCTCGGCCCAAGTGGTTTCCAGAAGTCCACGACGATGAAGGCCCTACTTCAAGAAATCTGGCTAAACACAAGGTGGGGTAGGAACCAGGAGCCTCCATTAATCATCATCTTCGAGCGCAAATACGACAGGGCAAAGGCACAGCTTGTCAAGAGAACCTTTTACCAGCTCTTGAGGGAGCGCGGAGAAGGCTGGCTTAGGGCTAGAATGAGCCAGGTTACTGAGCTCAAGCTCTACATCAAGATGCTCGAGCTCCCTGCCTATGAGGGCCAGCTCGGCCTTATGGGGGACTTTGCCCTCGGGTGGGAGAACATCCTTGGCTGGTTGAAGTATGATAAACAGCACACGCTCTTTAGCCTGTTCGGAATAAAGCCCCAAGCCTTCCCGATTCGCAGATTTGTCTTCAACCCAACCAGAGATCCTCATCACATAGCCCTGGACTCAGGGCCCGAGACCGAGGTCATTGCAACCTTCCTCAAGTATGAACGATTGGACTTTGAGGACGTTGCAAAGGTCGTGAACATCAACCCCAACACGATTTACGCGCAGATAATCAAGTCGGCATGGGATGAGGAGAAGGCCAGGGACCCGGACGAGCTTGTCTTTGAGGCGAAGAGAATCTACGAGGAAATGCTTGAGTTCCTTGAAGTTGAGAACAAGAAGCCACCCACGAGCTTATGGGGCGTTTACAACGTTG
>NZ_JAMOQU010000099.1 GCF_027063845.1 Thermococcus sp.
CTCACTCAATCTTCGCACCGCAGACCGGGCAGAACTTCGCGCCCTCTGGAACTATGTGGCCGTTGGGACAGCGCTTGATTTCGTGCCCGCAGTAGGGACAGAAGCGCGCTCCGGGCGGAATAGGCTTACCACAGTAGGGGCATATCTCCTGTTGCGCTTGCTGGGCAGGGGCTGCTTGCTGTGGTTGCTGGGGAGCAGGCGCACCGGCGTAGGGCTGTGCTGGGGCCTGCTGGACGGGCTGAGCAGTCTGCTGGAATAGCTGGGGGACGAGAACCATTCCAGTTCCCATTCCAGCCCCCGGACTCTTGCCGAGCTCTGCCGCGACCTGCTTCACTGTGTCCATCTGCATTACAGCTTGAGCGTTGCCCGTCTGCATGAGCCAGAAGAGCCTCTGGCGCCATTCGTCCGTGGTGTTAACGCCTTCAATCTTAACATCAACAAGCTCGAGGCCCAACCTGCGGAAGTCCTCCATGAGCTTTACCTTAACCTGCGTGCTGACCATGTCGAGGTTCTGGAAGAGGTCAACTATCGAGTAAGCCGAGAGGTGCTTCATCATGCCCTCGTTGAAGTATGCCCTGATGAACTTGGTAACGTCGCTCGCGTCGTACAGGCTTTGGCCACCAACAACTTCCGTGATGAAGAGGACAGGGTCCGCGACCTTAAACCAGTAGACGCCGTAGTACTTGACAGGCGCTAATTCTCTCGTCTGCGTTTCGCCACCGTAGCGCCCCTGGAACTGCTTCATGCTGACGAAGATTATCGTTGCCTTGAAGGGGCTGTTTGAACCGCCAACGAGCTTGTAGAGGAGCGGTAAGTTCTGCGTAGTCAGCGTGTGCCTTCCCGGGCCAAGAACGTCGTAGATTTTGCCATCGCGCATGAAGACTGCCACTTCGTACTCGTGGACTATCAGCTGGGCACCCCACTTTATGACCTCGTTCGGGTACCTCCAGATTATCTCGTCCTCACCTGGGTTGACCCATTCGATTACCTCAACCATTTCACTCACCCACCGCGAAGCTCATCCTCTGACTGAGAACCTCTTCAAAGTTCATGAGCTTCTCGTCGAGGTTGAGAACCGCCATGCCAAGGGCCTGGGGATTCGCCACCTGGGCGTTTAATGTCTTTGCCTCGTTGAGTATCTCCTCAGCGAGTTCAATCATCTTGGCGTCGTACTCGATGAGCCTTTCGAGTTCCTTCTCCTTGAACTTGACCCTGTCAAAGTAACCGCGGTAGCCGGCCTCTGCATGGAGAACTCTGCTCTCAAGCATCATGAGCTTCTTCCTCAGGTTTTCAATGCCCATCAGCTGCTGGCAGTTCACCATGGCGCACCTTTGCAGGGCCCTCTCAAGTTCTCTCTTTGCCTGTCCAAGTATCTCCGCAACCTTTCCCCTAATCAGCCTGTCGTCTTCTCTGAGGAGCTCCTTCTTTTTGTAGCCGTGGAAGCCCGGCACAACGAGCTCAAGCTTTTCAAGGAGTGAGGTTTCCTTCCCCATCTTATCACCTCAAATCGGCTGGAAGTAGAGGTTTCCGGAGCGACCCTTTATCACACCGCTCACGATTCTCTTTTTTACGGCGCCTTTAGAGCCTATCCCCCACGCGCCGACCGCCCCAGGGATTAGACCGCCCAGCAGGCCGAAGGGCGTTCCAAAGATTGCCGACGCTATGAACCCGAGAACCGCCCCGGCCCCGATTACTCCCATCGCTATTGCACTGGCCTTCTTCCTTGCACCGCTTTCGAGGGGGTATTCTGCAGAGATGACCCTCCCGTCGGTTCCGTCAACGTAGCCCCAGTATTCCTTCCCGGCATATTCGTAGCGGAGCTCCCAGAGCGGGTAGTGGACGAGACCCAGGTATCTTACTTCGAGTTCAAGCTCGTCTTCACTGACGCTCTTGTCTTCCTGCCTAGCCTCTCCAGTTAGGGCGTTTATCAGCGCGACCCTCGCGAGCTCTTCGGCCTTCTCCTTCGGAACCTCTGGCTCGTAGTAGTGGCCCTTCTTGACGACGTCCTCACTGAAGAAGACTTTGCCCCTAATCGGGAACGGGTAGCCCTCAAGGAGGGTTTTGAAGGGCGAACCCGCCGGAATTCCCATGAACTGGACCTCCTCAACGGTCGGCCAGAGCCTGCTCCTTCCGTGCAGGTAGAAGAAGTAAACCGGAACCCAGTGAAGTTCCTTCTTGGTTATCTTAGCTCCGGTTATGTCGGCCGGAGCGCCGTACTGCCTTGAGAGGAACTTCAGCAGAACACCGCCGGCGTCCTTCCTCATAGGTGGAAAGAAGAAGTGCTCGCCGGTTTCCTTCGTGTGAACATGGAAAGTCGTCCCACAGTAGGGACAGGTGGCGACCTCAACGGTGTCGGGAACCTTGAAGGTCGCGGAGCACGTGGGACAGGTAACCTCCATTTCAACCACCCCTCTCAACGCGCTGGCCCTCGAGGACCTTGAAGCCGAAATACCCGCTCAGAACCGAGCCGAGGCCTATCGCTATCCCCGTCAGCGCGTAGGCGCTCGCCGCGGCACCGTAAGCTCCTCCTATAGCTCCTATCAGAATCCCGAGGGCAACGCCACCCATGTACTCCGCCCGCCTGAGGGTCGACATTGGCTCTGTCGAGGCGACTCTCTTCCCGTCCCAGCCCGCGAAAACCGAGTGGTATATCGAGTTCTCGAACTTGTAATAAACCGTCCACATCGGCAGGAGAACGAGGCGCACCTTGCTCGGTTCCTCCGCCTTCACATCAAAACGGTCTATCCTGTCGGCCTTGGCGGAGTAGCGGTTTCTAATGACGTCTATTGCATCCTCACGCATCATAAGCTTTGCCTGCTCCTCGTCCATCTCCGTATTGAGTATCTCCAGCTTGAGCTTCTCCCACTGCCCCTCATCGAGGTCGAGCAGGCGCTTCTCTTCGGGTTTCGTCTTAGAATAGTGCTTTATGATGTCGTCAACGCCGAAGCTCGCCACCTGCCTTCTGGCGGGGCCTATCAGGTGGAGGGTCTCGCTCACGACGTCGTGGTAGTGCCTCTCAACGGTGTGGCACCGCGTTTCCGTGTTCCCCTGGCTGTCGGTGTAGGTCTCGCACTCCTCCTCGCGGACGGTGTAGTCAACATCACCGCTCACGTAAACGTCGCCAACCCAGTACGGCGCGTAGTGGCCCTCAACGCCGACAACCTGAATCGAGTCCTTAATCCGCTTGAGGTCGAAGTCCTTCTCGACCATGCGCCAGAACGCTTCCGCGATTTGGTTCTTGTTGAGTGAGGGAACCAGAAACATGTCCTCCGTCCTGAGGTTCCCGCTCAGGTGGTTTGGGAAACCGCAGTACGGACAGACGGCAACAATCGTTTCCGGGGTCACCTCAAGGGGTGCCCCGCATCGTTCACACTTGAAGGCCTCCATGGGCATCACTCAT
>NZ_JAMOQU010000100.1 GCF_027063845.1 Thermococcus sp.
CCCAGCGGAGGATTTGCTTCATGCGCTTAATCCTCTCTGAATCAACGTCGAAGGCGTAGATTTTTCCTTCATTTTTCATCAACTCGGCCATGTGGGCGGTCTTTCCGCCCGGTGCCGCGGCCAAATCAACAACCGTCTCACCGGGTTTGGGGGAGAGGATTAGGGAAGCGACGGCCGATGCCTCTTCCTGGGGCAGAGCGAAACCCTTCTCCATGAGCCTCCCGGGGTTGAAGGAGTCTAAAACACGGATTACCGTTTCAACGCGCTCGCTCCTCTTGAAGCGGAGGTTTTTCCTCCTCAGGTAGTTCTCAACGTCTTTAACGCTCGCCTTAAGGCGATTAACGCGAAGACTGACCGGAAGGGTCTCGTTGAGGGCCTTCAGAAGTTCCTCTGCTTCTTCACCAAGAAGCCCGCGCATCTTCGCTATGAACCACTCGGGGAAGAGGTACTCCCATTTAAGCCTCTTCTCCTCGGAGTCGAGCTTAGGAACGTAGTTTATGATTCTCGGCAGTAGCTCATAGTAGTAATAGCCTACATACGGGTGCGTTTTGCCCGAGAGGAACTTGGCGAGGCCCTTGAGGTGCTGAATCGTTCTCTCGTTCGGGTCCCTGAAGACCGCAACCTCAACCGCAACCCTGAGCGTAGCCCTCAGCCAGGGGTCGAGGATTAAGGGAGAGACTCCTACGAGCTCCTCGATTACCTCGTCTATCAACCCGAGCCTCCTTTGAATCGAGTAAAAGATCCCGGTCAGCTTGGAGTTCTCCCAGCCCTCGATTTTGTAGCGCGAGAAGGCCTTCCTCTTGGCGCTTTGACTCGGCTTGATTACCTCGCCGAGCTTCACCGCTTCAATAAGTGCGTAGAGCTGTCTGTCCGAGAGCTTGAGCTTTGACATCAGAGCCTACCCCTGTTTCCGTAGGCCTCCCCGGGTGCCGTTGGGATTGTCCCTATCGCGGAGGAAATCATGTAGGCCTCGTCCACGAGCCCAAGGCGCATGAGCTCCTCGACGACCCTCTGGGCTTCCCTCGGCCTGACGCGGTAGTAGCGAACCAGGGTTTCCCTGAGCCTGTCGAAGACCTCAACGGCCCTGGCCTTTCTAATCTGGTCGTCGCAGTCAACTATAGTCTTTCTGAGCGCCGGAAGGAGCTCCTTTATTAGGACGTCCATCGAGTAAACCGGCGGGAGCTTCGAAATCTTCATTGATGCCACCAGGCCAGCATCGACGAGCCTCGGCTCCCCGCTCAGCAGGGCCCCCGCAACCCTTTCAACGAGGGTGACCCAGCAGTCCTTGTCTATGGCGCCGGTCTCAAGGAGGACCATTGCCACTATGATTGCCTCTCCAGCTGTTCCAGACTTGAGGAGAGTCTTGAGCTCACTGGCAACTCCGTCGTCTATGTAAGGTGCCATAATGTTGTCAACAACGTTGAGGAGTTCGTCCCACACGACGGCGTTCTTCGTCTCGGCCAGACCCGTTATTGCCCTCACGAGCTTGAGCAACCTGGCACCGTTGAGCGGATTGTTCTTGAGGAGCGCTGAGAGTATGGCGAGCGTCCTCCAGAGAACGCGCGGGTCATCCGTTGAGAGAGCATCAACGAGGGCATCAAAACCAAACTCAAGAATCCTCTTCCTCTCGCGCCAGTTGGAGGTCTGAACGAGTTCCAGAAGGGCTGAAAGTGATGCGAGCTTAACGTCAGGGTCATCTGACTCAACGGCCCGCAGAATCTCAATCAAAGCCTCGTCGCTCTCCCTCGCGAGCCTGATTAAATCCCTCATCTCCCATTTTTTGAGCAGGGAATCCAACGTACCCCGGGGCATTCACGTCACCGACCTTGATTATATCACATAGGTTATGGTCTGAACCCAATATATTTTTTTCGGCGAAAGTCCCGGGTTTAAAAGAAATACCTTTCGAAGAGGTACAGGTCAACGAGAATCCTCTCCAGTCTCTTCCGGTGGAAAAAGAACTGAGCCGGAATCTCGAAGGGAACGGTCGCCAGCCGAAATGCAGTGAAGCCGTTGTCGGCAGAGAACTTTTCGATGAAGTTCCTTACCTCGGGCTTCGCGAGGTGGATTGAGTAAACCCTGTCCGCGACCTCGAAGGCCTTGAGCAGGAACGGTCGGTCCGCGCCCTTCCTCTGGCTCCCAAAGGGAGGGTTCATCACAACGGTGTCAACCTTCTCCCCGAACTCAGAGACGTCCGCTTGAATGAACTCGACCTCGACACCAGCCCGTTCGGCATTTTTCCTCGCGACTTCGAGGGCTTTCCCGTCAACCTCGACAGCGTAGACCTTCTCCGCACCGAGAAGCTTTGCCCCTATCGCGAGAACGCCGGTCCCGGCTCCAAGGTCGGCAACGACCTTTCCAGCGATGTCTCCAGCCGAGTAAGCCAGCCACAGCAGTTCCGCCGCGACGTTTCCGGGGGTTCTGTACTGCTCCAGCTCGGGTTTCGGCTCAGGAAAGCCCTCAAGCTTTGAGAGGAGCATTGCGAGATGCTTCTTCCTCATCCCCTCACCCCGTGAACCGCTATGCCGAGGGGCTCGTCCTCCCTCCGCTCAACCCCAGGTATCTCATCGAACTCGTAGTCCTCTCTCAGGCCAAGGAGGAGCTCCACTTCCCTCGGCGTCAAAACGGGCTTGCGCCAGTTCTCGTAGTCGTCTATCGGAACCCTCGGACAGGCAACGACGACGTAGGCGTCGAAGGGGAAGCCCTCAAGCTTCGGATAGCTTATGTGGTCCATCGCTATGAGCCTCGCTTCCCTACCGCGCTCGCGGAGGAGCTCAACAATCCGCTTGGCTTCCGCTAAGCGGAGCTGTCCCTTCTTGGTGCTCACCACGACCCCAAAGCTCTTCGCATCCATGGCCTTGGCTATCTGGGCCCACCGCTTTCTTACAAGGCGCTCCGCCTCTTCATCCATCCAGAGCGCGTCGCCGGAGTACGGGTTTATCGCCAGGGTCGGCTTCTTAACCGCCAGCGCAACGCCAAGCGGGTGGAAGTAGCCGGCCCCGATGAAGAGAACGCCGTCGGCCTCGACCTTCGCGCTGGAGAAGTTGCACCCGAGCACCTGCCCAGGCCAGCTCACCCTTGAGTCGCCCCTTCCGATGAGCACCTCGAAGCCGTTCTTCTCCAAGAACTCCCTCGCTTCGTCAAGCCTGTGAACGTGCTGGGCGGTGGTTACGAGCGCTATCCTCCTTCCAAGCTTCCGAATCTCCTCAATGTTCTTTTCAAGGGCGGGAACGAGTTCGACCTTCGCGAAGGCCGGGACAAAGATTGTCGGCACCTCAAGGTTCAGGCGCATGTAGCTGTGCCCGAGGTGGATTAAGGCGTCGCAGCCGAGCCT
>NZ_JAMOQU010000101.1 GCF_027063845.1 Thermococcus sp.
CGACGGCCTCCTTGACGGTTCCCATGAGGGAGCCCATGCCCATGAAGACGAAGTCGGCATCGTCAACGTAGCCCTTCTCAATCATCTCGCTGTAGTCCCTGCCGAAGCGCTCGCCGAACTCCTTACCGACGTCCTTGATGACCTTCTTCGCATCTTCCATCGCCTTCGCGAGCTTGTAGCGGAACTCGTAGTAGTCATTGGGAGTTGCAAGTGCACCGACCGAGATTGCCTGGCTGAAGTCGGCCAGGTCGTAGAGGGGCTTCCTCGGCGGGAGGAACTCGTCAACGAGCTCCTGCGGAATCATCTCGACGACGTCGTAGGTGTGGCTCAGTATGAAGGCGCTCTCGATGACCATTATCGGGACGTTGACGGTCTCGGCTACCTTGAAGGCCATCAGAACGCCGTCATAAACCTCCTGGTTGTTCTCAGCGTAAAACTGCATCCAACCCGTGTCTCTCTGAGCCAGGCTGTCTGTCTGGTCGTCCCAGACGCTCCACGGGGGAGCCATAGCACGGTTAACGTCCACCATAACTATCGGCAGTCTCGCACCGCTCGCCCAGTGAAGCATCTCGTGCATAAGAGCGAGACCCTGAGCGGCGGTCGCGGTAAAGGCTCTCGCCCCAGCGGCGGAAGCACCTATGGTCGCGGCCATGGCCGAGTGCTCGCTCTCGACGGGGACGTACTGAATATCGGCCTCCCCGTTCGCTATGAACTCGGCTATCTTCTCGATGATGCTCGTCTGAGGGGTGATTGGGTAAGCGGCGACGACCTGAACGCGCGCGTGCTTCACCGCGTAAGCAGCCGCGTAGTTTCCGCTCACAACCTTCCTAATAGGCTTGTACTCGGCCATATCACTTCTCCTCCTTCTCCATCGTTATGGCGTTGGTCGGGCACTCGTTCGCGCAGATTCCACAACCCTTACAGTAGTCGTAGTCTATGCCAACGTAGCCGTCCTCACGGATGTAGATTGCAGGCTCGGGGCAGAACTTCCAGCAGATGTAGCACTTGACGCACTTGTCGTCGTCCACAACAGGAATGAAAGTTCTCCAGTCGCCGGTGAAGTTGCTGAGGGTAGTCCCGAGAGTTATAGGCGCCTCGGGGTACTGCTCAACGCTCGTGAAGACGAGTTTCTCAGCCTGAGCTTTCTTTTCTCCAAACAAGGTGTTCAACTTTACCACCACCCGCCTCGGTTAAGGAAGGGAAGAGAAGATTAGAGCTCGTAGACAACGGTCTTGTTGAAGGCCTCTTCGGCAGCCTTGGCGTTCTTCTCGCCGAGGGTTCCTGAGAAGGTCTCCTTAATGGCCTCCTGGACGTACTTGAGCTCGACGACGCCAGTGGCTTTGGCAACGGCACCGAGGATTGCAGTGTTGGTAATCGGAAGGCCGAGTATGTCGAGGGCGATGGTGGTGGCGTCAACGAGGGCCAGCTTGGCCGGCTTCTTCTTGAGCTTCTCAAGAACCTCCTCCTTGCTCTTCTCAGTGTTGACGATGACGGTTCCACCGTCCTTGAGACCGGCGGTGACGTCAACGGTCTCGAGAAGGCTCGGGTCGAGGACAACGACGATGTCGGGCTCGTAAATCTGGGTCTTAATCCTTATCGGCTTGTCATCAATTCTGGTGAAGGCGGTAACCGGTGCTCCACGCCTCTCAACACCGAAGAAGGGGAACGCCTGGACGTACTTTCCCTGCTTGAAGGCAGCTGAGGCTAAAATGTTTGCGGCCGTAACGGCACCCTGTCCACCCCTACCGTGAAAACGTATCTCAATCATCTTCCCTGCCTCCTGTGGGTTTTTCACCCTCAGTTAGTCCGAAAGGTTTATTTAGGTTTCGGTATCGAGTTAAGGAACCCTAAACGGGATTTTTTGGGTAAAGGTGAACTTTCAGTTCCTCCGATGGTTTTTTTCGCTCATCGTTTCCCGAAAACTTTTTTAATTAACTATATAGACTATATAGCCAGTGATGGGCAATGGATGGACTAGCGGTGGCAATAACTGCGGTTGCATTTTACATAGCCTGGAATATAGGCTCAAACGATTCGGCGAACGCCATGGGGACGGCGGTCGGGTCGGGAATACTGAGCTTCCGCCAGGCGACGCTCACGATAGCGATATTCGTCCTCCTGGGAGCGTACCTGAAGGGCTACAAGGTTATGAAGACCGTGGGAGAAGGCATAGTCCCCAAGGGTTCCCTCACGATGGAGATGGCGCTCATAGCACTACTTTCAGCGGGAATATGGGTGACAATAGCAACGGTTAAAGGCCTGCCAGTCTCAACCACCCAGGCGATAGTCGGTGGAGTCATAGGTGTTGGCCTGGCGATGAACGTCCCCGTCAACTTTTTCACCTTGGGTAAAATAGCTGCCGCGTGGGTCGTCTCACCGGTACTCTCAGGAATCCTCGCGATGGTTCTCTACAAGTTCTACTCCAAAGTGATTTCTGGAATAAAGAGCGTCTCGACGATTGAGGCCCTCTACAAGGCCCTTGCGATTTTGGGCGGTTCCTACATGGCATTCAACTTTGGAACCAACGAGGTCGCGAACGCCTCGGGCCCGATAGTTGGCGCTGGCTTCATGGAGCCCAAAACCGCTGGAATCCTCGTCGCGATAAGTCTCGCAGTTGGTTCCTTAACCTTCAGCTACGCCGTCATGCACACCGTCGGCAGGAAGATTACCGCCCTCGGCCCGATTTCAGCCTTCGCAGCCCAGTTCGGCTCGGCCATAGCGGTGAGCCTGGCCAACTTCTTCGGCCTTCCGGTGAGTTCAAGCCAGTCAATAGTAGGTGGCGTCGTCGGAGTTGGGCTTCTCGTTGGTGAGGGGGTTGACAGGAAGGTTGTCGTTGACATACTCTTCGGCTGGGTGGCAACGCCGCTAACGGCGATAGGGATATCTTTCGCGCTAGTTAAGCTCTTCAGCTTCGCCGGCATGCTTTAGCCTCTCTATCCTTACCCCCATTCTCGTGAGCTCCTTCAGCATGCCCGTCTGAACGTAGGCCCTAATCCTCGTTACGTCGCCGTACTCAACCGACAGAACCTCACCAACCGAGCTCAGGAAGGCCATCACCGCCGGAACCCTTGAGGGGTCTTCAACCACTATCTCAAAGGCCCCGTACTTGGGAAGCTTGAGGAGAACCCGTTCGAGGAGCGAGTATAGCTCATCAAGCTGTCTCTCCTTGGCCGAAACTTTCGCCACCCCTTCAATCGAGACCCCGAGGTTCTCGCTCAGCTCAGTCAAAAGCCTCGCCTTCTCCTCGGCATCTTCCCTCTCAATCAGGTCGACCTTGTTGAGGACAACGACCAGGGGCTTGTCGAGGGCCTTGAGCTCGCGGAGAACGTTTACCGACGCCCGGAACTTCCTCGCTATCTCGCGCCAAGGCTCGCTCGAATCGAGGACGAGGAGAACTATGTCGGCCTTGACAATCTCCTCCAGCGTCGAGTGGAAGGCTTCAACTATGAATGGGGGAAGGCCATCTATGAAGCCGACGGTATCAGTGATTAGAACCCTCTTGCTCCCGAGCTTGAAGCGCCTCGTCGTCGTGTCGAGGGTCGTAAACATCTGATTCCTCGCATCGACACTCTCTCCGGCCAAGGCGTTGAGGAGCGTTGACTTTCCTGCGTTCGTGTAGCCAGCTAAGGAGACGAGGATAAAGCCGACCTCCTCGCGCTTCTTCCTCCTGACCTCGCGCTCGGCCTTGACCCTCTCAAGTTCCTTCCTTATCTTGCCCATTCTGTACCTTATGTGCTTGAGGTACTGTTGTGTCTGATACTCACCCATTCCCTTGAAACCGGCCCTGTCGCCGAGCTTTATCCGCCGTATGGCTTCCTTCACGAGCGGGACCTCGTACTGGAGGCTCGCAAGCTCAACCTGAAGTTTGGCCTCCTTTGAGTGGGCCCGCTTTTCGAAAATCTCAAGGACGAGCTGCCAGCGGTCGATGACCTCAACGCGAAGCTCTTTCCAGAGGTTGTAGGCCTGAGAAGGCGTTAAGCGGTTCGCAAAAACCACCTTGTCGGGTTTGAGCTCTTTGACGAGCTCCTTGAGCTCCTCCAGCTTTCCCTTTCCAATGTTGTAGCGCGGGTGTTCCTCCCTGTTCTGCTCGAGAACGGCCAGAACTTCATAACCAGCGCTCCTCAAGAGCTCCTCGAACTCCTCCCTGCTGAGCCTCTCCCTTCGCGAGTACCTTATGACACCTACTGCCCTCATCGTCCACCCATCGGAGGGACCCTTAATAACCTTTGGGCTAAGCTTAAATTCTAACGCACCGTAATACTGTTGGGGAAGACTATGCTGGGTTTGACGCTTCTCGCCGTGCTAAAGGGTGGCGATATCATAGTTGACAAGGAGGGCCTTAGAAAAGATTTGCTCGCCTGGCGCATCAAAGAAGTTCGCGCATTGGCAGAGGAGTACGACAAGGTCTTCAAGGTTTTGCTCGAACTGCTAAACGACGAGAACCCCCACGTGCGCGCCAACGTGGTTCAAGTGCTTATAGACATGCTCTCAGAGGGGAAGCTTGAGGGCGAGAGAAAGAAGCTCGCGCTGGACGCGGTCCTTGAGCTCGTGAAGGACGATGATGAGCGGGTGGCGCTGAAGGCGCTGGAGTTCATAAACGCACTCCTCGAAACCGGTGAGCTCACCGATAAGGAGTACGAAAAGGTCACCGAAGCCCTGAAGGACGTGGTAAAGTCCGGAATGCCTGTCCTCGGCGAGTACGCGGCGGAGGGACTTGGGAAGCTCGGCGCAAAGGTCGCGAAGATAGCATACAAGATTATCCACTGGCTGTTCTCGCTCATAGGGTCGAGCAAGAAGAGGGAAGTTCAGGGCGCGGCGATAACAGCCCTTACTGAGATGGCGATGAAGACAGACGACAGAAAGGTCCTGAACGAAGTTTTCGACGGAATAGCCGATTTACTTGCCCACCCCGACCCATACGTCGTTGAGAGAGCGCTGTACTCCATCGAGAGGATGCTCTCCCGTGAGAGGGAGATAAGCACGAGGAACAAGCTGAAGGCAATAACGAGGATAAAGGAGCTTAAGGGAGACGTCAAGCTCGGCGTCAAGGCGTCGCAGGTCCTTGAGAAGCTCGAAAAAAGCGCGGTAACGAGCGAAGAACTCGTGAGCGAAATCGAAGCCAAGAAAAAGCTTGAAATAGCCCAATACAGCATAGACGACATCGAGAGGCTCTTGGATGCCGGAAAAACGGAGATAGTGGCGGAGATGGCGAAGCTCGACCCAGAGGTCATGGACAGGGTTCTCGGCATGCTGGAGAGCGACGACTACAGCAGGAGAATGGACGCGCTCTGGATTGTGGCGAGGGTGGCGAGTCACCTGACACCGAGCGACGCCTACAGGATTCTCCCGGTCCTCGGAGACTTCCTGAAGAGCAAGAACCCATGGGCAAGGGAAACCGCCGCGAGGGTTTTAGCGGACATCTACGCCCTCTACCCAGGAACGTCCAAGTTCTTCAGCAGTTTACTAGATACGCTCCTCAAGTCTGGTAAGGAGAGGGACGTTGAAGGTGCCCTTGAGCTCGTGGCTCGCCTAACCGATAGGATACCATCGAGGGAAATGCTTTCCGGTATGCTCAAGCTCGTTCTAAAACTGCTCGACGACGACAGAACCAGGGGAGTCACGCTCCGCGTTCTCGCGAGGGAAGCCCAGAAGCTCCTTGACCTCGACACCGAAGACCTCTTCGCGCTGGAGGACAAGCTGAAGGAAATCTACGGAAAGGACGGGGGCAAGTACGACCAGATAATAGCCGGGCTAATAGACGTTATAGACGACATCCTGAAGATGCGCAGGCAGGGGATAGTTCCAACGAGTGGTTGAGAACGTTTCGTTCAGGAAAGCCTTAAGATTCTTTTTCCCCAACTTATCACGGTGGTTTCGATGGAAAACGGGGATGTGGAAGTTAAGCTTAAGGAGATTGAGGAGCTCCTCGACAGGCTCGGAAAGGAGCACCCGAAGGAGATTGCCGCCTTCTCAAGGTTCCTCCGCGAGACCCTCGATACCAAGGCCCTTACAACGAGGGAAAAGGAGCTCATAGCGCTCGCCCTCGGAATAGCCGCAGGCTGTGAATGGTGCATCTACCTCCACACCCAGAAGGCTTTAGATGCTGGAGCGAAGCCGGAGGAACTCATAGAGGCCGGTCTGGTTGCCGTGCTGATGGCAGGAGGCCCGGCGTTAATGCACCTCATACCGCTCATGAAGGCAATAGAGAAGTTCAAGAAGGAGTAATCACTCCCCGCTCAGCTTGAGGATTGCCTCCGCTATGTCCCCTTTCGTTTCTTTCAACGCTTTAAGCGCGGTTTCCCGGTCAACGCCGGCCTGCTCCATGACGAGCTCGATGTCCTCTTCGGGAATCTCAATTACCTCCCTTACCTCCTCGCTCCCGGGGACAATCTGGTAGGTCTTCTCGCCCTGGACGACCATAACCGTGACAACGGGGTTCTTGAGGACTATTTCCTTGCCCTCAAGCTTAAGAACGACCTCATTAACGCCTTCTAACTCTTCCATCTTTATGCCGAGCTGGCGCATGAGCTTCTTCATCTGTCTCGGGTTCATTCCCATCATCCTGACCACCTAAAGGGAATTCCTACGCGATTTTAAAAAGGTTGGCAAAGTTTTTAGTCCCCTCGACGAATCCCGGGTGGTGGTGTAGATGGCCTCATTTCCCAGGAGCGTTCCCACGGACTCACAGCTCCTGTTGGGCATCTTAGGCTTGGCTCTTCTGCTGTTCCTTAACTGGATGTTCTTCAACTGGATGGAACACTATGCGGAGAAAAAAGAGAAGGAAATCGAAGGGGAGCTGAAGGAGCTCGAGGACACTGGGGACGTGTTTTAGTCCTCTTTAAAGGCCAGCTTCAGGAGCGGTGGTGTAACGAGGGTACCAAAAGAGTAAGGAAAGTCAACCCCTTTAATTCTCAGGGAATTGTGAGGTCTCCTCGTTGGCCTTAAGGATTCTCTGCCTGTACTCCTCGTACTTCCTCCGCGCCTCTTCGGCCTTCTCCTTCTCGCCGAGGTACTCGTAGGCCTCAGCCACGTGCTTCCACCACATCGGGTCATTTTCAGCTTCCTTGAGGCAGTACTCGAGGAACTTCTGGTAGGCCTCTCTCGCGAGCTCTTCCCTTCCGAGCTTCCTCGCTATGTTGCCGACGTCCTCCCAGAAGACGCCCTCCTCCTGGGCCTCCTTGGTGTAGTACTCAAGGGCCTTCTCCCAGGCTTCCCTGGCCTTCTCCTCGTTTCCGAGCTCCTCGTAGAGCTTCGCCACGTCCTCCCAGAACCAGGGCTCCTCCTCGGCGTACTTTTCAAGCGCCTTGGCGGCCCTCTCCATGTTTCCAGCTTTCTTCCAGTACTCATGGGCCTCCTTCAGGTAGTAGGTGTCATTCTCCTTCTCGTAGAGCTGTTCATAGAGCTCAGCGGCCTTCTCGTACTTTCCAGCTTTCTCGTAGGCCCACGCCGCGCTCTCAAGCCAGCCGAGCTTCAGGTACATCTCAGCCGCCTTCTCATAGTTTCCAGCTTTCTCGTACTTTCTTGCCGCCTGCTTGTAGCGTCCCATCCTCTCAAGCTTTTCAGCCGAGCGGAAGCGGTCCGCTATGCTCAAATCGGGCTCGCTTATGTACCATATTCCGAAGGCCAGCAGGAGGACGAAGAACGCTATGATTCCCCCGACGATTTCGAGCTTCTGCCAGGTGAGCACGAGGTAGGAGCCGTAGCCCGCTATCGCGGTGAGGACTGCCAGAATGGCCCCGTACTTCCAGCTCTCGGCGTAGAGTGTCAGCGCCGTAAAGAAGAGCAGCGCGAGCGTGAAACCGACGAAGCCTATCGCGAGGACAACCTGCACCAGCTTCCAGAAGCCCCAGTTGTAAACTATGAAACCGGCCACCGCAAGGAGGACAACGAGGAAGCCGATTATATAGGCTTTCAGCTTGTCCATTCCTTCACCCCCTCAAGTTCGAGCAGGAACTTCTTTTCTTCAATCCCAAGGTTATAGTGGCCTATGCCGTCATTCGCCACAACCCTGTGGCAGGGGACGATTATTGGATACGGATTCCTCTTCATCGCCCCGCCGACCGCTCTCGGCGACGTTTCAAGGGCCTTTGCAAGGCTACCGTAGGTTATAACAGCCCCTCTTTTAACGTTTTTCGTGAGCCATTCGTAAACGCGCCTCTCAAAGGGTGTTACACCCTCGAAGGAGAGCTCGGAAAGGGCTTTCTCGTTGTCGAGCTCCCCAACCATAACGCGATAAACGAGCTCGGTGTAGTTGCTCGGCTGGACGTCGAGGGAAACGGCAACGTTTCTCCTCCGCAGGAATTCGGCGAGGTTTCTGATTCTCTCCAAAAGCTCGCCCCTCGTGAAGGCGAAGCTTACACCCTGAATCCTCCCGTGAAAGATTACCCCAATCCAGACGTCTCTCCCGTTGACCCTAAACCTCTCCACCGCGAGCATTCAGCATTCCTCCAGCCTCTTAACGGCCCTTCTCAGCGGGCCCATGAGGGTGTGAACCTCCCGACCATAGAGGAAGGCCTTACCGACTGCCTTCCGGAAGACCTTAACGAAAACCTCTCGCCTCTCCTCGTCCTTGGGGTAGTTGAGAGCGTTTAAAAGCTCGGCCCACACCCTAACGAGCGCCTCCTTTTCATCTCTCGTCGCAGGTTTTAGGGCTTCGACAGAGGGTTCGGGTTTAGCCTTCGAGAGCTCATAGAGTATAACCGCAACCGCCTGAGCTAAATTCATGACGGGATAATCCTCGCTCGTCGGAATCGTGACGATTATGTCGAGCCTCTCAAGCTCCTCGTTCTTAAGCCCTATGCTCTCTCTGCCGAAGAACAGACCGACCTCACCGGTGTAGCCTTTCAGGGTTTCCCTCAGCTCCCAGGGGTAGAGCGGTGTGCGGTAGGGTATGAACCTCCTCCCGGGCTTTCCGGTGGTTCCAACGGTCAAATCGAATAGCTTCAAAGCTTCATCAAAGGTGTCCACGATGGTTGCGTTCTTGAGAACATCCCTTGCGTGGACCGCGTAGCTGTAACTCTCCGCCGTCAGGTTCGGGTTCACGAGGACTAATCTGGAGAAGCCGAAGTTCTTCATCGTCCGCGCCACCATGCCTATGTTCGCCGGCCCCTCAGGTTCGACGAGAACGACCGAGAGCATCGGTATGCATTTAAGGAGGACTCTTTAAACGCTTGCGGTGGGAGCATGGAGGGGATTCCTTACCTATACCTTCCGCTCATCGTTCCGGCGGTAAAGAAAAAGGCCAGACCCTTCTCGGCCGGCGCAGTTCTCGCCTTTGCGCTGACTTACCCGCTCGGGGAAGAAGAGAGGTACGCGCTAATAGCGCTCTCGGCCCTCCTCCTGGCACTCGGTTATCCCTACGAGAATCAGCCGGTAAAGTTCTGGGAGCGCTTCGTCAACGCGGTAATCGGGGGGACGGGTCTTGCCATAGCGCTTGGCCTCTACAACCTCGGGGGCACCAGGGCGGTTCTCGGGGTTGCCATTCCATTCCTCCTCCTAAGGAACAGGGTTCTCTCTTCCTTCGGACTCCTCCCGGCGTCGGCGCTCTACCTAATCGGAGCTTATCAGGTTCCCGAGAGGGTTAAGCTGGCCCTCTTCGCGCTGGTTTACGTTTACTCGCTCAACCACCTGAGAAAACTCCTGAGGTGAGAGGATGAGGATTTACGTGCTCGGAGCTGGAAGCATAGGCTCCCTCTTAGGCGCGCTCCTGGCGAGGGCCGGAAACGACGTCCTGCTCATAGGACGAGAGGAGCAGGTTAAGGCGGTAAACGAGAAAGGACTGAAGGTTATCGGAATAGAGGAGTTCGAGGTAAAGGCCAAGGCTTCCCCCCACGCTCCGGACGAGCCACCTGAGCTTCTCCTCCTGACCACGAAGTCCTACTCAACGAAGACCGCCTTAGAGTGCGCGAGGAACTGCATAGGGCCGGAAACGTGGGTTCTGAGCGTCCAGAACGGCCTCGGAAACGAGGAGCTGGCGCTGAAGGTTACACCCAACGTCATCGGGGGGATAACCACCAATGGCGCGATGCTCGTGGAGTGGGGTGTCGTCAAGTGGACGGGGAAGGGGATAACCGTCATCGGGAAGTATCCAACGGGAAAAGCTGAGTTCGTCGAGGAAGTCGCGAGGGCCTTCAACGAGGCAGGAATAGAGACGAAGGTCACGGAGAACGCGGTCGGCTGGAAGTGGGCGAAGGCGATAGTAAATTCCGTCATAAACGGACTTGGAACGGTCTTAGAAGTCAAGAACGGGGCCCTGCGTGACATCCCAGAGCTGGAGGGAATCTCGATAGAGATAGCGCGGGAAGGGTGTATGGTTGCTCAGCAGCTTGGCATAGAGTTCGAGGTTCACCCCCTCGAACTGCTCTGGGACACGATAGAGAGAACGCGGGAGAACTACAACTCGACGCTCCAGGACATAATGCGCGGAAGAAGGACGGAGGTGGACTACATTCACGGCAAAATCGTTGAATATGCCAACTCCGTTGGTTTGGAAGCCCCAAGGAACGAACTCCTGTGGGCACTCATCAAGGCGAAGGAAAACCTAAATAGGGGTTCAACCCATCTTTAGACGGGGTGTGAAAATGCCACTCTTTGGGGGTAAGGAAAGCAACGTTTTTGACGCCATAGACAGGCACCTCAACGTCGTTTACGAAACCGTTAAGGCCTTTGAAAGGCTCATCGAGGCGTACCTGAACGGAGATTTTGATGGCGCGAAGGAGCTTGAGGAAGAGGTAACAAGACTTGAGAGCGAGGCCGACAAGCTGAGAAGGAGCATCGAGCTCATGCTCTACGAGGGAGCCTTTCTGCCCGCCAGCAGGGGGGACTACGTAAGGCTGAGCGAGCTCATAGACCAGGTGGCGGACGCGGCCGAGAGCGCGGCCCACACTCTGATTCTCGCCAAGCCGAGGGTCCCCGAGGAGCTCAAAGACGAGATAATGACCCTCGTGAGGGAGGCGGTAAAAACCTACGAGAAGCTCATGGAGGCAGTAAAGGCCCTCAACGAGGACGTTGACAGGGCTTTGGAGCTCGCAAAGGAGACAGAAGACCTCGAGGAGAACGCTGACAAGGTCGAGTACAAGCTCAAGGCGATGGTGTTTGAGAGCGAGACGATAACAACTTACGCAAAGCTAATATGGAACCAGGCAATCACGAAGGTCGGCGACATAGCCGACCGCGCGGAAGACGCTTCAGACCAAGTAATGCTGATGGCAATAAAACGGAGGGGGTGAAAGCATGAAGGTTCTCGTTGCGGCGCCACTGCACGAGAAAGCTTTGGAGGTTTTGAGGGAAGCAGGTTTTGAGGTTCTTTACGAGGAGTACCCGGACGAGGAGAGATTAGTAGAGCTTGTCCGTGATGTTGACGCGATTATCGTCAGGAGCAAGCCAAAGGTGACGAGAAAGGTCATCGAAAACGCTCCCAAGCTCAAGGTCATCGGAAGGGCAGGCGTCGGCCTGGACAACATAGACCTTGAGGCCGCGAAGGAGAGGGGCATTAAGGTCGTCAACAGCCCTGGGGCAAGCTCAAGGAGCGTTGCGGAGCTCGTCTTCGGCCTGCTCTTTGCAGTTGCCAGAAAGGTGGCCTTCGCCGACAGGAAGATGAGGGAAGGCGTCTGGGCCAAGAAGCAGTGCATGGGAATCGAGCTCGAGGGCAAGACGATAGGTATAATCGGCTTCGGAAGGATAGGCTACGAAGTGGCGAAGATAGCGAACGCCTTTGGAATGAACGTCCTCCTCTACGACCCCAAGCCAAACGAGGAGCGCGCTAAAGAGGTCGATGGAAAGTTCGTCGAGCTTGAGGAGCTCCTCAGGGAGAGCGACGTCGTAACGCTCCACGTCCCGCTCATTGATGCCACCTACCACCTCATAAACGAGGAGCGCCTTAAGCTCATGAAGAAGACCGCGATACTCATAAACGCCGCCCGCGGGGCCGTCGTTGACACCAACGCCCTCGTCAAGGCACTTCAGGAGGGCTGGATTTACGGAGCGGGCCTCGACGTCTTCGAGGAGGAGCCGCTCCCCGCTGACCACCCACTAACTAAGCTCGACAACGTGGTCCTAACGCCCCACATCGGAGCATCCACCGAGGAGGCCCAGATGCGCGCTGGAGTCCAGGTCGCGGAGCAGATAGTCGAGATTCTGAAGGGCTGAGGCCCTTTCCCTTCTTACTTCCCAATTCTGGCGCCCGCTGAAGCAGGTTCGATGCCCTGGAGCAGAAGCTACCAGTATAGTGTAACAGTCTGGGCGAAATGTTTACCAGTATGGTGGTAGAGTTTTGGCTGAAAGTTTACCAGCATAGTGGTGAACTTTGGGGAGTTCTTATGGCATTCTCACGTCAATATTTTTAACTCCCACGTCCGGCCTTAAACAGGTGAGTGCCTATTGATAGAGGCAATCGTCGAGGCGATAAGGCTCGCGGTGACAAGGATTCCAGATGACGTCGTTTCCGCTCTAAGAGAGGCTTACGAGCGTGAGGAAAACGGGGTGGCGCGTTTCAACCTCGGGAACATCCTGAGGGCGATAGAGATTGGCAGAACCGAGTCCATACCCGTCTGTCAGGACACGGGGACGCTTATGTTCTTCGTGAAGGCGGGCTTAAGGAGTCCGTTTCTGGGGGAAATCGAGAGGGCAATCGTGGAAGCCACGAGGCTCGCGACTGAAAAAGTCCCGCTTCGGCCCAACGCTGTCGATGTTCTCACGGGAAAGAACTTGGGCGACAACACGGGCAGAGGCGTTCCGATAATCCACTGGGAGCTTGTTGGAGGCAATGAAATCGAGATGGCAGTTCTGCCCAAGGGAGGTGGAAGCGAGAACTGCTCCGCCTTGGCAATGCTCACCCCAGGCGAGGGCTGGGAGGGCGTTAAGCGCTTCGTGGTCGAGAAGGTTAAGGCCTGCGGTGGAAAACCCTGTCCACCGGTTGTCCTGGGCATAGGCGTCGGCGGTGGCGCCGATTACTCCCTCCTGCTGGCGAAGAAGGCCCTCCTCAGGCGGGTCGGCGAGAGGAACCCTGATGAAAGGATTGCAGAAATCGAGGGGGAGCTTCTGGAGGAAGTAAACGCCCTCGGAATAGGTCCAATGGGGATGGGCGGGAAAACGACCGCTCTGGACGTGAAGATAGAGGTCGCCCACAGGCATCCTGCGAGCTTCCCCGTTGGTCTAATAGTCCAGTGCTGGGCCAACAGGCGGGCCTTCGTGAGGATAAAACCCGACGGGAGGGTCGAGGTGTGGCAGTGAGGCTGAGAACCCCGCTGAGCACGGAGGATGTCCTTAGACTGAAGGCGGGGGACGTCGTTTACCTGTCGGGAGAAATCGTTACCGCGAGGGACTCGGCCCACAGGCGAATTCTGAGCCTTCCAAAGGAGAAACTGCCCTTCAACCCTGAGGGGGCCGTAATCTACCACTGCGGGCCCGTCGTGAGGAAAACCCACGGGAGCTACGAGATAGTCTCGGCAGGGCCGACGACGAGCGCGAGAATGAACCGCTACCTCGACGGGGTTCTTGACCTGGGTATCAGGGGGATAATAGGGAAGGGAGGAATGAAAGCTGAGCCGTTCAGGGGCAGAGCGGTTTACTTCGCCTTTACTGGAGGGGCCGGCTCACTCGCCGCCAAAAGCGTAAAGCGGGTCAGGGCCGTCCACTGGCTTGACCTTGGAATACCTGAGGCCCTCTGGGTCCTTGAGGTGGAGGACTTCCCCCTGCTGGTTGCAATCGACGCGCACGGGAACTCGCTCTACCGGTAGGCCTTACGCTCATCATTCATGGGGACTATGAACCTGGAGTAGAACTCCCTCCACTTCCTTAGCCTCTCCGCGACCTCCTCTGGATTAACGCGAACCCTTGCAACGCCTTCCTTCATGGCTTCCTCAGCGACAGCCTTCGCCACAGTGGGGTGAACGTCGGGATGGAAGGGTGAGGGGATTATCTCCTCCTCGCTCGGCTCTATCACGGAGGCCATGGCCTTTGAGGCTTCGATTATCATGCCGTCCGTTATCGTCCTGGCCCTAACGTCCAAAGCACCCCTGAAAATCGCTGGAAAGCCGAGTAGGTTGTTAATCTGGTTCGGGTAGTCGCTCCTCCCCGTTGCCACAATCCTCGCGCCGGCCTTTTTGGCCTCCTCCGGAAGAATCTCCGGAACGGGATTGGCGAGGGGAAAGACTATCGCGTCGTCGGCCATGTTCCTTATCCACTCGGGCTTTATAACGCCCGGTCCCGGCCTCGTGAAGGAGATGAGAACGTCAGCTCCCGTGAGCGCCTCTGCCGGGCCTCCCTCAATCCCATCGCCGTTGGTCCTCGCGAGGAGTTGGCCTCTGTAGGGGAAGAGCTCCTCAAGGGGCAAATCCGGCGTTATAATCCTCGGCTCCCCGTTCACGAGCTCGACGACGCGGACGTTTTCCGGCTTGACGCCTGCCCTGACGATTAATCTGAGCGTCGCGAAGCCGGCCGCCCCTGCCCCGAAGAGCGCGACGCTTATCTCGTCAAGTTTCTTACCAACTACCTTTAGAGCATTGATTAAGCCCGCTAAAACGACGCTCGCCGTGCCCTGCTGGTCGTCGTGGAAGACAGGAACGTCGAGTTCCTCCCTCAGCCTGTCGAGTACGTAGAAGCACTTGGGCGAGGCTATGTCTTCGAGGTTTATCCCGCCGAAGGACGGGGAGACGGCTTTAACGACATCTATGAACCTTTCAGGGTCCTTCTCTGCTAAAACGAGCGGGAACGCGTCAACGCCACCGAAGGCCTTGAAGAGCAGGGCCTTGCCCTCCATCACAGGTAAAGCTCCAAGGGGGCCTATATCCCCGAGACCCAGCACGCGGGTTCCGTCGCTGACTACTGCTATCGTGTTGCCCCTGTTGGTGTATTCGAAGGCCTTCTCGGGCTCTTCAGCTATCTCGCGCGAGACCTCGGCGACGCCTGGGGTGTAAGCTAATGGAAGAGTTTTCCTCGTTAGCGGAACCTTTGGAATGACCTCTATCTTGCCGTTGCCTATGAAGTTGCCCCGGTGAAAATCTCTCGCGTCCATTCGACCACCGGAGGGGTTGGCATGAGAAAGTTAAAATGCCTTTCGATGGGAAGAAAAATTGACAAAAAGCGGTCAGGGGCCGATTAGCTCATCACGGCTCAGTTACCTACCCTCACATCATCCCAGGCCGAGGGCGTTGCGAATCCAGAGCGGGATGAGGCCTATCTTCGGGAATACGAACTCGGCCTTGGCCTCGACAGCGTATGTCGGCACGCATCCGGCTATGTAACCGTCGGGGAGCTGAACCTCCAGCAGGCCGTCCGAAGTTGGGTACGGCGGGTCTGGAACGGGGTTGTTGTCACCCCAGGTCACGAAGCACTTCTCGGGCTTCCCGTTGATTTTAACAGTGTAAATGTAGCGAACGCGGTGAATTATCGGGTACTCATAGCCGGGACGCTTGTAAACTATCACGTCACCGACCTTTATCTGGTCGGGATTGGTAACCCCATTAAGGAGGACGACGTCCCCCCTGTAAAAGACGGGCTCCATAGAGCCACTCACCACTATAACGAGGGGCGAGTCCGTGTGAAGGGCCACCCTGAGGCCCGCTTGAATTCCGAAAACGACAACGATTGCCACCAAAAACCACGCTACTTCCTTCTTCCACTCCTCCATTTCAAGGCCTCCATATAGGTGGCGATTCTGACGGCTATCGCACCTATGGCAGTGCAGGTTTCGAGGCTGACCCTCTTTCCCGTGACGTCCATATGGTGGCGCGCCAACTTAAAGGTTTCCTTTGGGAGGCCGTGCCTTCCGAGCCCTATGAGGAGGAGAAAACGCTCGCCGTTGAGGGCCCTCTCAGCAAGTTCAAGGGGCGTGAGTTCTTTTTCCTCCGAGGGCTTTCTCGTTGTGGCAACGGGAATGCCAAACTGCGGAGGGAATCCCTTCTTCGGAAACTCAAGGAGGTGAAAGCGGTTTCCCCTGGCGAGTTCAACGAGGTATTTGCCACCCTCCCCTATCGTCGTGTGCTCGCTAACCTCCTCGGCAACGTCGAGGGGCTTTCCATCGAGAGGGAAGCCGATTAGGGCCAGATGGAAGCCGTAGGCGTACGCTATCGGGGCGGAGCGGGCTATTGCGCGCAGGTGGGCCTCGTGGAGCCTTCTGGCATCGTAGGTGTTGTAGAGGGCCAAAGTTAGCATCGGCATGGTTGTATGACGTCCGAGAAGGTTTATAAGGATTTGGAAGTTAATTAAAAGTTGCCATGACCGACCTCGAAGAGATTAGGGCTTTGGCAGAGAGGGGACAGTTCGAGGACGCGCTTGAGAGGGTGTGGGAGCTAGGTGATGAGCTCGACCAGATTGAGGCCCTCATCAACGTTGCCTTGGCTATAAGACAGAAAGGCGGCCCCGAGGACTGGATTCCCGGAATCCTCGAGGACGCTGAATACATCGCCGAGCACTCAAAAGACCCGTACACGAGGGCGGTGGGATACGGCATAATCGCCTTTGCCTTTCATGCCCTCGGATACTACAAAGAGGCTACCGAGACCTTCAACACCGCCATAGAGGAGGCCGGTAAGATAAAGGACCCACTGCTGAAGGGGGAAGCTCTGGCAACGGTAGCCTACTACGTTGCCACGACCGGCGACGCCGAAACCGCTATGGAACTCTTCGATGTTGCTTTCGACGTTATAGCCAGGGCGGAGGTAGAATACCGGGCTAAAGTTGACGGCCTTCTCAAAATAGCTGAACTCATGGAGAACGCCGGTGATGAGCTGTTCTCTAAAAACGCAATAGGCTTCTACCGGACTGCATTTGACATCTTCGACAAGCTCCACGTGAACCAGAGGGCCGGCGTCACAGAAAAGAAGCTCCAGCTCGCCGAGATAATGAGCGAGACTGGGTTGCCGGAGATAAGGCGCGCCCTGCTTGAGGGACGCTACCACTACGCTCTGGCCCTGATAAGGAGGAAGTTCAAGGGTGCGTCGAAGCTCATTGGGGAACTCGAAGCGGCCCTTTGGATGAAGCGCGTAAACGAACCGACTTACGTAGAGGTTATTGAAGAGGCACTCCGCGAGGCCGGCAACGTTGAGCTCTCACCGGCGAGCGCCCAGAGGATGGCGATGCTCCTGACCCAGCTTGGAAGCCTCAGGGACGCGCTGACCTTCGCGGGGATGATAGAAGACCCGGGAAGGAAGAGCAGCGCCCTCAGGGGAATAGCGATTGCCCTCGCCGAGAGGGAGGAGTACGACGAGGCCAAAAAGGTGGCCGAGTCAATACCCCTGCCAGAGGTCAGGGCGGAAACCTTAAGGGACGTCGAGACGATGACCCTTGGGTGAGCCCATGATTTTCGACGCACACTCGGATTTGCCCACCTTCATCTACGACGAGAGGAAGGCAGGGAAAACGCGCGTCCTCGAAGGGAACTGGCACTTCTTCAACGGCTGGGTTAGTTCTAGGGTCATGGCGATATGGACGAGGCCGGACAGGCGAAAGGACGCAACCGTTTACGGCTTCGAGGTTTTGAACGCCTTTCTCAAGGACATCGAGGAGAGCGAGCGCTTCGAGCTCGTGAGGAACGTTGAGGAGATGCGGAAAACGATAAAAGCCGGAAGGGTCGCGCTCTGGCTCGGCCTCGAAGGGGGAGAGCCAATAGGCGAGAGTTTAGAGCTCCTCGAGGTCTTTCACCGCCTAGGGCTCCGCGTTCTGACGCTCACCTGGAGCCTGAGGAACGCGATAGGCGACGGAGTCTTCGAGAGAACGAACGGAGGCCTCACCAACTTCGGCGTGGAGGTCGTTGGAAAGGCCGAGGAGCTTGGAATAGTGATAGACCTCAGCCACATAAACGAGGCAGGCTTCTGGGACGCCCTTGATGTCACATCCTTCCCGGTCATAGCATCACACTCCAACGCGAGAAAGCTCTGCGACCACCCAAGGAACCTGACCGACGAGCAGTTGAAGGCGATAGCCGAGAGGGACGGCGTTGTTGGTGCCGTCGCTATACCGGGCTTCGTGGATAAGGAGAAGCCGACACTGGAAAAGTACGTCGAGCACATAACTTACATGGCCGACCTCATAGGCTACAAACACGTAGGCCTCGGCTTCGACTTCGTCTACTACCTGAGCGGATGGAGTGGGAGGAACGTCGAGGGCTTTGAAAACGAGTCAAAGATTCCTGCGCTCATTGAAAAGCTGAGAGAAAACTTCAGCGAGAAAGAGGTGGAGGCGATAGCCTTTAAGAACTTTGAAAGGGTGTTTGAGAGAATAACCTAAGGCCTCCTGAGAAAAGAGGGTATCCCCAGATGCCCCCTGCTGTTGGAAAAGCGCACGAAGCCGAGGAACCTCGCTTCACCAGTAAGCCGGACGGAGAGCATGCCCAGAATCCTTGAGCGCTCAACGACCGAGCGAACTGACTCCGCACTGAGCTCCGCCTCAAGAACGGGAGGCCTGTAAACTCCAAGCATGACGTCAAGCTCCCTGTCCGAGGCACCCTCAGTTCTTCCTTTTCTGAAGGAGTCGAGGGCCGGGCCGAGGACGTTCCTCGCCTCCGCCTCCCGAAGGACGCGCTCCTTAAGCTCCCTCGACCAGCCACTCCAAGCCAAGTGGCCAGAATAGCCCAGAAAGTAGCCGAGCAAATAGGCCTTTCGAACAGGACTTTCCTCTGAGAGTATTTCTGCTATTGTCACGGGTTTTTTTCGAAACCTTCTCATATGAGTGGCCCCCTGACGGAGAGTCCGCGGGAACCAAACTCAACGCGGTACATCCTCGTCTCGTGGTTCGTCCTGCGCATCTTGAGAACCTGAACGGCGCGAACCATCTTGACGCCGTCGAGGTAGTAGTGGAGCATTATGACACCATCAACGAGGTAGTGCTCCTCTGTGTAGCGGTCGAGCTCGGTCAGCTCGGCAACGAGTATAGTTGTTATGCCGAGGTCTTCAATCGTCCTCAAGAAGGTTGCGAGTTCAGCTCTCTTCTCGGCGGGGTCTGTTGTGGGGAAGTCTACGGCGGTAAGCGGGTCTATGACAAGGCGCGAAATCTTCGCCTCCCTCGCTAGGTCTTTGATGCGGAACATAACGCTGCTCCACTGGGGAGGTTTGGCAGTGGAGCCCCAGAGTTCCCGTCCAAGGTCGTAGAGGATTAGGTTCCCGTGGGCGATGTGGTCTCTAACCTCCGGGTCGAAGCGCTCAAAGTCTTTGATGACCTCCTCGGGATTGTGGACGAGTGATATGTACGCAACCCTCTCGCCGTTTCTCGCACCCTCCACGAGGAACTGCATGGCAAAGGTGGTCTTACCGCTCCCGGGAGGACCTGTGACCAGGTAGGCCTTTCCAGGAACGAAGCCACCCTCGATAAGCTCGTCAAAGCCAGGGATTCCGGTGCGAACCCTCTCGCCGGCCCTCATCCTATCAGCCTCCCGCTTATTAATAAGTGAGGTAAAACTATATAAAAAGGTGTCCCATCCTGGAAGAGGGAAAGGCCATGAACGCTTACTTTTTAACTGCTCGGGACGCGAGAAGGATGCTCCTCTCACGAGGGGCGGTCAGGCTCAACCTCGACCTCAGGAAGACCAACAGGACGTGGGAGGTAACGCGGGAAGGTGATGAGTTCATCTTCCCCGACGGAACGCGAGTTTCGAGAGACGTCATCGAGAGGATAGCAAGGGACGAGGGTAGCGTTTACTTCGTTAAAGAGGGGGGAGTTTACAAGGCCGCCATCGCTGGAGAGGGCTTCTACAAGCTCGTCCCGACGATTCCGCCGACGATTGAGATAAACGGCATCAGGATGCACAGGACGAAGGGAGTAAACCCGCTCCAGGACACAAGGAACAAGGTTAACACGGTAAAACCAAAGGAAGGCGAGACGGTCTTAGATACCTGCATGGGACTCGGTTACACCGCCATAGAGGCCTCAAAGAGGGGGGCCTACGTCATAACAATCGAGAAGGATAAAAACGTCATCGAGCTCGCGAAGATAAACCCCTGGAGCCGGGAGCTCTTCACGGGCGGTAAAATACAGGTGATTCACGGCGACGCCTTTGAGGTGGTGAAGAAGTTCAACGAGGAGAGCTTCGACGTGGTAATACACGACCCCCCGCGCTTTTCTTTAGCAGGACAGCTCTACTCGGAGGAGTTCTACCGCGAGCTTTTCAGGGTTTTGAAGCCCGGCGGAAGGCTCTTCCACTACGTTGGCAACCCCGGAAAGAAATACCGCAGAAAGGACCTCCAGAAGGGTGTTATGGAGCGGTTGAGGAGGGCCGGCTTCGTCGGCGTTAAGCGCGTTGAAGAGGCGCTTGGTGTCGTCGCGAGAAAACCTGGGGAGAGAAAAGGGAAGAACTAAATCCCCCCGACCTCCTCCAGCTCCTCGAAGGCTTCTAAGTTCGTGTAGTAGTCCATGAGCTCCGAGATTTCCTTTCTGAGCTTGAAGCTCCTGACTATTGCTATCCCGAAGCCAATTATGGACGGCCATATCAGGTAGAGAAGCAACTTTGCGTCGCTTATCGGTATGGGCCTTGGCTCAGTGAAGCGATTGAAGTTCCATATCATGAAGGCTATCATGAGCCAGGCGGTGGAGAAGTTGGTGAGCCCGCTACCACTCTCACCGAGCTTGAAGCCAGGGATGACGTCCTTGGTTATCGGTGGGAGCAGGTTGCTTCCCATGAAGCCGAGCTGGTCCTCGAAGACGTGGAGCCACTGACCTATCATTGAAGCGAGTGCCAACTCCGTCGCGTGCTCGTAGCCTATCAGCTTGAAGAAGGCAAAGACGACGAGGCCTATTATAATGCCCATCGTGAGGGAGTGGCTGAAGCCGTGGTGCCAGGGCAGGAACCTGTCCTTGACGACGGTCTTGCCCCTGAACTCGGCCTTTCTGAAGGCTATCTCAGGGCCCGAGAAGGAGTCTATCCTCGTGGGCTTGGGGTAGGTCTTGATGAAGGGCACGCTGACCTTCGCTATGCCGTACTTCCTGTACTCGGGAACGTCGCCGCCTATGGCGACCCCTCCGGGCGTTACTATCGGCCCCATCTCAACCCTGACCTCCCTCCTGGGCGGGTCGAGGTGGACCCAGAAGCGCCTGTAAACGTCTCCAGGTAGGCGAATGTTGTGTATCTTGACTATCCTCTCGCCCTCGCGGTAGGCTTCCTCGATGGCCCTCGCTATGGTGTCAGCTATGCCCTGCGGGTGCGGTGCGTCGCTGACGACGAGCTTGAGCGAACCGTCCTCCTCAACGTCCACGTAGCCGAAGACGAGCATCTCCTTGCCTTCCTCGATTTTTCCGAACTCCTCCTCGAAGAACTCGTAGTCATCTCCGAAGGCCTCGACGGTTATCTTCCCTGTTCCGTCGTTGAGCGTGAAGACTATGCTGTTGTAGTTTTCGGTCACCGTCTCCTCGCTCCCGTCCTCGCGGAGCACCTTGTACGTAACCTTTCCCGAACCCCTGACGAGTATCTCTTCTACCGTTCCCTCGACGGCAAAGAACTGGTAGCGGTTCTTCTCGCTCAGCTCGCTAATTTTGACGAGCTTTGGAGCGTAGTGCTTCTTCTCGTCCCAGGGGGCAGGGTCTATCTCGTAATCCCTCCTCGCAAGGAACTTCCCGAACTTGAAGTCCACGAAGTCGGGGAAGTAAGCGGCTGCCGCCGCTATGACGGGAATGAGTATGCCGAGCCTCAAATCACCGACGAGTGCCGCGAAGAAGGTTGCGGCCGCGAGGCCCGAGATGTAGTGGGTGAACCCTCTCATCTTCCATCACCCCAGTCCGAGCAGGTGCATGAAGTAGCCCGTGTGGCCCGTCATGCTGATGAGCACGGGCAGTATGAGCCCACCGAGGCAGTAACTCCTCCTGGTGTTGAACGCTGCCGCCATCATTCCTATAGCCGTTGAGACGAGGAGCACGGCAATGCCCATGGGGCCCGTGAGGAGGTAGCTTATCACCACAAGCGTCACTGCAACCACGTAGGAGAGCTTCTTGATGTGGACGACGTTGAAGCTCTTAGCTATGAACTTGGAGAGGTAGTAGGTGAAGAGGAAGCTTATCCCCGCGCTGAGAAGTATAACGCCTATCGCGGCCAGATACTCCGCGTAGCTCTTGGGGGTGTAGATTGAGCTGACGAGCCACGCCGCCGCTCCCCTCGTGAGCCTCAGCTGGGGCAGGAAGAGGAGCGTGAAGGCCCCGACGTAGTAGATGACCCTGTTCACGCCCTGGCTTATGATGAAGGCGTCGTCACCGCGCTGGCTGGTCATGTGGCCCGCAACGAGGGCACCCATTCCACCCGTGATTATCGGGTAGACCGCCGCTATGGTTCCTCCCAGAGCGCCACCGAAGGTGGCCTTGAGGGTGTTGTAGACGCTGCTCTCAACTTTGTCGTCGGGAACCTGCTCGAGCATCGGCGGGTTGGAGAGTATGTTGAGTATCACCCAAGACATTCCGAAGAAGCCGATGAACATCGGTGTGAGCCTCGTGTAGGCGCTCGTCGTCGGCAGGAGGTTGGTGTTCATGACGATGAAGCCCAGTATTCCCGATAGGAAGAACACCAGGATTCCGCCGAGTATCTGCCTCCAGGCCAGCCAGAGCCTCTCCGCAGGTGTCCTTCCGCGGTCTCCTTCCTTGGGCCACTCGCTCATGAACATGAAGACCACTATGGCGACGAGGAAGTAGGTTATGTACGGACTGGTCGCCTGGTAGATTGGGGGCAGAACCCTCGGGAAGATGAAGAGGGCGCCGAGGACCAGTACTAGGGTTCCCGCGACTGCCCCGATGAGGTAGAGGAGAACTGCTTCATGTCCTCTGCCGAGGAGGAGGTAGCGCTGGGTCGGGAAGAGGAGGAACACCGCGCTCTCGTCGGCGACGCTGAAGTAGACGCTCGATATTGCACTCACGTATGCGTAGGCCACTATTGCCCCGATGGCGAAGAATGGAAAGGCCTGGACGGGCATCAGCTCACCGACACCGAAGACAGCCACCAGTAGGGCCATTATGTTGAATATGTGGAAGCCAGGAATCCAGGAGATGAGGGAGCCGAAGAGCACCCCCGCAAGGGACCAGATTAAAAGTTCGGAGAGGGGAATCATGGCCATCACCTCACCTCGATGCAGTCGCCCCTGTAGGGGATGACCTCGACGGTTCCCTTGTACTCGGCGACGTAGCCCGCTATTCTGACCGTCTGGCCCTTTTCAAAGCTCATGTCTCCTGCAACGCTCTTCGGGATGAATATCACCAGTTCCCCGCTTCCGTCGTCGATGGTCAGCTTGACGAAGCTCCTGCCCGTGTAAACGTCCTGGATTGTTCCCTCAACAATCACGGTCTGTCCGAGCAACTCAAGGGTAACCTCGCCCGTGCCAAGCTTCTCGGCTGGAACCGCTTCGATAACGGTCAATGAGACAACCTCGGATTTGTCGGCGTCGTAGGTTATCCTGAGCGTGCTTCCCGTTCCCGCTTCCCTCGGGTCGGGAAGGAGCTCCCTAGCCACCTTGAGCTTCGTGCTTCCAGTGTCGTCGTGGACGGCCAAGTAGTAGGCACCGTTCTCGTAGCTCAGCCCGTCCCAGACGACGGTGAGGTTGACCCTGCCCGATGCGTTGGAGAGCTCGGAAACGGTTATCTCCTCCACCCCACCGGAGGGCTTCTCCTGGACTATGATGGCATCGAGGGTGTAGACCACAATCTCGGCCTTTTTGTCGTACTCATCCACGTAGCCAGCCAAATAGACGCCCTGACCTTTCTCAATGCTCAGGTTCGCACCGCCGGGTACGAAGACCGCTATTCCACCGCTTCCGTCGTCTACCGTCAGCTTGAGGTTCTTACCGATGACCGCAACGTCCACCGCGGTTCCGTTGACCGCTATCGTCTTTCCTTTCATTTCAAGGCTTACTGAACCCGTCTTGACGAGCTTCGCCGGGATGGCCTTCGAGACGTTGAGGGCGATTATCGAGCCGCTCAGCGGGTCGGCGACGACCTTAAGTTCGCTTCCCGTTCCAGCGTTTAGGGGGTTCGGGAGGAGCAAGCGGTCGATTGTGAGGGTTGCACTTCCAGTGGAGTCGTGCACCGTCATGAGGTAGTCGGGCTTCTGGTAGCCGAGGGCGTCCCAGGTGACGGTCAATAGGAGTGGCTCTGTGGCAGTCTTGAGCTCAGCGACGGTCCCCTCCACAGGTCCAGATTCCTGAAGCTTCTCAATCGCCTCAGGATTGAAGAGCACGACTTCGGGACTGTCCCGGTACAGCTCAACGTATCCCCCGACCTGAACAAGGTCGCCCTCCTCGGGAACGTATGCAAGCTCGTTGGCAGTTGAGCGCGGGACGAAGACCGGGAGGTTGCCGATGACTATCTTGAGGTTGCCACTGAGGTTCGCCACGTCGGTGACCTTGCCAACGACAATGACGAGCTGTCCCTCCATCTCCGCGGTGACCTCGTCGGGCCTGAGCGGAATCGGCGCTATCGGAACCTCAACGGTGAGGTTCTCCCCCTTTACAAGGCCTGGGCTCTCCACCAGACCTCTAATGACAACCTGACTGCCCGTTCCCGCATCGAGCGGGTTGAGGTTGAGCAGTACCTCCCTCGGAAGAGAGGCCCTAACGCCGTCCACCGTGAGGTAGTAGGTGCCGTTGGCGTACGTTACGCCCTCTATGGAACCAACGAAGTCCACAAGCTGGCCCTCGTAGTCAGCGAGCTGAGCCGCGGTGACCCTCGGGAGCTCTATGCTCTGGGGTGGAAGTGGCTCGCCAAGGGCCCTTATTCCCTCTCCCGTGTAAACCACGACTTCGAGCTTCCCGCGGTACTCCTCAAGGTAACCCGCAACCTCGACGCCGAGGCCCTCCTTCAAACCATCCTTCGTCTCGTTGGAAAGTTCCGCCAAAGTGGCCGAGGGTATGAAGACGTCCATCTTACCCGTTCCGTCGTCAATGACGAGCTTAAGGTTCGAGCCGATTCTGGCGACGTCCTCTATGTTGCCCTTCACGGCAACTATTGAGCCACGCATGTCGAGGGTTAGGGTTCCGATTGGCTTGAACTCGGTTTTAACTGGCCTAACGACCTCCAGGTAGGCCGCGACGAGCCTGCCGTCGTCGCCCATTCTTCCCGCAACCTTGACGGTGCTCTCACTCGACGCGTTGAAGGGGTTGAGGTTGGCGAGAACTTCGCGCGGGACGAGGGCTTCGAGGTAGTTCTGGCCGTCGGTAAGCGTTAGAACGTAGCGACCGTTCTCGTACGTTATTCCGGCTATGGAGCCCTCCACTGCCATGACCATTCCCGGATAGCCATGAGCCTCGCCTATCGGAACGACCGGGGCTTCCTCAATGGGCGTGACGGACAGCTGTGAGAGGTTCCTGACGACTATCTCCGGTGAGGTGCCCTTGTAGAGGTAGACTATTCCCGGGGCGTAGAGCGTGTCGCCGACCTTGACAGAGAGGTTGTTGAAGACGAGAAGAACCCTCGGGACGAGCACGGAAACGAGGGACTCACCGGTGTCGACGGTCATCAGGTAGCCGGAGCTGACGTTGGAGAACTCGGTGACGATGCCCTCAACCGCCACGTAAGTGTTGCTCATGTTGGCGTTGAGGGACTTTACAAGGGGTGGCCTGTCGGAATAGAGCTTCGAGCGGAAGTGGAGACCTTCAAGATACTGAAGCATCGAGTACGTGTAAGTTTCCCTCACGCGGAGCTGAACTTCAGCCGTCACCTCGTCGCCGGGGAACGGGACGAGTCCCTTCTTTATCATCTCGTCGGCGAGGGGAGAGTAGACGCGAACGTCCATCTGTCCCGTTCCATCGTCCACAGTGAATGTGATGCTCAGCTTTCCGCCGGTCTGGGAGACGTAGGGGACTGTGGTGACTGTTCCGTTTATCCTGACGACCGCGTAGTTCATGAGGTAGTTACCGTAGACGTCACTCACCTTCACAAGCGGGGCCTGGGCGCCCTGGGCCGCGACAAGTAGAACCGCAACCCCTATTATCGAGAGCAGAAGGGAGAAGTACTTGAGCCTCGAAACGTCGAGCTTCTTCTGTTCCTTCAGCCCATGATAGTAGAGCTTCTTCTCACCTTTCTTCTCGGTCATGACCATACCTCCGGATTATTTGACGTAGCAACCCAGTTGATGGACTTCCCTTTTAACACTTTCGTGTCAAAATAATGCAGGGTTGGGCAGGTTTGAATAAGAGAGAACTTTACGTGGTGGGAAAATAACTTAAACTCCAACGAGACCGTGAAGATATGAGGGTCATAGTGGTTACAGACAGGAAAAGGTACGTCCTTCACCCGGTACTCGTCGCCAGGGCAAGCAGGGCTTTAGTTGACGGGAACAGATGGGAGTTCGAGGCCGTTCTAAGGGAATTCGAGAGGAACTACTTCATGGAGGGGCTGGTGAAGTACAAAGGCGAGTCCTTCCTCGAACTCCTGGGCAAGTACCTCTTCTTGGGTACCGTGGCGGGGTTTAACAGGGCAGAAGAGCTCATCGAGGAGGCAAGGAAGGGGCTCCGCATCGTTGAAGTTGGGGACCCCTACGTCCCGTTTTATCTGGCTGGCATCATGTACCTTGAGGGAAAACCCGTCCCGAAGGAGATTCTGAGAAAGCTTCCCAACCCCGTTTACGACTTAGATGACGACGATTACATTGCCTTTCTCCTGAGGCTGTTTGAGCACAACCACCACTTTGGAGTAATAAGCTGTGCCCTCGAGTTCTGGACCCTGAGACAGGCGCTTTATGCCGGACTGCTTAGGCCAGAGAAGCCAGAAATCTGGCGGGACAAAGGCTGTTCCGTTGGGATAGCTCGGCTGAAGGGAGACATCGACGACGTGGAGGGAGAGTTCAAAATCGCCTGCAGAAACGGGTGGTGCGTCTTCTACTTCAGGGGGAGCAAAAGAATACTGGAAGAAAAACTGAGGGAGCTGGGAATCAGCCCTCCCCGCCCTTGAGAACCTTCTCAACGTCAAAGCCCTCTTCATACTTCCTGAGCTTCCTCTCGAAGAACTCGATGAAGAGCCTGTAGCGCTTCGCCCTGTGCTTCGGGCTTCCCCTGATGCTGTGGCCGTGCGGGCCCCTCTTGAAAACGGCTATATAAGCTTCCTTGCCAAGGTCCTTCAGAACGTTGTAGAACATCAGGCTCTGGTCGAGCGGACAGCGGTAGTCCTCCAGCGAGTGTATCAGCAGAATCGGGGCCTTCACGTTCTTTGCGTAGAACAGGGGGCTTAGCTTCCTGAAGTTCTCGTTCTCCAGCGGGTTTGGCCCGATGACCTCGACGTCGAACCAGAGGCCAATGTCCGAGAAGGCATAGCTCGTCAGCCAGTAGCTTATGCCGTTCTCGCTGATTCCAGCCTTGAAGAGGTCGCTCTGCGTTAACGCCCAGTTGGTCATGAAGCCGCCGTAGCTTATGCCGGTTATTCCAACGCGCTCCCTGTCGGCTTGCGGTTCGAGCTTGAAGAACTCCTCTATGCCGGCCATTATGTCCTCGAAGTCCTCCAGGCCAGTCCTCTCAAGGACGCGAAGGGCGAAGTCCTCGTCGTAACCGTCGCTGCCGCGCGGATTGACGTAGACCACGTAATAACCTTTGTTCGCCATCAGCTGCATCTCGTAGACGAAGCGGTGTCCGTACATTCCCTTCGGCCCGCCGTGGACGAAGACTATCACAGGGGCCTTCTCGTCCTCCTTGAGCTCGGGCTTCAGATACCAGCCGTCTATCTCCAGGTCTTTGCTTCTAAAGCGGAAGTGCCTCGGCTCGAAGGTTTTCAGTTTGGCGAATATCGGACCGTTGTAGTCGGTGACCTGCTTGAGCTCGCCGTCGTACAGGTAGAGCTCGCCTATCCTCGTGGCGGTCATTATGAGGAGTAGGGCCTTTCCGTTGCTGGCATCCAGGCCGTAAATCCAGTGGTCGCCAGCTACTACGCGCTCGGCTTTACCATCCCAGAGCCAGAGGTTCACCCTGCCCGAATCTGGAGTGAGGAAGTAGACCTTGCCCCCGGTGAGCTTCGCGCCCCAGACGTCGAGCGGGCCCTCGTAGACGGGCTTGAGCTCGCCGTCCCACAGATATAGCCAGTCGTGCTCGCTGATGAACTTCTTCTCCATCTTGCCCCTGAGGAGAATGGCTTTTCCATCCGAATCAACCGCCTCAAAGGAAACGCGCTCGAAGAGCTTCTCCTCGTTTCCGTCCTTCCAGAGGTAGATGTCGTAGAACTTGAAGAGGGCTAGCTTGCCGTTTTCCCTGTGTGGGACGTTGATTACAATCGAATCGCCGTGCCAGAGGCCCGAGCTGAAGCGGGGCTTCTCAAACTCCTCTATGATTTCTTCGCTCTCCGTGTCGAGGACCCAGAAGGTCGTCTTCTCGCCGTCGAGGAAGCCCATGCCGTCGAACCAGAAAGGAACGTCGTCGTCGAAGACGAAGTCGTCATCGTCGTGCCTCTTGAAGCCGACCACCAAAAGCCTCCTCGAGTCGTCGTTCCACTGGAGGGAGCGGATGTTTTTGGCGGAGAGAACCTTCTTGGCGCTCATCGTTTCGAGCTCGGCAACCCAGACCTCTGTTTCCTTCTTCTCCTCGTTGGGCCTCGTGAAGGCAATCTTTCTGCCATCGGGCGAGAGCCTCGGCATTGAGGCGTTCTCTATGAAGCGCTTTGAGCCGGTCTCAAGGTCCTCAACGACCACCGTGCTCTCGTACTTATTGTCCTTCATGTTGACCTTGGTTAGGGTGTATGCTATTCTCGAGCCTTCAATCCTCGGGTCGTTCACGTAGGCGAACCGAGAAAAGGTCTTCTCGTTCCATTCGATACCGCTCATAACGCTATCACCCGGTTATGATAGGCGCCGAGGTATAAAAGCTTAACTCCAATGGACATCAATGAACACGGGAACCTTTAAAAGGAGCCCGCCGATAGTGCCGGGACAGGTGAGAGAATGAAGGAAACGAGCGCCATAGCGATAATCCTAGCCGTGGGAATAGTCGTTTCATTGGTCCTGAAGAACTACATCGGGATAGCCATAGCGGCCTTTGGAATACCGGCGTACCTCGCCTACACCGCCCGCGAACAGAACATCCTCGCGAAGTCGAGGCTCTACGACAGGGACCTGTTCCTCATGATTGGCATCTCGATAGTGGTAATCCTCGTCTTCAACTACTTCCTCGACCCGAGGATTGGGCTCATAGTCCTTGCCATCGTCGTTCCGCTCTTGGCCCTCTACGCCGACCGGCTAAAGGCCGGAAAGAAGGTCCAGAAGGCGTGAAAGCTTTCCGGTCTTCTTGTACTCTCTCAGCGCTTCTTTTACCTCCTCTCTGAAACCCTCGTCGAGACCGAACTTTATGTAGAGCCTTTCAGAAATCGCGTTCCTGCCGACGAAGAGCATCGAAAAGGCCGAGGTCAGGTTGTTCGGCTTCCTCCAGTTAGCTTTCTCGAAGTCTATGATGTAAACGCCCTCGCCGACGATGATGTGCTTGCCCCCCTGAATCTGGCCGTGGTCGAGGTAAAGCCTGTCGAGCAGGGCCGTTTTCTCGGCTATCCCGAAGAGGTGGCGCTTTTCGAGGTCGGCGTAGAGAACGGGCTCACCATCGGCGAACTCCCTGACGAGGTAGGGCAGGCCCTCAAAGACCCCCGTGAAGAGGAGCGGGGGCGTTATTCCGAAGGGCTCTATCACCTTCAGTATTCTTGCCTCCTTTTCGAAGTTGTTCCTCGGCGAATCCGGCCTCTGGAGCTTCACGACGGCCTTTCTCCCCTTAAACTCGCCGAGGAAGACGAGGCTCGTGGTTCCTTTGGAGAACGGCCTGACCTCACTTAACCCGAGAACCTCAAGGTGGTTCAGAAACCGCTCCAGTTTCTTACGACAGATGATGTTTTCAAACGTCATCTCGATAAGCTTAAATAGGTCGCGGGTTAAATATTTTTGGTGATAGCCCATGGTGACGGCTTTTATTTTGATGGTTACGGCTGCTGGAAAGGAAAGGGAAGTCATGGAGAAGCTTCTCGCCATGCCAGAAGTTAAGGAGGCCTACGTCGTTTACGGCGAGTACGACCTCGTTGTCAAAGTTGAGACGGACACGCTCAAAGACCTCGACCAGTTCATAACCGAGAAGATAAGGCGCATGCCGGAAATCCAGATGACCTCGACGATGATAGCCATCTGATTCTCTCGTTCTTCTCTCGCATTATTCTCCGCAAAGCCTTCTCAGAATGAAAAGAGGAAACAGTGGGGATTTTACTTGTTCATCATCAGCCTTATCCTCTCGGCGGCGTCCTTTGCCTTGTCCGAGATGTTGCTTACCGTTCTCGCTATGTTCAGGATGCAGAAGCCCGTGCCCCAGTCGAGCCTGTCCGAGTTCTCGAAGACTAGCCTCATCAGCTTCGTGTCCAGGTCGTCAATAACCTTCTCTACGTCCTCTATGGCGTGAATCAGCTCATACTCCCTCGCTATCTCCTTCTCGGAAAAACCGCTCTCTATAACCCTGTCCATCTGCACTATCGCCTCATAGACGAGCTTGGCAGCCTTTATGCTCTCCCTCCCCATCTGTAGAATCACGTCCTTTATCTCCGCTGGAACGTCCACGGACTTCTTGACGAGGAGCCACTTGGCGGTGTCCTCGGCCGAATCGGCAACCTTGTCCTGCATGTGGAGGTATATGAGAACGTCCTCGCGAGAGACCGCCATCATGAGCTTCGAGCTGAGCGAGTCACGGATTTCCTCCTTTATCCTGTCGGCGACGTCCTCAAGCCTGTCAACCTCGATGGCAAGCCTCTCCATCTCCTCCGTGTTTCCATCATGCCAGGCCTGGAGGGCCTTCTCAAGGGTTTCAACCGTCTGGATGACCACTTCCGCGTGCTTTATCAGGGGCTTGAAGGGGCTCTTCGCGAAGAGCTTTGTCCAAACCTGCATGGTATCACCCCACGAGCATTAAGACCTTGAATATGACGGCGCTGATTAGGCCTGCGACCGGAACGGTAACGAACCATGAGATTACTATGTCCTTCAGGATTGAAGTGTTTATCGCCTTGATTCCCCTCGCCAGGCCGATGCCAACGACGGCACCAACTACTGTGTGCGTCGTCGAAATCGGCATTCCGAGCCAGCTCGCGAAGAGGACGACAGTTGCCGCCGAAAAGTCTATCGTGAAGCCGCGCGTGTTCGTCAGCTCGGTTATCTTCTTCCCAACTGTCTCCATGACGCGGTAGCCGTAGGTGGCGACGCCGACCGCTATGCCGAGACCTCCGAGGGCCAAAATCCACCTCGGCACGGGAACCTTCATGCCCGCCATTCCCATGCTCGCGACGGCATAGACTACAGCGACGGGACCAATGGCGTTCGCGACGTCGTTGGCACCGTGCGCTAAAGCCACGTAGCCAGATGTGACGACCTGAACGCGCCGGAATATGCTCTCAACACCGATGTAGGGGTCGTTTATGGGGAACCTGAGCCGTATCAGAGCGTAGGTAATTAGGAAAACGAAGAAACCGGCAGGAATTCCATAGAAGAGAACGCCCGCCTTCAGGTCTTTGCCGTGGAGAACCTTGATGTAGAACATAGTCCCTATGACCACGAAGGCGAGCCCAATCCAGAACGGCGACCACACACGGGCGCTTTTGACGGGGTTTCTGCTCATAAAAATGCTCCGCGTGAGGGCCTTAAAGACGATGTAGGCCATTATCGCGCCGACGATTGGGGAGAGAATCCAGCTGAGGACCACCTGGGCCATCTTGCCCCAGTTAACGATACTCATCCCGGCGTAAACGATGCCGTAGCCAGCTATTCCGCCGATTATTGAGTGAGTAGTTGAAACAGGCAGTCCAAACTTGGTCGCTATTATCAGCCAAATCGTCGCGGCTAAAAGGGCCGCTATCGAGCCGTAAATGAGGACGTTGGGGTCGGTGATTCCGCTCGGGTCAAGGATTCCCTTCCTTATCGTCTCGGTAACGCTCTTTCCAAAGAAGTAAGCACCCGTGAACTCAAGCACTCCGGCTATGACCACCGCCTGCTTTGGCGTTATCGCCTTCGCTCCCACTGCCGTGCTCATCGAATTGGCGGCGTCGTTGGCACCTATCGCCCAAGCCATGGCAAAACCCAGGAGGATTGTGATTAGCAACCAGGGGTCCATCAACACCACCTGGCGGAACTAAATAGCACAAAATAAATACCTTGTCGCAATAAAATATAGCCCGCTAAAGGTCTCTATATAGACACAAATAGAATAAAGAGAAAAGCTCAGGTGGAGACTTTAACCACCTTAACGTCAATTTCCTTGCTGGGCCGCATGGTGAGGACAACGTAGTGGTAGAAGCCACCCTCATCGGGCTTCGCGTAGAGGGGCGCGCCCCCTCCGCCGGTTATGATAAAGGGAACTCCCTCGTAAGTCCCGTTCCAGTATATGTGGATGTGGCTGAAGATTCCGAAGGCGTTGTACTCCTTCATGAGCCTTAGGAGTTCCTTCGCGCTCTCCTCGCTCATCGCGTGGTCGTCTCCGCCGGGCCTCGGGTCGTAGGGCGGTGCGTGCATAACGACGACCGGCCTCTCACCGCGCTCCTTGGCTATTTCAAACTGCTTCTTGAGCCAGGCGACCTGCTCGTCGGTCAGGCTGTAGCCGTTGCTTATGTCGTTGGCGAAGATGTAGCGATAGTTTCCAAGGCTGAAGGCGTAATCAGTCGGGCCGAAGTAGTAGTGGAATATGCTAACTCCCTCGCCCTGGTACTCGTGGTTTCCGACCGCTATGAAGATGGGCTTGTTCCAGTGCCAGACCTTCATGAGCTCAGCCCACTGGTAGATTGTGCCGGAGTAAACGAGGTCGCCACCGTCTATGACAAAGGCCCCGCTCTCGTTGTTGACGTCAGCCATTATCTTGAGGAAGACCTTGGGTGGCTTGTCACCGCTCGCCGGCCTGTGGTCGCCGAAAGCGAGGACGCGGTATTCGCTGACGTTCTTTGCCACTATCGACAAGCTCGGCTCACTCGTGGTGACTTCTATCGTGGTGTTGTCAAGGACTTTGGCCCCCTCGGGGAGAACCATGAGTTCCGGGTTGACATTCTCGATGACGTATGTCAGCTGGACGTTCTTCGGGTTCTCAACCTTCACGGTGACGTTGAAGCCGAGGGCTCTTATGTAGACCGTCGTGCCGTTGACGAGCCTTATGAAGCCGCCGCTGACGGTGACGTTCTCGCCTTTCACGACCCTCCAGTAGTAGTTGAAGGGCTCATCGTAGAGGAGCTGGTAGAGCTCGTAGTGCTCATCGCTATCTGGGATTCCGTTGAAGTTAACGTCGCCGAACTCCTTGAGGAGAATTCCCTCAAAGGAACCTGAGCGAACGACAGCGTTGGGGTCAACGGAAAGCTTTCCGTCCTTGAGTCCCTTAAGGAAGTAGAGCGAAGCACCGACGCCGGCCCTGCTCGTTCCAGTAACGACCATGAGGGGGCCCTTATCGGAGTTGAGAACTGCTATTGCGCCGAGCCAGGGGCCCGGAAGGTGTGTCCCCTGCTTGTAGGCTATGTAGCCGAAGGGCTCAAGTCTCTGAACCTGGACGGGTTTTCCGAAGAGTATCCTAGACTTAACCTCGTCCCCGGGCGAGAGAACGACTATCCCGCTTCCCTTGAACTGGGAGAAGGGCTCGACCTTTGCGTTCGGGAAGTAGTGCTTAACCAGACCCTCGTAGCCGTCGCTGACGTAGAACGTCTCGTTGAAGAGCTCCCACCAGCTTCCGATGACCCTCCCGGTGGGATACTTGGCGAAGTTAATCCCGCTCGACTGGGGAGTTTGAGTCGTTGAGCCGTTGTCAGGGTTTGAGCCTATGCAACCACTAACTAGAACAACGAGAACCAAGGCAAGTGCAATCAAACGCCTCATGCAACCACCCGTCAAAACTCTGTGTTAGCCTTAAAAGCGTGAAGGTTTAAATACAAAACCGCCCGAAGGCAATTGGTGGTATTATGTTCGTCGGACACTACAAGGAGGTCCCCGAGAAGGACACCGGTTTTGAGGGTGTGACGATAAGGTGGCTCGTTTCTCCGAAGCTCGGAGCGAAGAACTTCGCGATGCGCTATTTCGTTCTCAAGAAGGGCGCCGAAATTCCGATACACCAGCACGACTGGGAGCACGAGATTTTCATAATGAAGGGCGAGGGGATAATAACCAACGGAAAGGAAGAGTACCACGTCAAGGCCGGGAACTTCCTCTACGTCCCGCCCAACGAGCCCCACGGCTACAAAGCCCTAACTGACACCTTCGAGTTCCTCTGCCTCATTCCGGCCAAGAAAGAGGCCATCCCCGAGGAGGAGTGGGCTTAACGGCGGTAGTACCTCTTCAGCTTTTTCCTTTTGACTGCGAGCAGTGAAGGTTTGGCCCACTTGGGCCTCGGAGGCTCTTCTTCGAGGAGTATGAGGGCAATCTCGTAGGCTAGGCTACCGACGATGAACAGGAAGATAAGGAGGACTATTAGAGGAGTGTAGTACCAGACCATGCCAACCTTCGGAATCACGAGAACAACCTTGCCTATCACCTGCTCAGGATAAACGCGCCAGGGGTCGGTGTACCTTCGGTTGTCACCCTTTGTCACGAAGTAGATTCGGCCAGAATCGTCACGTTTGACTGCCACTATCCTGTGGGTTATCCTGTAAGTGGCGTTTCCGAGGTGAATCTCGTAGAGTATCACGTCGCCGACGTGAAGCTCGGAGGGAGGAACCGGCCTGGTGACGACTAGGTCTCCGGGGTTTATGTGGGGCTTCATTGAGTCGGTCAGTATAACGACGTACTGGAAGCCGAAGACGAAGTGGAGGACTAACACGACCGCGACAAAAATTGCAAGCGCGTATGAAAGCAGGGAATACCAGTCCACGCGCTTCTTCATTTTACCACCCTAATTTGAGCACCAAATATTCGCAGGCTGGAAAAAAGAAGGGGGTTGGGGCAGGTAAATCAGCTGGTTATCTCCTGGCCCTGATAGGTGACCTTAACCGAGCTAAGTTCCTCAACTGAGACACTAATGCCTGTAATTTCAACGTAGAGATTTCCACTGGTATCCTGCTGTATCTGATCATTTCCAGACCAAAGAACGGTGGTACCATCTGAACCAATGAGCTGAACATAAACAGTGTCGCCTACCTGGACATTGACATTCGGATCATTGTCAACAATATACACTTTAACGCCAGTAACAGTAGAACCATCGTTGCTGAGATAGAAGTTAACAGCGGCGGTTATGTCATACTGGCTCGGATATGACTCTTGACCCTGGCCAAGGGGCTGGAGCTTGACGCTAATCTGCGGGACAGCCAAAGCCGCACCGACGACGGTAAGCACAAGGGCAAAAACAAGCGGGAGCAACCTCTTCCTGGCGTTCCTCCTCATTCAAGCCACCTCCGTTTGAGCTTCTCTTCTCACTTGGAGGCTGTGGTATAAATAGTTTTCTAAAATGAACCCTAATGGTTCGATTTCTGCATTAGATTGAACACAATTAAAACCAGCAGTTTTTGAAAAATCTCCAACAAGAAAACCCCAATCTAATCCTCCACAGGAACGCCCCTTAGGTAAGTGGAGCCGGCCCAAGTGACCTTGACCTCAATGAACTCCCCGGCACTGCCCGAGTCGAGGATTACCTCCTTGTAGTTGAAGGTTCTTCCTTCGACTCCACCTTTCTTGCCCGGCCCGTGGACGAGAACCTCCACGGTTCTTCCGATGTAGGCCCTGTTCATCTCGTAGGCTATCTGGAGCCTCAGGCGGTGCAAAAGCCTCGAGCGCTCCTTGACGAGCCAGCCCGGCAACTGCTTCCACCTTGCCGCTATCGTTCCCGGCCTTGCCGAGTAGCGGGAGACGTTAATCTTGTCGGGCCTAACTCTTTTCACAAGCTCGACCGTGTTCATGAATGCCTCATCAGTCTCCCCCGGGAAGCCAACGATGATGTCGGTGTTGAGGTTCAAGTCCGGAATCTCCTTCCTGAAGGCACGAACTATCTCCTCGAACTCCTCAGCGGTGTAGGTTCTCCCCATCCTCCTGAGAACCTCGTTGTCACCGCTCTGGACGGGCAGGTGAAGAAAGCGGTAAACCTTCTCGTCCCGATAGGCGTCAATCAGCTCGTCGAGGAACTTGAGGACGTGGTTGGGATTCATCATGCCGACCCTAACTCTAAACTCCCCCTCTATGGAGGTTATCTCGTCAAGGAGCTTGGCTAAGTTCGTCCCAATGTCGAAGCCGTAGCAACCGGTGTCCTCGCTCGACAGGATAATTTCCCTGTAGCCCCTCGCTATGGCTTCCTTCACCCATTTTACGACGAGTTCGGGTTTGTAGCTCTTCAAAACGCCCCTCGCGAAGCGCGTCGCGCAGTAAGTGCAGGCGTTCAGACAGCCTTCGCTTATCGGGACGACAAAGGAAACGCCGGGCTTCCACAACCGGGGAAGTTCGAGCTTGTCAGGGTTCCTCTCGCGCCAGCCTTCCACACTGACGAGCTTTCCACCGCGCTCCGCCGTTTCAATCGCCTCGGCGATTCTGTCTATGCTCTTAACGCCTAAAATCCCCGAGACGCGCGGGTCTATTGCACCGGGGTTAACGTGGACGAGACATCCAGTAACAATTACTTTCTTTCCAGAATCGAGGAGCTCCCTAATCCTCTTCGCCATCTTGAGCTCGGTCGGGTCTTTAACCGCACAGGTGTTGACGACGACGTAATCAGCCTGCTCCGGAGTCTCGACTAACTCGTGGCCCGCTTTCAGAAGAAGGGCCTCCATTATTTCGCCGTCTGCCTTGTTCCTTGAGCAACCGTAGCTCTCGACGTGAACTTTAACCATCGGTGGGCGCTCCAGGGAGGGCCTTAAAAAATATATGGTTCAGAACTGGGAATAAGATTAGGAAAGGGAAAAGAATCACTCGATGACCGAGGCGAAGGCGAACTTCCTCTTGACGGAGTTAATCACAATCTCAACCTCGTCTCCGACCTGGGTGTTCGGGACGAATATCACGAAGCCCTGAATCTTGGCGATTCCATCGCCGCCCTTACCAAGGCTCTCAATCTTGACGGTGTAGCGCTCTCCAACCTTAACAGGGGCCTCGTTTCCGTAGTCCCTTCCATATCCACCAAACCTGTCTCCGTACATACACAACACAACCTACACATTTCTGGAACCTTCCCGAAAGACTCCGAGAAGAGTCCCGTTGGGAAGTAGGTTCGAGGGTATATAAAGGTTTGCATCGTTCATTCGCTTAACAAAAAATCTCAAAGAATAACCTTACCAGTCCATTCCAACACCATTAGTTCATCACGGCCAGTATCTTAACGTGCCCCTCCCTGTTCTTCGCAAGCTCCTCAAAGCCCCTCTCGATTATCTCCTCAAGCCCAACTCTTGAGGTTATCATGGGCCCAACGTCAACCCTCCCGGATGCAATGAGGGAAATTCCCCTGCAGAAGTCATCCGCGCTGTGGGAAACCGAGCCCACTATACTCTTCTCCCCAACGACGAGGCCTTTTGCGTTGAAGGACGTCAGGCACTTGAAAACCCCCAGGATAACGGCCCTCCCGCCTTTCCTTATGCTCTCGACGGCCGTCTTGAAAGTTTCGTTGAGCCCAACGCACTCGAAGCTGACGTCGGCTCCGAGTTCAGTTTCGCCCACTATCTCATCAACGACTTCCTCCGTGCTCCTGCCGCTCGGGTCGATTGCAATATCAGCACCAAGCTCGAGGGCCTTTTCCGTCTCACCTTTGAGGGCTCCACGACGATTACCTTTCCCGCCCCGGAGGCCCTCGCAACGAGGAGCACGCTGAGGCCTATCGGACCCGCTCCTATTATCACCACGCTGTCCCCCGGTAACAGGCCGGCCTTTTTGACCGCCCTCAGCCCGACTGAGAGAGGCTCGACCAACGCGGCCTCCTCGAACGAAACGCTTTCGGGGATTTTGTAGGCCTGATATGGTCTGACCAGGGCGTACTCGGCAAAACCCCCGTCCTCGCTGAGGCCCGTAACTCCAAAGTTCACGCAGAGGTTCTCCATTCCCCTCCTGCAGAAGTAGCACTCACCGCAGTGGATTACCGGAAAGATAGCAACTCTGTCCCCGACTTCAAAGCCCTTAACGCCTTCACCAATCTCAACGACTTCCCCAGCGAACTCGTGCCCTATCGTTACTGGAGCGGTTCTGCCGGTGAGAGGGTGGGGCCCCTCTGTGGGTATGAAAATCGGTCCGTTGAGGTACTCGTTCAGGTCGGTTCCGCATATTCCACAGGCCTTCACTTTGATTTTGATGAAACCCGGCTTAAGCTGGGGCTCGGGGATGTCCTCAAGCCTCAGGTCCCTCCTTCCGTGCCATCTGACCGCGAGCATTTCATGCACCTCAGGTGCGTGACAAGGGATGCATTGACTTAATTCCTTTTCTCCAACGCTTCGTTGGACACCTTTGGTTCAGTAAAAGCGGTTCAAAAAACGCTTTTTAACCCCGATAATGGAAATTTCAGTGTACAGAAAACGAATCCAACAAAAATATGGGCATAAAAGCACTGAAAAGTTCAATATGGGCCAGAGAGGGGATAAACGTGCTGAAGGTTGAGAAGTGCATAGGATGTGGGCTCTGTGCCGAAGCATGCCCCTTCAATGCAATAACAATCGTAAACGACAGCACTCGCAGGATAACCTTTGAGCCCGAGAGGTGCGGTAGCTGTGGGTTTGAGTGCAACGAAGCGTGCCCCCTGGGGGCCATAAGGGGCATTCCAGATGGGGTGACGCTCACCTTTGAGTTCGCCCGCTGTCGGGCCTGCGGCAGGAAACTTCCGTACACCGTCAAAGAGGCCGGATACATGGCCTCAAAGCTCAGGGAAGCCGGTGAGGATGATACGCTCGTCTACCTTTGCGATGATTGCAAGAGGAAGCGGATATTTGACGTGGCCCGAAGTTATGAAGCCTACGTGAGGTGATGAAGATGAAAGGTATGAACTTCGCCTTCCTGTGCCGGGAGAAACCCGAGCCTACTGGAAAGAATGTCGCAATAATCGGTGCCGGACCGGCCGGCCTCGCCGCGGCTGGCTACCTCGTCTGCCAGGGGCACGAGGTTCACGTCTACGACAAGCTCCCAGAGCCAGGGGGGCTGATGCTCTTCGGCATTCCAGAGTTCAGGATTCCGATTTACAGGGTAAGGGACGGCTGTGAGAGGCTGGAAAACGCCTTCGGGGTAAAGTTCTTCCCGAGGACAAAGGTGTGCTTCGGCAATCCACACGAGAACGGCGACGACTTCGTGGAGAGGAGGATAGAGTTCGAGGACATTGTGAAGAACTACGACGCGGTTCTGATAGCGACGGGAACGTGGAACGCCTACGTGCCAACCATACCGGGTTCCGACCTCGAGGGGGTCTTCCCAGCCCTCGAATACCTGTTCAAAATCAAGAGCGCCAAGCTCGGGCACATGGACTGGGACAAGGTGCCCCCCGTGGAGGGAAAGAGAGTCATCGTCATAGGGGCGGGACACACGGCCGTTGACGCTGCCCTGGAGAGCGTCAACCTTGGGGCCGAGAAGGTCTACCTCAGCTACCGCAGGACCATTCGCGAGGCCCCAGCTGGAGCCTACGAGATAAACCTCCTCCAGCAGAGAGGCGTGAAGTGGCTCGAGAGGACGATGCCCGTGAGGATAATCGGCGAGAACGGGAAGGTCAGGGCCATAGAGCTCGTCAAGACGAAGCTGAGCGAGCCCGACGAGACGGGAAGGAGAAGGCCAATACCCATCGAGGGCTCGAACTTCCAGATTGAGGTTGACTACGTGGTCTGTGCAGTTGGCCAGATGCCAACTCCTCCCTTTGCCAAGGACACGGGGATAGCCCTCGATAGGAAGGGGAGGATAGTCGTTGACAGCAGGCACATGACGAGCAGGGAAGGCGTCTTCGCGGCCGGCGATGTTGTGCTCGGGCCCTCGAAGGTTGGAAGGGCCGTGAAGGACGGCCTGTACGCGGCCGAGAGCCTCCACTACTGGCTTATGGAGGTGAGAGAATGAGGAGGATTCTCCACGTGGATTACAGCCTCTGCATCGGTTGTGAAACCTGTGAGGGAGTGTGCGAGTTCATCCATCACGGAAAGCCCAACATAAGGGTCTACTACACGGTAACGGGCATTCCGATTCCAATAACCTGCAGACATTGCGAAAAGGCCCCCTGTATGGACGTCTGTCCCTCTGGAGCGATATTCAAGGACTACGACGGGGCGGTTATAATAGACCCGGACAAGTGCATAGGCTGTATGATGTGCCTGGCCGTCTGCCCCTTTGGCGTCCCAACCTTTGACGTGAAGCTCAAGGTCATGACCAAGTGCGACATGTGCGCCGACAGGAGAAAGCTCGGAATGGCCCCCGCGTGCAGTGAGATGTGTCCTGCCGAGGCAATATTCTTTGGAAAGCCCGAGGAAATCGAGGACGAAATAAGGCGCAGGACGGCCGAAAAGATAGCGAGGGAGAGGATGTCAACAATACCGCTCGAGGGGGTTGGGAGGCTACCCTGAAAGCCTTTAGATAACCATTTCTCTTTTTTAATGCATTAACGTTGGTGAATCCAGTGATTCATAGCCTAAACTCTCCCCGTCTTGAAAAATTAGAGTTCTAAACCTTTAGTTCAAAAAACGCTTTTATCGTGCGTTTTGAATCTAAAAATGAGGCGAAAGTGGAGGTGAAAACTTTGGGCGAGGTAACCTTTGACAAAGTGTGCAGGATTGCGGGTGAGGCCAAGCTCATCCTGTACGAGGAAGACGAAGTTGTTCAGGATGCCCTCTTCATAGCGACCGCCCCCGTTAGGGGCTTCGAGAAGATGGTCGTCGGAAAGAACCCCCTCTTTGCGGTCGAGGCCGTCATGAGGATATGCGGCCTCTGCCACGCCTCCCACGGCATAGCGGCGAGTGAAGCCATAGAGCACGCCATAGGGGTCACTCCCCCGAGGAACGGCAGGCTCATGCGGGAAGCCCTCGGCCTGATAAACAGGGCCCAGAGCCACGCTCTGCTCTTCCTCATGGTCGCGGGCGACCTGATTAAGGAGGAAAAGAGGAACGACGTGCTCTTCAAGCTCATGGACTTCCACGCAAAAATAAGCGACTACCTGCTCAAGCTCGGTGGTGCTGCTACCCACCCACCGAACCTGACTATAGGGGGAATGCTCTCAGTCCCGAAGTGGAGCGTCTTCAACAACCTGAAGGCGAGGTTCAAAGACCTCACTGCAAGCTGGGAGGCCACCGAGGAGCTTCTAATCGACGAGGACATCCAGACCGAGATTGCGGATGAGCTTAGGGGGGCCAAAAGGCCCTTCAAATACCTCGCGAGCGGCTTCTTCTACGGGGACAGGTACAACATCGAGTGGGATAAGGTCTCAAGCGTTCCCTACTACGAATTCAGGAAGGAGGAGGCTGCGAGGGAATCAACGACGCTCGTCTCGTTCTACAACGGCGAGAAGGTCGAGACGGGACCGAGGGCGAGGATGATTACGTACCGCGAGTTCAGGGACGAATCCCTCTACGGTTTACACCTCGCGAGAATAGAGGACACGAGGCTGGCCATCCAGAGGCTCGGCGAAATCCTTGACGAGATTAGAATGGAGGAGCCCTTTAGGGCTGGGGACATAACTTTCAGGCCGGGGAAGGGTGTTGGCGTTTACGAAGCTCCAAGGGGAACGCTCATCCACTACGTCGAGCTCGGGGAGGAGGGAAGGGTTCTGAAGTCAAGGATAGTAGTTCCAACCATGTTCAACATCCCGGTCATGGAGGAGATGGCGAAGGGTCTGAGCGTTAAAGCCGCAGAGGCCGTTATGAGGCTCTACGACCCGTGTATACCCTGCACGACCCACGTCGTGAGGTTGAGGTGATGCTCATGGAGAAGCTCAAGGTTCTCCACGTGGATTTTGCCGGGTGTGAGGGATGCAACGTCAGCATAATCAGAGCTTATCCCAAGCTGATGAACGAGATAGAGCTCGACATCTCCTACCTCCGCGACGGCCCTCCCAAGTACGACGAATACGACGTTGCCTTAATAACGGGCGGGGCCTGCATGAACGAACCGAGAATCCTCGAGGAGCTGAGGGAGATAAGGGAAAAGGCCAAGGTCATTGTCGCCTTCGGCTCTTGCGCGTCGCTCGGCGGAATACTGCGCTTCGCCCGAGGGGGCCAAGAGCCGAGGCCAGACCACAGGAACTTCCAGCCGATAAACAGCGTAATACCAGTTGACTACTCCATCCCAGGCTGTCCCCCAACGCCACAGATGCTCCAGTCGTTCTTCAAGTTCTTCATGGCGGGGAACGAGTCGAGGCTCAGGCTGTTCAAGGTGACCGCTGGCCTGAAGAAGCTGAGCGGATTCGACCTCATCGACGACATAGTTCTCACGGGCCTGTGCATAGGCTGTGGCGCCTGCGAGCTGTCCTGCCCGACCGGCGCGATAAGGCTCGTGGAGAAGAGGCCAACCATAATCCAGGAGAGGTGCATAAGGTGTGGAACCTGCTACATCCGCTGTCCGCGCGCGTCCCAGTTAATATGCCTTGGAGGTGAAAAGCCATGATGCCAATCGGTGAAAACCTCCTCGGACAGTTTCGCGGTGTTTATCTTGCCCGGGCGAAGGACGAGGAGATACTCAAGAGGAAGGTCGCGAGCGGTGGGGCGGTAACGGCGCTCCTCTGCTACGCCCTCGATAAGGGACTCGTCGATGGAGTCGTGACCTCAAAGAGGGTGAAGGGGTTCGAGGGCAAAGCCGTTGTCGCGCGCAACAAGGAGGAACTGCTTGAGGCAGCTGGCAACAGCTGGAGCATAGTTCCATTCGCGGCCAGGATAAAGGCGAAGATCGAGGAGGAAGACCTCAAGGAGGTCGCGATAGTCTGCCTGCCCTGCCAGGCCCAGTTCTTCGGCCAGATGAGGGACTTCCCGATACTCGAGACGGACTTCGGCAACAGGATTAAGTACATAATCAGCCTGTTCTGCATGGGCACCTTCGCGTTCGAGGCCTTCCTGAACTACCTCCGCGTCCGCTATGGCGTCAGGGCGGAGAACATAAAGAACATCCGCCTGGGAAGGGAGTTCCTGGAGGTTCACCACAACGGCACGGTTCTCGCGATACCGCTGAAGGAGGCTTTCTCCTACCTCCAGACTGGCTGTCTGGTGTGCACCGACTACACAGGACTGTGGAGCGACGTCTCGGCTGGATTCGTCGAGAGCGAGCCAGGATGGACGGTACTTATAACGAGAAACGCCCGCGGAGAGGAGCTTGTGAAAGGGGCGGAAAAAGAGGGCTACATAGAGCTCCGCGACGGTTCCCATGTCCTCGGGGACATTCTGAAGAGGGCGAGGGAAAAGGTTGCCAGGGCGCAGAGGAACATGGCACAGCTATTCTGACCCTTTTCTCTTTGATGATTTTACACCCCTCTTGTTGTTAATCTATATTGTTTGCCTCCTACTTGGAAGAATACAAAAGAGTAAAACGGAGAAAATTGGGCCTTATTTTAACTGTTCTCCCATATCTAAACCTTTGGTTGGAAACTAAGCTGTTAAAAAACCGTTTTAAGCAAAAACACGAAGCTGATTCTGAAGGAAAACATGGACATCTAGGTAATAGATGAGCATTGATGACTATAAAAATACATAAAGGGGGTGTTCCCGTTGGAAGAAAAGCTCGTACCGGTCGTTTGTCCGTACTGCGGGGTTGGGTGCAGGCTGTACATAAAAAGCCTTGACGGCTACCCGCGGGGAATCGAGTACGCAAAGGACATACCGGGCATCTCAAACGAGAACGGAAAGCTCTGTCCGAAGGGCAACGCCGTTCTCGAGTACCTCCTGGCGAAGGACAGGCTCAAGAAGCCTCTGAAGGCAACGGAGCAGGGCAAGTTCGTCGAGATAAGCTGGAGCGAGGCCATAAAGGAGGTCGCCGAGAGGCTTAGGGCCTACTCCAAGGACGACCCCAACGCGATGATGTTCTTCGGTTCCGCGAGAACCTTCAACGAGCCCAACTACCTCATCCAGAAGCTGGCCAGAATGCTCGGAACGAACAACGTTGACCACTGTGCTCGCTTGTGCCACTCCTCAACGGTCTCCGGCCTGAAGGCCGTCTTTGGCGCTGGGGCGATGACCAACACCTACAAGGACATCGAGGAGGCGAACGTAATCTTCATCATAGGCCACAACTACGCCGAGACCCACCCGGTTGGCTTCCGCTACGTTCTAAAGGCCAAGGAGAGGGGCGCAAAGGTCATCGTCGCCGACCCGAGGTTCACGAGGACGGCGTGGTTCGCGGACATATTCCTCCAGCACTATCCAGGAACCGACATAGCGCTTCTCAACGGCATGATGCACGTCATCATCAAGGAGAACCTCTACGACGAGGACTTCGTGATGAGAAGGTGCGTCGGCTTCGACGAGCTGGCAAGAACCGTCGAGAAGTTCACACCAGAATACGTTGAGAAGATAACCGGCGTTCCGGCCGAGCTCATAGTCCAGGCCGCGAGAACCTTCGCAACCGCTGGAAAGGGTGTCATAACCTGGGCGATGGGCCTGACCCAGCACACCCACGGCCACGACAACGTCAGGTTGGCCGCAACGCTCTCGGCAATATGTGGCTACCAGGGGAAGGAGGGCTGTGGAGTCTCGCCGATGCGCGGTCAGAACAACGTCCAGGGCGCGTGCGACCTCGGAGTCCTCCCGAACGTCTTCCCCGGTTACCAGGCAGTTACCGACCCCGAGAAGAGGAAGTTCTTTGAGGAGTTCTGGGGCGTCGAGCTGAGCGGTGAAGTCGGCCTCACCGTCATCGAAGCGGCCCACGCCATAGAGAAGGGCAAGGTGAAGGCCTACTACATCATGGGCGAGAACCCGGTCATAAGCGACGCCAACACGAACCACGTTCTCAAAGCCCTCCAGAAGCTTGAGTTCATGGTCGTCCAGGACATAGTGCCAACTCCAACGATGGAGTTCGCCGACATAGTCCTGCCAGCGGCCGCGATGCTTGAGAACGAGGGTTCCCTCACCAACACGGAAAGGAGGGTGCAGTGGAGCTTCCAGGCGCTGAACCCGCCAGGTGAAGCTAGGCCCGACTGGTGGATAGTGAGCGAAATCGGAAAGGCCGCAGGGTTCTCCGGAGACGGGGCGAGAGGATTCAGGTACACCTCCCCTGAGGACATTCTCAGGGAAATCAACGCGTGCACGCCTCAGTACGGGGGCATAACGCCCGAGAGGCTCAAGAGCAACCTGGCCGGAATCCACTGGCCGTGTCCGAGCGAAGACCATCCTGGAACGAGGGTTCTCTACAAGGAGAGGTTCCTGACTCCAGACGGAAAAGCCCACCTCGCGGCGGTTGACTACAGGGGGCCAGCTGAGGTGCCGGACGAGGAGTACCCGTTCCTGCTCACCACGGTAAGGTACGTCGGCCACTACCACACGCTCACGATGACGGGAAGGAGCAAGGCCCTTGTCAAGCGCTGGCCAGAGCCCTTGGCCGAGATACACCCAGAGGACGCCGAAAGGCTCGGCATAAAGACCGGCGACTGGATAAAGATAGAGACGAAGAGAGGTGCTTACCCGGTCAGGGCCAAGGTCACCAGGACCGTCAAGAAGGGGGTAATAGCGGTTCCCTGGCACTGGGGGGCAAACGTCCTCACCAACGACGCCCTCGACCCGGTCTCAAAGATACCCGAAACCAAGGCCTGCGCCTGCAGAATAGCGAAGATAAGCGAAGAGGAAGCGAGGGAGCTGATGAAGGCCGTTCCAAAGGTTATACCCGAGTTTGAGGTCGTGAAGGGGTGATTTGAATGGCCAGGAAGACCATCTTTATCGATTTTTCAAAGTGCATTGAGTGCCGCGCCTGTGAGGTCGCCTGTGAGAGAGAGCACAACGGCAGGTCGTTCATCAACGTCTTCGAGTGGCAGGAAATGGCCGCTATGGCCCTCAACTGCCGCCACTGTGAGAAGGCCCCGTGTGTCGAGGTCTGTCCCACCAACGCCCTCTACCGCGACGAGGATGGAGCAGTCCTGCTCGCTCCGCAGAAGTGTATCGGCTGTCTCATGTGTGGCATAGTCTGCCCCTTCGGAATCCCAGAGCTCGACGTACTCGACAAGATAATGATGAAGTGCGACCTCTGCTCCCACAGGAGGGCCGAAGGAAAGCTCCCGGCCTGTGTAGAGACCTGCCCGACCGACGCGCTCCTCTTCGGGGACTTCAACGATATACAGCGGATGAGGAGAAGGGAATTCACGGAGAAAGCGATAGAGATAGCCAAGAAGGGGGAGAGAATCTCCCTGAGAGCCCTCTGAGGTGGTGGGCATGGAAGAACTTTTCCTTCTTTCCTTCTCAATTCCTCTCGCCGCGGGGCTTATGCTGTTCAAACTCGATGGTAAGCGGGCGGATTATTTCATGCTCATCACTGTCATCATCACAACCCTCCTCAACGTCCTCGGGGTTTACGAGTTCTGCTCCTCTGGAATGAAAACCATCCATAAGGCCCTGCTGACCTCAAAAAGCCTGGGCGAGGTTTACGGCGTTTTGATAGACCCGATGAGCGTTGCGGTCGGCCTTGTGGTATCAACGGCGGGCTTGCTCTTCATGCTGTACGCGGTTGATTACATGAGCCCGAACAACAGGGAACATCCCGTTTACGAGGGTAAGGGACGCTTTTACGCCTGGATGGTGCTCTTCATAGGCGCGACCCTTGCCTTCGTGTACTCGTCGTCGGTTCTCCAGTTGCTGATATTCTTCGAGATAATGAGCCTCGCCTGCTGGGGTGTCGTGAGCTACTACGGAAGCAAGGAGGCCAAGCGGTCCGCTTACAAGGCCTTCATCGTCACTAACTTCGGCGCGATGATAGGTCTCTACACTGCCGTTGGCGTTGGAATTACACACCTCCACAATCTGAGCCTCTTCGCCTACTCCTCCCTCGAGAGCCATTTGAAGCTGATTGTGTTCCTGGCCGTTGTTATAGCGGCCTTCACGAAGAGCGCCCAGTTCCCCTTCTACTCATGGCTACCTGATGCGATGGTTGCCCCAACACCAGCGAGCGCCTTCCTTCACGGCGCGGCGATGGTCGAGATGGGTGTCTTCCTCCTCGCGAGATTCATCCAGTTCATGCAACCGATTCCGAGGGAAGGCTTCTACGTCATGGCGGGCCTGATAATAGCCACCCAGCTAATCTGCATCCTCATGTATCCCTTCCAGAGGGATGCGAAAAGGCTCTTGGCCTATTCAACGATAGCCGAATCTGGCTTGATGTACGTCGCCCTCGCAACGGCCGTCCTCGGCATGGAGAGCGGTCTTCAGGCCTCGGTCTTCCAGCTCTTCAACCACGCCTACATCAAGGGCTTAGCATTCCTCACCGCTGGAACCTTCAGCTACGCCCTCGGAACCCTTGAGATGGACAGGATAAGGGGACTAATCAAATCCCCGGTGGTCGGCTACGGCTGGACCTTTGCGCTCCTCGGTTTGGCTGGCGTCCCGCCTTTCGGCGTGTTCTTTGGAAAGCTCGGCATACTCAGCAACGCGAACGCAATGAGGGAGAGCATGCTCGTCCTGGCTATGTTCGCCCTCCTCCTGCTGGACTCGGCGGTGTTTCTCATGGTGTCGCTGAAGAGGGTGCACTCGATGGTCTTCAGCGAAGGCAACGAGAGAGTCGAGATAACGCCACTGATGAAGGTCGTGATGGTAATCCTGCTGATACTGGCGATAATAGCCCCGTACATAGCCTACCCGCTGGTCGCTAAGGTGGGGTGGTGAGGATGTTCGAGGTGACGCTTACCTTCTCACTCGACAGGATTTCAGTCCTCTTCGCGCTGAACGTCGCGATACTCGGAATAGCGGCGCTGATAGGGTCGTTGAAGTACATGGGAATCTACCGCTTCAAGCCGAAGATACCCTACTACCCGACCCTGTTCATCTTCATAGCCGCAATGCTACTCATCCCGATGGTTCAGGACTGGCTGAGCTTCCTCTTCCTCTGGGAGATAATGACGCTCGCCTCGTACTTCCTCATAATCTACGACTGGCCCGAGGAGAACGTCAAGAGGGCAGGATGGAAGTACTTCGTAACGATGCACCTCTTCGACACCTCACCGCTCATGCTCGCGGTCACGCTCTACTACGCCGGCCAGGGCACCTTCAACTTCGGCCCGATAAGCGAGTACAAAACTGCCATAGTTGCCCTCTTCCTCTTCGGATTCGCAGCCAAGGCAGGCCTCTTCCCGCTCCACTTCTGGCTACCTGACGCCCACCCGGCCGCCCCAAGTCCCGTCTCAGCTTTGATGAGCGGTGCGATGGTAGAGCTCGGCATCTACGGGAGCATAAGAGTCCTGGATGCGGTGAACTGGAGCGTTCCTGGCTGGATAGCCTGGCTCGTCGGAGCGATGGCGGTCTTGAGCATGCTTTCAGCAATAATAACCTACCCGCACCAGACGGACGTTAAGAGGCTCTTCGCCTGGTCTACGATAGACAACATCGGCTGGATGTACGCATTCCTCCTCGCCGGATTACTCGGAGTTGCGGGAATCGAGAAGGGGGTGAGCTACTACGTTCTGGCTCACGGCCTTGCCAAGGGGGCCGCTTTCCTGACGACTGGTGCACTACTCTACGTCTTCGGCACGAGGAACCTGGACGAGATGAAAGGCATGATAAACTCCGACCAGACGACGGCAGGGCTCTTGATAGCTTCAATCTTTGCCCTCGAAGGCGTTCCACCGTTCAACCTGTTCCTCAACAAGGTCGAGGCCATTAAAACGCTCTTCCAAGTCAACGGATGGCTGGCGCTCTTCGTGGGGCTCGAATGGGTTATAGCGTTCATCATTTTCCTGAGAACAATCCACGTCTACGTGATAAGCGACGGAAAGCCCGAAGTCAAGCGCAAACTGCCGGTTAGCATAGCCATAGCCGTGATAATCCTCCTGATTCTCTCGCTCGCGAGCCAGTTCGTGTGCAACCACGTGTGGACGGGGTGGTGAAAATGAAGGAGCTCTTCACCCTGACCGTAATCCTGTATCTCCTCTCAATCCTCGCGGTACTCCCGCTAAGGAAGAACTACAGGGCGTCAATAACAGTGGGCCACGTCTTCACTGGGTTAGCCTCAATCTCGCTCTTGGCCTTCACTGCGATGAGCCTCCCAGAGGCCCTGAAAGGAAAGGCCATCGAGTTCACCTACAACCTCGGGGTTGCAGAAATACCGTTCCACGTGGACGGTCTCTCGCTCGTCCTCTGCCTCGTCCTCGGAAGCCTTGGGTTAGCGACCTCCATATACTCGCCGAAGTACATGGAGTTCTACGAGCGCTTCGGAAGGGGCTGGCTCTACGTGGTTCTCTACTCAACCTTCGTCCTTTCGATGGTGCTCATAGTGACGACCTCGAACTTCCTGTGGTTCGTGTTCTTCTGGGAGGTCATGACCTTCACCTCTTACCTCCTCATGGTCTGGGAGAACGACGAGGAGTACGTCAGAAAAGCTGGATGGAAGTACTTCGTCACCATGCACGTCGCGAGCACGCTACCGCTTATAGTGGCCCTCGCCCTGCTCTACGCCAAGGCAGGCTCAATCGAAGGCCTCAACTTCAACAACCTATCAAAACTCCACCTCGGCCCAATCTACTACCTCCTCTTCCTCCTCGGCTTCGGTAGCAAGGCCGGTGTCGTTCCGCTCCACTTCTGGCTTCCGGATGCACACCCAGCCGCTCCGAGCAACGTCTCGGCCCTGCTGAGCGGTGCCATGATTAAGGTAGCCGTCTACGGCCTCATCAGGACGACCTGCTTCATACTCGGGCTAAATGAAACCTTCGGCTACATCGTGGCGATACTCGGAACGGTGACCCTGACGGTCGGAACGCTCTACGCCCTCAAGCAAACCGACGCGAAGAGGCTCTTAGCATACCACTCGGTGGGTCAGATGGGTTACATCTGGCTTGGAGTCGGAGCGGGCATAGCCCTCATGGCCAAAGGAGGTTCCTATGCCGCCTTCGGAGCGATAGCAATGGCCGCTGGACTTTACCACCTCGTCAACCACGCGATATTCAAGGGACTCCTCTTCCTTTCAGCGGGTTCAGTCCTCTACAGGACGCACACGAGGGAGCTCAACGTCCTTGGCGGGCTGGCGAAGCTCATGCCACTGACGGCTCTCTTCACCTTCATAGCGGCCATGTCCATAGCGGGAGAGCCGCCCTTCAACGGCTTCATGAGCAAGTGGATGATTTACCAGGGGACTTTCCTCTCGGGCGACGGACTGCTCGTCTTCTGCGGTGTGATGGCCCTCTTCATCAGCGCGGCGACGTTGGCCTCTTTCGTCAAGTTCTACACCACAGCCTTCGGAGGGGTGCCCACCAGGGTAACTGAGAACGCGGAGGAAGTTCCCCCCTCAATGCTCGTCGGAAAGGGCTTCCTCGCGGCCCTCTGCCTGCTCTTCGGACTCATACCGTCGTCTATAATACCTCTCCTCCTCGCGCCTGGAAAGGTGCTTACCGGTGCTGACCTCTCGGGCTGGATATCCACCAAGTACTGGCTCGTGACGATAAAAGCTCCCGGAATGCCGAGCGGTGGCGAGACGTACTTCAACCCCTGGCTCCTCGTCGGCGTGCTCGGCGTTTTAGCTGGAGCCATGCTCGTCTCTTACCCGAACAGGCCGAAGAAAGTCGTCAAGGTCTGGACGACGGGCGAGCCGGTCAAGATGGAGCACTACAAGCTCAAAGCAATGCACTACTACGGACCCTTCGAGGAGTACATTCACGGCCTCTACCACAGCGGGGATGTTCTGAGCGAGTGGGGTTCCGGAGTGTGCTCCGCAGTCGCGGGGGGCTACCTTGCCCTTGGTAAGACACTGCTCAGGTGGGCCGACAAGGTTGGAAGAGGCATCACGAGCGCGGGCAGGTGGTACGTGGAGAATGGGAAGGAAGTTTACCTCGACGAGGCCGTTGCGTCGCCCTTCGTCCAGCTGGTCAAGGGACTGGCAATAGGACTGGAGGAACTCTCGCTCAACTACAACCTCCTGCTGGCCGTTGCGGTTGCCGTGCTGGGTCTAATCCTCCTAATCCTCGCGGGGTGGTGAAGATGAGCGGTTACGAGAGGATAGCCTTCAGTTTCATCGCGGTCTGTCTCATACTGTTCCTCCCCCCACTGCTCGACGGGGTAGCGAGAAAAATTAAGGCCAAGATTCAGCTCAGGCAGGGAGCGCCGATACTCCAGACCTACTATGACCTCGTGACCTTCCTCTCGATGGAGCCGGTTTACCCGACCGAAAGGCTCGCCTTTAGGTTGGCTCCCTATATAGCCTTCGCCTCCGCGGTCTCAGCTGCGCTCGTGCTCCCCTACGGAAGGGTCATACCGGTAAGCTTCACCGGCGACATCTTCGTATTCCTCTACGTCCTGGCGATGGTCTCGATAGCCTACATGATAGCGGGCTTCAGCCTCAACAACACCTACACCAACACCGGAGCCAACAGGGAAATGATGATAATGTTGAGCATAGAGCCCGTCCTCGGCCTCGCGATAGGAACCTTAGCCCTAAACGCCCACACCCTCAGGATTGGGGCCATACCGTTCGCAGTAACCTTTACGCTCTCGGTTCTCCTCGCGTACGGCCTGCTGGCTTACTCGGTTTACGTCGAGGGAGGCTTCATACCCTTTGACGTGGCAGAGGCGGAGCAGGAGATACTCGAGGGTGTTTTCTCGGAGTACAGCGGTTACTTGCTCGGGATATTCAAGTGGGCGCTCATGATAAAGCGCTTCGCCCTGCTGTGGCTCCTCAGCAGTTTCATCTCGATACCTCTCGTGAGGAACATCGCGAGTGGTGCTCTCGGCGGGGCCTTAATCCTCGTCATCCAGCTGATGGTTCTCTTCCTGCTCTACACAAGCATAGCGGTGATTGAATCCATGAACGCGAGGCTCAGGATAGAGCAAATCATCAGGCAGAACGCGGGGGTGTTCGTCTGCTCCATAGCGGTCCTCGTCCTCGCGGCTCTGGGGTGGTGAAGATGAAGGAATGGGCGCGTAAGATTACCGATGAGAAGGTTCGGGAGAGGTACGTTAACGAGGTCATCGAGAGGTTCAGGGATAAGATTATCCGCGTCGAGAGGAACGCTGACAACCAGTGGATGATCGAGATTCGGAAGGAAGACCTTCCTGAGGTCATAGGCTACATAATAAACCACCCTGAGTGGAAGGAGACCCAGCTGTCCACGATGGTCGGGGCCGACGAGAGACCCCTGAGGGGCAAGTTCAGCCTGATCTACTGGATATCGATAAACGGAGCAAGCGGGGACGTGTTCTTCGGCATAAAGACCTACATCTCGGAGGACGATCCGAAGTTCCCCTCGGTCACACCGATTCACCCGGGCGCTAACTGGTACGAGAGAGAAGTAAAAGACCTGCTCGGCCTCATCCCGGAGGGCCATCCTGACCCGAGGCGCTTGGTTCTCCCGGATGACTGGCCAGAAGGGGTCTATCCCCTCAGGAAGGACTTCCACTACACCGACAGCCCGAAGAGAGAGTTCACCGACGAGACCAAGTATCCCTATAGGGAGCCACCCAAGGGAACCGCCGTCTTCCCGCTCGGGCCGTACCACGTTGCGCTCGACGAGCCGGGCCACTTCAGGCTCTACGTCAAGGGAGAGGAGATAGTTGACGTTGACTACAGGCTGTTCTACCAGCACAGGGGAATAGAGAAGATAGGCGAGAACAGGCTGACCTACGACCAGGTCAACTTCATAGCCGAGAGAATATGCGGAATCTGCGGCACGGCCCATGCCCTCGCCTACGCTCAGGCTGTTGAAGCGGCGGGGGGTGTGGAAGTCCCCGAGAGGGCCGAGTACATCAGGACAGTCATGGCGGAGATAGAGAGGCTCCACAGCCACCTCCTCAACCTCGGTTTGGCCTGCCACGACGTCGGCTTCGACAAGGGCTTCATGGATGCGTTCAGGCTGAGGGAGCACGTGATGTGGCTGGCCGAGAGGCTCACGGGGAACAGGAAGACCTACGGAATGGTCGTCATCGGTGGCGTCAGAAGGGACTTCCTCGAATACAGGAGGAGCATGATCGAGAAGGTCATCAGGGAGCTCAGGGAGGGCTTCCAGAAGTGGGCCGACCAGACGCTATCAACCAAAACTTTCGTGAAGCGCTGTGAGGGCGTTGGAGTTCTCTCCTACAAGGACGCGAAGAGGTGGAGCTCGGTCGGGCCCTGGGCGAGGGGCTCGGGAAGGGACCTCGACGCGAGAAGGGACCACCCGTTTGCGGCCTACAAGTACCTCGACTTCAAGGTTCCGGTTTACAAGGAGGGAGACGTTCTGGCGAGATGTTTAGTAAGGGCGGAGGAGATTCTTGAGTCCATCTGGATAATAGAGCAGGCCCTCGACGAGATGCCGGGAGGGGACATCCTCGCGGAGTGGAAGGAGATACCTCCTTACCAGGAAGCGGTAGGCTTCACCGAGGCGCCGAGGGGAGAAGACGTCCACTACGTCATGACGGGTGAGGGTAACAGGCTCTACCGCTGGAGGATAAGGGCGTCAACATACAATAACTTCCCCGCTTTGCCAGACGCTATGAGGGGTAACAGCGTGGCCGATGCCGTTCTGATAATAGCCTCCATGGACCCGTGCTACTCCTGTACCGAGAGGGTTCAGGTCGTTGACGCGAGGAGCGGTAAGGTGAGGGTTCTCACGGAGAAAGAGCTCACCGAACTGTCAAGAAAGGCCAGCAGGGGGGTCTGAAATGGCCGTCACGCTGAAGTACCCCTTCGTGAAGATTGAGGCCCCTCCCGAGTACAGGGGAGTTCCGCACATAAACCCGAGGCTCTGCATAGGCTGTGGCGCCTGCGTTAACGCCTGTCCCGCCGATGCGCTGCTGAGGATAGACGATTACGAAAAAGGAACGAGGAAAATCGTCCTCGACGTTGGCAGGTGCATACGCTGTGCCCGCTGTGACGAGGCCTGCCCGACGGGAGCGATAAGGATGACGAGGAACTTCGAGGTGGCAACCCTTGACAGGAAAGACCACGTCGAGGTCGTTGAGCTAAGGCTCCACAGGTGTCCCAACTGCGGAAGCTACACGGACTACACCGAGAGGGCCCTCGAAAAGGCCCTCCAGATACTCCCAGAGGGGCTCTTTGACGGGGATGAAATCAGAAAACGCGCAATCCTCTGCAGGAACTGCCGGAGGAAGCTCACCGTTGATGATGCCGTAGAGGCGAGCAGGGAGGTGGTAGAATGAGGCTCCGCTCGCTTTATGTTTTCCACCTCGACACCGGAGCCTGCAACGGGTGCGAGATAGAGCTCTTCGACATTCTGACCCCGTATTATGACGCTGAAAGGCTTGGCGTCAGGCTTGCCGCTTCACCGAGGCACGCCCACGCGATGGCCGCAACGGGCCCGCTCACGAGGCAGGCCTACTACGCGGCCAAAGAGGCAATAAAGGCGATGCCCCCGAAGCCGAGGATAATAGTGGCCATAGGAACGTGCGCATGCAGCGGGGGGATATTCTACAACGGCTATCCGATATACAGACGTCCTGAGAGCGGCAGGGAGGGACAAGAATATCCTAGGAGGGGCGGAATATTCGAGCTGGTTCAGGACTTGAGGGACGAGGGAGAATACGTTGGCCCCGTTGTTTACATCCCCGGCTGTCCGCCGAGGCCCGAGGAAATACTGTATGGAGTAGCCTTGGCTCTAGGACTCGTCGAGAAGCAGGTTAAAGGGGAGTACTACACTGAAGAGGTCGGCTTCGAGCTTCCCGAGTACCCAATCGAGGAGAGGATACGCCTGAGCCTTAGGGAGAGGCTGAAGTACGTCGTTGGCTACTTCGACAGGGAGAAGGTTCTCGAGGACTTCATGGGGCTCGTCGCGAAAGCCAAGAGCGCGGAGGAGCTACACGGACTCATTCAGGGCTACTGCCTGAAGAACCCTGACCCGAGGGTTTCACTCGCCATGAGGGTTCTCAAACGGGAGTTCCTCAGGCTGAAGGAGAAGTACGGATGGGAGGTGAAAGGGAGTGCCGAAGCTCTTCAAGGCGAGGTACGTGGGCTTCAGGTCTCCGCTGACGGCGATGCTGGACCACGTTGACGCCGACTTCACCCTCTACGAGGAGGTCGGTGAGGTGTCGGTGGAGACGTGCAAACTGATACGGAAGGTCTTCGGACGTTCATACCTTACCTTAGATGACCTTCCGGGGGTCCTCAAGCTCAAACTCCCCGGAAGGGACAGGGAAGTCCTGATGAGGGCCCTCAGCGGCCTGAAACCCGATGAAAAGCTCAAATTGGAAAGGGGGTGAGCAAAGATGGTGGATGCAAAGGAGAAAATACTGTACGGGGTGGATACGACCTTTGAGGGCATAGCCAAGAAGGCCACCCCGAAGTTTAAGACAACCCCTGGAAGGCTGCTCTTCGCCGGCTTTATGGCGGGTGCCTTCATAGCCTTCGGCTTCCTGCTGGCCGTCGTGGCCGGCTGTATCGCCAAGTACCCGCCGTTTGCAGTGGGTGACACCTTCAACAAGGCGCTCTTCAAGGTCCTGCTCGGTGCGGTCTTCCCGGTCGGCCTCATAGCGGTCGTCCTTGGAGGAGCGGACCTCTGGACAGGCAACGTCCAGTTCCTCAGCTCGGCCAAGGTCAAGGGCTACGCCGACTTCAAGTGCGTCCTCTACAACTGGTTCGGAAGCTACGGTGGAAACTTCATAGGCTCTATATTCCTAGCGCTCATGGCGGTTCCGCTCACGGGACTCTTCGGCCACGTCGGCGACCCGAACCTCTTCGGCAACACAGTCGTTGCAATAGCGCACGGCAAGGTCTCAAAGGACATACTGGCCCTGTTCTTCCTTGGAATAGGATGTAACTGGCTCGTCAACCTCGCCATCTGGCAGTCAGCCAGGGTGCAGGACGGGGCCGGCAAGATACTGGCCATATGGTTCCCGATATTCGCCTTCGTTGCCATAGGCTTCGAGCACGCGATAGCGAACATGTGGGCGATTCCGACGGGCATAATAGCCAGCAACTACGCCATAACCTGGAGCCAGTTCTTCCACAACGTAATCCCAGTGACCTTCGGCAACGCGGTTGGAGGCTTCCTCTTCGTGGCGTTCTACTACTGGTACCTCAGCCACCCCGAGCTGACGGCCGAGAGACTCGTCAAGGAAATCGTTGACTTCCTCGTCGTGTTCGCAGTGTTCTGGATTCTGGCCACGCTGATACCCGCTGGAATAGGCATCGCCCTTGACAAGGCCATGGGAAGCGGTGCCATGTACGCCGTCCCGGTGGTGCTTTCAATCTACTACATAGTCGGCACCTTTGCGCTTGCCAAGGTTGCCAAGCCCGCCTGACGGCCCTTTCCTTTTTTCACAATTCGAGAGGTGAGACTGATGTCGTCTGAGGTTGTTATGCTCATGAAAATCATCCTCCCACTCTACGTGACGGCCTTCCTCCTCTACACGGTCAGAGCCATCAAAGGCCCAACAATACCAGACATAATCCTCGCAGTAGACTGCATGAGCTTCGACATAGCCGCATTCATGGCAATCCTCGCGATCTACTTCAAAAGCGTGTATCTCATCAGTGGAGCCATAACCCTCGCACTCTGGGCCTACTTGCTCGACGTTTACATCGCAAACCACCTCACAAAAAAGGAGGTGGGAGCGTGAACATACTTTTCCTCCTCGGCGCAATCCTAGTAACCATCGGCGGAATCTGCGACCTCTTTGGAGCAATCGGCCTTCTAAAATTCCCAAACTTCTACGTCAGACTACACGCGGCAACAATCGGAACAATAGGAGGAGCAGCAATCCCCCTCTTCGGAGTAGCACTACTAGCACTCGGCACAAACATACCACACAAGCACGCAATAGCAGGAGCCAGCCTCATCACGGGGATAATCACCCTCCTCGCCGCACCAGCAGGAGCCACAGCATTAGCATACGCCGCCCACAAAACTAACGCTGTGGAGTGGAAACCCAAAATAGACCACCTAAAGGAGGCGAGAAAATGATTGAGTTACACTTAACAATCCTCGCAATAACCGCACTAATCGGATTAATCGCCTCCTACTTAGCAATAACGGAAAAAGACCTTCTCAAGGCTGTGGGCTACTCCGCAGTCCAGGCAATAGCCTATGCAATCGCATTCTACCTCCTAATGGCGCCCGACATCGTTCTGGCATACGTCGCAATCGCAGTGGGAATATACTCGGCACTCCTCATCTTCATCATCGGGAAAACCGAACGATACGAGGTGATGTAAATGAAACGCTTAACCGGCCTGCTTACAATCCTCATCATCACACTCGGAGTGGCAATTTACCTCGCCCAGAACATTATCCCACCCGAAAACCTCCACCCGCTCGGAGAGTACTACCTCGAAAACAGCTACTTCGGAGAACACTCAGCAAAAAGCCCGGAGGTAGTAACCTCAATCCTCTGGGACTACCGTGGCGTTGACACGCTGTTCGAAACGGCCGTCTTCTTCCTCGCAATAATCGGAAGCCTCACCATCTTCAGACTGAACAGAGAGCAAAGCGAAGAAGCAAAACAAGGCGAGCCAAAACCACAGCTTCCAGAGCCTGTCGTAGTGGTCACAAAACTCACGGTTGCAATGATTTTAGCGGTCTCAGCCTCAATAGCCCTTCACGGGCAATTAACGCCCGGCGGCGGCTTCCAGGGCGGTTCGGCCTTGGCGGTAGCACCCCTCCTCGTAATAGCCGCCTACACCAAATACGCCCTCGAGAAAAACGGTTTAGACAAGACGAGGGCAATAATAATCCGCTCCATTGGCTTACTCGGAATAGCACTCACCGCCCTAACACCACTCCTCGTCAGCGGTTATATCATGCAGAACCAGCCAATCTTTCCAGGAGAAGCCCTCGGAGTGCCCTTAGGAGGCTCACTCGTGCTGTACAACCTCTTCGAGTACCTCGCGGTAGGAGCGGGCTTCACGGCAGTCTTCCTGCTTCTCAGCATTCCAGAGGAGAAGTTCAAGAAATTCCTGGGGGTGAGGAGATGATATCACTCCTATGGAGCATTACGATAGTCTCACTCCTCGCGACGCTCATCATAAGCGTTTACGGGATTGTCGCGAAACCAAACCTCGTGAAAAAGCTCATTGCATTGACAATCTTCGGGGATACGGCAAACGTTCTCGTAGTCCTCCTCGGTTATAGAGTAATCTACCCCGTGAAGCCACCAATCTTGCCCGAACTCTCAAAGAGGGCCCTCGGCGAGTTCGTCAAAACGGCCGTTGACCCGCTTCCCCAAGCGTTAGTCATAACGGCGGTAGTCATTGGCATGGCGGTCAACATTCTCATTGCCTTCGCGGTAATTCAAATTTACAGGATTTACGGGACGCTGGACGTTAGAGAAGTCGGGAAAACACTCCCCGAGTTACTGAGGAGGGAGGAAGCATGAGGGGGGTTGTAGCAACGGCCTTACTCGCCTTCATCACGTACATCATCTTCACAGGCTCACTCACACCCTACGATTTGGTTACTGGCGTAATAGTTGGAGTAGCCATCGGCCTCCTCGTTGGAAGATTCCTCGTGGAGAACGATGCCAAAGCCCTCAATCCAGTTAGATGGGCCTGGGGCTTGGTTTACTTCCTCTGGTACTTCCTTGTCGCGGAAGTCAAGGCGCACGCGGACGTGATGAGGCGGATAATCACTGGTGACATTGAACCCGGCATAGTGAAGGTCCCATTGAAGGTGAAGAGCGAGTACGCGAGGACTCTCGTCGCCAACTCGATTACGAACACTCCTGGGACAGTTGTCGTTGACGTGGACGAGGATTACCTGTACGTGAACTGGATTAACGTGACTACTGATGAGCCTGAAGAAGCCAAAAAAGAAATCTGTGAGGAGTTTGAGAAGTACGCGGAGAGGATATTCGAGTGAGGTGGTGAGGATGAACGTGGTTGGCTTAACCCCAATAATCCCAATCCTCTTCGCCTTCGCATTACCGCTAACTTCAATCCTCGTCAAGGGCGACAGGAGGATTGTGCAGGCTTACGCTTTGACAGGCACGGGCTTGACTCTCCTAAGCGCCGTCAAACTCTTCCAGCTGGCGTACTCTTCAAAAGAACCATTGATTTACACTTTCGGCGGCTGGACTGCTCCAGTGGGCATAATCTACGAGGCCGACAAGATGAGCGCTTTAATAGCCCTGGTAACTGCCACACTAATGTTCCTCATTGCAATCTACAGTTACCGCTATCTTGAGGGCGAAGCCGGCCTGGAGTGGTATTACACGCTTTACCTCGGGCTTGAGGCTGGCTTGCTCGGCGTCCTCTTAACGGGTGACGCCTTCAACCTCTTCGTCATGATTGAGGTTACGAGCATTGCGGCTTACGCTTTAGTCATGTACTACAGGGACAGGGGGGATTCAGTAGTTGCTGGATTAAAATACGCGCTGATTGGCGCGGTTGGGACGACGATGTACTTTATAGCCCTGGGAGTCCTTTATTACGGCTTTGGAACGCTGAACTTCGCAAACTTAAGCGCGTTGGTTCACGGGATGAGCTTCCCGGTGGTTGGGAAGCCTTACGGGGATGTTGTCATTGCCTCTGGAGTTGCTTTGGCTTTAGCCACTTGGGCGTTCCTGATTAAGGCTGCCGTGTTTCCAAACCACTTCTGGCTTCCGGAGGCTCATCCAGCGGCCCCGAGTCCAATTTCGGCAATCCTTTCAGGAGTGGTGGTTAACGTTGGCGTTTACGCTTTGGTCAGGTTCCTGTACACGGTTTACGGTGGAGCTTTAACTTCCAGCCTGTCCAGCGTGGTTCACGCGCTCAGCGTCGTCCTAATGCTCCTTGGGGCGGTTTCAGCCCTGTTCGGGGCGTTAATGATGCTTGTCCAAAAGGACGTGAAGAGGCTGATTGCTTACTCGACAATAATGCACATGGGTTACCTTGTAATGGCCGTAGGCATTGGCACTCAGCTTGCCCTGAGCGCGGCAATCTTTCACATGGTGAATCATGCTATCGCCAAGGCTTTGCTCTTCCTCTCGGCTGGAGTCTTCATTCACGCCGCGGGCTCGAGGAACTTGGAGGATTTGGCGGGGCTTGGCAGGAAGATGCCAGTGGCGACGTTCAGTTTGGCGGTGGCTTCGCTGAGTCTCGTTGGTGTTCCACCGTTCAACGTGTTCTTCAGTAAGTTACTTCTCTTCGACGTGTTCTTGGATGAGAATCCAGTGCTGGCTTTGGTGCTTGTTGTTAGTTCAGTGACTGCCTTGGTGGCTTATGTGAGGGTGTTTTATGAGGTTTGGCTCGGGAAGCCCAGGAAGGAGGTTGAGGGCAGGGAATGCTGGAGCATGAGCGGTGTTTGCCTGGTCCTTGCCTTGGCATGCGTTGTTGTTGGCTTGGTTGCTCCGTATGTGGTCAGTCACTACGTTGACCCTGCGGCGGCTCAGGCTGTGGATTACAAGGTGTACATCCAGAAGGCCTTGGAGTACGCGGCAAAAACCAAACTCGGCCTCTGAGCCCTTCTTTAACTTTTGGTTTACAACGAGGCGTTTCTTACCTTTTTTTGACAAACTGAGCTTTGGAAAACCGTTTTAAGCGGGAAAGAGAAGTCAAAATCGAGGGTAAACAAAAATGTTAATCCGGAGGTGGTAGCTTGCCCTTCATAGTCGCCTTCGTCTTCGCCTACATCCTCTGGCTCGTTCTAACGGCCGGAACCAACGGGCTACTCTGGAGCAGCCAAGAGCTCATAGCGGGCCTTATATTCGCCGGAATAATCGGGTACGCGACGAAAGACATCGTCGGGGAGAAGTCGACCCGCTTCCTGAACCCGATAAGGTGGCTCGAGTGGATTGCCTACGCCCCTGTTCTCTTCTGGGGAATGGTCAAGGCCAACTTTCACGTTGCGTGGCTCGTCATAACAGGGAGGATAAGGCCAGGAATCGTCAGGGTTCCCGTTGACCTCGAGGAGGACGCACAGTACACGATACTCGGCAACTCGATAACCCTCACGCCCGGAACGCTGACCATAGACGCTTGCCCAGAGGAAAAGGCCCTCTACGTCCACTGGATTGACATACCGAAGGGAATGGAGAAGCCTGAGAGCTCGGAGCCCGTTTCGGGACCCTTCGAAAAGTGGGCCAGGAGGTTGGGGAAATGATTGAGCCGGTCTTTTTTTACTCGGCACTGATAATCTCGTTTGCGGCGTTCCTGGCTATACTCAGGATTCTTCTCGGCCCCAGCGTTCCGGACAGGGTCGTGGGAGTTGATACGCTCAACACGCTCGTCGTCGCGGCGATGGTTCTCCTCGGAGCGGCCTACGACAGGACGATTTACATTGACATTGCAATCGTCTACGCGCTCCTGAGCTACATCGGGACGCTCATAATCGCGAGGTACCTCCAGGGGGGATTGGAATGAGCTGGGTCAACTACCTGATTTACGCCTTCCTCGCGGTAAACATCACCTTCAACCTCCTCGGGAGCATAGCCCTCCACCGCTTCCCGGACGTTTACACGAGACTCCACGGCGCGACCAAGTGCACTACCTTTGGAACGATATTCGCCGTTTTTGCGGTTGCGGCTCACGCCCTCTACCAGCTCCACGTCACGGGCGATGCGAAGTACCTCCAGATGACCCTTCACAGCTTCGTGGCCCTGATAGCGCTCCTCCTCACGAACCCGGTCGGAGCGCACGCAATAGCGAAAGCCGCGCACCTGAGCGGTTACAAGCCGGCTAAAGCTGTCATCGATGCATACGAGGAGAAGCTCGGGGGTGGAAAGGAATGAACGCCCTCACCCTTGACATGGCAATTCAGGCAATAATACTCATCGGTGTTCTCATCACTGCCTACCTCACGATTCGCTTCAGGGACCTTCTCGCGGCAACGCTTATGTCGGCCGCGATGAGCCTGCTCCTCAGCCTCGAGTTCTACATGCTACACGCGCCTGACGTCGCGATAGCCGAGGCAGCTGTGGGAGCTGGTGTCGTTACCGCCCTCGTGGTTTACGGCATAGCCAAGACCGAGAGATGGGAGGTGGAACGATGAAGAAGACGATAGCTTACCTCTCACTGCTCTTCATCCTCGGGGTGCTTCTCTACGTGGCCAATCCCAACTACGGCCTCAAGTTCGGCCCGGGCGGGGACGACTGGAAGAACCTCCGCTACACCGACAACTACTACATCACGCACGGCGTTCAGGAAGTCGGCGGTACCAACATCGTCACGGACATAGTGTTCGACTACCGTGGCTACGATACGATTGGAGAGGCGACCGTCCTTTTCACGGCGATAGCGGGAGCTGTGGCCCTTCTGAGGCCCTGGAGGGGGGATGAGGAATGAGGCCGAGGTGCGGCACCGATATGGGGCTCATCGTCAAGACCTCAGCGAGGGCAATAATCCCGCTCATAGGCATCTTCGGAGCCTACATAGTGGCCCACGGTCACCTGACACCGGGAGGTGGCTTCCAGGGAGGAGCGACGATAGCCGGGGCTGGAATACTGTTCCTCGTGGCATTCGGCCTCAACGAGATGAGGAAGCACTACAACAAGCACCTCTACTCTGCCCTCGAAGGGCTCGGCGGTCTCGTCTTCCTCGGCGCGGCGATGCTCGGCATAGGCACGGCGTTCTTCTACAACACGCTCTGGCACAACGGGCCGATATTCAACGGAAAGCCCGGAACGCTCCTCTCGGCCGGATTCCTGCCCATAATGAACCTTGCCGTCGGCCTTAAGGTCTTCACGGGCCTTGTGAGCGCGCTCGTTGCCATAGCCATGTACAGGAGGTGGAAGTCATGATTCAGTTTCAATTCATAACGGCCTTCCTTCTCATAGTCCTCGGGATATACGCCTTCTTAGCCAAAAGAAACCTCATCAAGCTGATTTTAGCGCTCGACATCATAGATTCTGGCATTCATTTGCTCCTAATCAGCCTCGGCTACCGCATAGAGCTGAACGAGGTTCCGACGGCACCGATTTATACCGGCTACGAGACCCTGAAGAGCCCGATGGTCGGGCCACTTCCGCAGGCCCTGGTTCTCACGAGCATAGTCATCGGCGTCTGCGTCCTCTCGCTGGCAATGGCCCTGACGATAAACGCCTACCGCCACTACGGAACCCTTGACGTGAGAGCTTTAAGGAGGTTGAGGGGATGAACGGGGAAGCCATACTCCCATACCTCATAATCATCCCGCTCTTCGGAGCGTTCTCGATGCCGATAGTGAGCCTCATCGGCAGAAAGGCGAGGGAGGCCTGGGCCGTAATAATCAGCGGTGCTACTTTGGCGGTCGCCTCGGCGCTCTTCTACTCTGTCTGGGAGGACAGGGGGATAATCGTCTACACCCTCGGAGCCAAGAGCCCGCTCGGCCAGGGCGTCAGCTTCCCGATAAGGATAGTCTGGGAGGTCGACCTCTTCGGCGCGATTATGGTGCTCATGGTGGCCCTCGTTAGCTTCCTCGCGGTGGTTTACTCGCTCGGCTACATGAAGCACGACACCGGCTTGGACAAGTACTACACCCTCATCATAGTCCTTGAGCTCGGAATGCTGGGCATAGCGATAACCGGCGACCTCTTCAACTTCTACGTCTTCCTCGAAATCATGAGCATAGCCAGCTACGCGCTGGTCGCCTTTAGAAACGACACATGGGAGGGCATCGAGGCGGGCATAAAGTACATGTTCGTCGGCTCGATAGCGAGCTCGTTCATTTTACTCGGCATAGCGCTCCTCTACGGCCAGTACGGGACGCTGACGATGAGCTATCTCGCGGTTAAGCTCGCCCAGAACCCGACGGTCACTGCAAAGGTCGCGCTGGCCCTATTCATCGCGGGGCTCCTCTTCAAGAGCGGTGCTTCACCAGTTCACATGTGGCTGGCAGATGCCCACCCAGCCGCGCCGAGCTCAATAAGCGCGATGCTCTCTGGACTGGTCATCAAAGTTGGAGGGGTCTACGCGCTCGCGAGGCTTCTATTCAGCATCTACAGCCCACTGGCATACAAAGCACTGAGAGCATATGGCTACCCCTACATTAACATGAACACCGTCGGCTGGGCCATCATAATCTTCGCCTGCCTGACTCTGATAATAGGCAACGCGATGGCGGTAATCCAGACAGACATGAAGAGACTCTTAGCTTACTCCTCAGTGGGACAGATAGGCTACATCCTCCTCGGCCTCGGAATCGGCTTAGCGGCCTACGGAAGCCACACTGGCGAGGTGGCCCTTGCAGGAGCGATTTACCACACCTTCAACCACGCACTCATGAAGGCGCTTCTCTTCCTGATTGCAGGAGTCGTAATCCACGAGCTCGGCACGAGGGACCTCAACGAGCTGAGCGGTTTAGCTAAGACAATGCCAAAGACCACTTTCGCCTTCCTCATCGGGGCGGCCGCGATAATAGGAATGCCACCCCTCAACGGCTTCGCGAGCAAGTGGCTCATCTACGAGAGCTCGGCCATATTCAACCCGATACTCGGTGCGATAGCGATAATCGGAACGGCATTCTGTACGGCAGCATACGTCAGGGTTCTCTACACGTTCTTCGGAAGGCCCAGCGAGAGGGTAATGAAGGCCAAAGACCCTGAGGCGAGCATGCTCTGGCCGATAATAATCCTCGCGGTCGCGATAGTCATCATGGGGCTCTTCCCCTGGCAGATAAGCGAGAAGGTCATGCTTCCAGCGGCTAAAGCCCTTGAGGACCAGCTGGCCTACATAAGCGCCGTCTTAGGGGGTGCGTGAAATGTTCGGCTACTGGGATGCGCTCTACTTCGTCCTCGTTTTCATCGTCGGACTCATCTTGGCTTACCTCCTCGACAAGTGGGCGAAGAAGAGCGGAATGGGGACAAGGGAAGTCGGAGAAGGGACGAAGATATTCATCAGCGGTGAGGACCCCGAGAAGGTTATTCCGGGCTTCGAGCACCTTGAGGGCAGCTACACCGGCAGGAACGTCATGTGGGGACTAACCTACGCACTCAAGCGCTTCTTCACGGCCCTCAGGGGGGAGCACACCGGCCTGCTCACGGATTACGTGAGCTACCTGATAATAACGACCGCCTTCGTGATGATGGTATTGCTCATCTGGGGGTGAGATGGGATGGCGATAACAGTTCCCGCCAACAACGGTTCAAACTCATCGGAGCGCGAGAGGCTTGAAAAGAGAATCGCCCAGCTGTGCCGCTACATCGGGAGGTCGCCCTGGGTCTTCCACGTGAACACCGGCTCGTGCAACGGTTGCGACATCGAAATCATAGCCATTTTAACACCGAGGTACGATGCAGAGCGCTTTGGAGTCAAGCTCGTCGGAAGTCCCAGGCACGCCGACATACTCCTCGTCACCGGGCCCGTAACCAACCAGAGCCTTGAGAGGGTCAAACTGGTTTACGAGCAGACACCTGACCCGAAGATAGTCATGGCCGTCGGGGCCTGTGCCACAGGTGGCGGTGTCTTCTACGAGAGCCCCTTCACCAACGCGCCGCTGGGCAACGTGATTCCTGTCGATGTTTACGTCCCGGGCTGTCCGCCGAGGCCGGAGGCGATACTACATGGGGTTGTTTTGGCACTGGAAAAGCTGGCTAAAATCCTGAAAGGAGAAGTCCCGGGAGGGGAGGAACATGAATGATAACCCCGTTAACGAGGCGAACGAGGTCAAAGAGCCCACCAAGGCCCAAAAAGTGGCTGAAACAATAGCGGAGCACTTTCCAAATGCCCAGGTCGAGGTCAGGGTCAACAAGTGGGGGCGCGAGAGGGTCTGGGTCAGAATCCCGAGGGAGGACTACAAGGCCCTGATGAGGTTCATAAAGGAGCTCGACGGCGAGGCCCACTACTCGATAGGCATCGAGCAGGATTTGGGGGAGGAGCTGGGCTTTCTGAGCCACCTCGCAATCCACTACGATGACGCTCCCGCGGTGTCGCTCATAGTTGACGTCCGCGTGCCGAAGGACGACCCGGTGATTCCAGACATCAGCGACGTCTTCCCCATAGCGACCCAGTACGAGAGGGAAGCGGCAGAGATGGTCGGGATAGTCTTCGAGGGCATCCCAGACAGGAGGAGGCTCTTTTTACCGGACGACTTCCCCGAAGGCATATACCCTCTCCGCCTCGACGATAAGGGCATTCCGGAGGAGATGGTGCACAACGCGGGCCACCCCTACCTCATAAAGAAAGGAGGGAAGAGGGCATGACAAAGGTTGAGTACTGGGTCAAGATACCCTTCGGCCCGATTCATCCCGGCTTAGAGGAGCCCGAGAAGTTCATACTCACCCTCGACGGCGAGAGGATAGTTGACGTAGATGTGAAGCTCGGCTACAACCTGCGCGGAATCCAGTGGATAGCCATGAGGAGGAACTACATCCAGATAATGTACCTAGCCGAAAGGATATGCGGGATATGCAGTTTCTCCCACAACCACACCTACACGAGGGCGGTGGAAGAGGCCGCTGGAATAGAGGTTCCCGAGAGGGCAGAGTACATCCGCGTAATCATCGGCGAGCTCGAGAGGATACACAGCCACCTGCTCAACCTCGGCGTTTTAGCCCACGACATAGGCTACGACACGGTTCTGCACCTCACCTGGCTCGCCCGTGAAAAGGTCATGGACACGCTTGAGGCCGTTGCAGGAAACCGCGTCAACTACTCGATGGTGACCATCGGAGGCGTCAGGAGGGACATAGACGAGAAGAGGAGAAGGATAATCCTCGACATGATAAAGTACTACAAGGAGGTCTTCCCGCAGATTGAAGATATTTTCCTCCACGACCCGACGATAGAGGCGCGTTTCAGGGACTGCGCGGTTATAAGCAGGCGCGTCGCGATGGAGCAGGGCGCAGTCGGCCCAACGGGAAGGGGAAGCGGAATCCGTGACGACGCGCGCTGGAGCGAGAAGTTAGGAGTTTATCCCGACCTGGGAATAAAGCCGGTCATGCCCCAGGACGTTACGGGCGAAAGGCCGAGGGGCGATGTATTCGACAGGATGGCGGTGAGGATAGGCGAGCTGTGGCAGAGTTTAGAGCTTATCGAGCACGCCCTCGACCAGATGCCCGACGGTAAGATAAAGGCCTTCCCAAAGGACAACGTCCTCTTCGCCAAGCTCAGGCTTCTGGTTGACGGCGAGGGAATAGGCAGGTATGAGGCGCCGAGGGGGGAGCTGGTGCACTACGTCCGTGGAAAGAAGGGAAGCGACAAGCCCCTCCGCTGGAAGCCGAGAGAACCAACGTTCCCGAACCTGTTCGCAGTAGCTGAGGGCGTCAAGGGCGACCAGGTGGCCGACTTCGTCGTTGCCGTCGCCTCGATAGACCCGTGCCTGAGCTGTACGGACAGGGTTGCGGTCGTCGAAGACGGAAAGAAGAGGGTTCTGACCGAGAAGGACCTCCTGAAGGCCTCGATAAAGAAGACGCGCGAGATTAATCCCGCAATAAAGGGAGACCCAACCCCTGTAGGGTTCGGCTGTTCGAGGTGATGCTCATGGACGTGATGGGGAGCATAGTTTACCCGATTGCGGGCCTGCTCGGGCTCTACGGCTTCGTTTCGCTCGCCTCGCTCCTCTGGGAGGGAATAGACAGGAAACTGGTTGCGAGGATGCAGAGGCGCGTCGGACCGCCAATCGTTCAGCCCTTCTACGACTTCCTCAAGCTGGCGAGCAAGGAAACCATAGTGCCCAAAACCGCCAACTACATGTTCAGGGCCGCGCCGGTTTTAGCTCTGGCAACGGCGATAGCGCTCCTGGCTTACACGCCGATGGGCTTCACACCGATTTTGGCCAGCAAGGGCGACGTCATAGTCTTCATCTACCTCCTCACGCTGATATGCTTCTTCAAGGTGGTGGGAGCGATAAGCTCGGGCAACCCCTACGCGAAAATCGGAGCGGCGAGGGAAGCGGCCATACTGGTGTCAAGGGAGCCAGCCATGATGCTTGCTATCTTTGCAATAATGTGGCGCCTCGAAAAGCTGGGCGTTGACAAGCCCTTCAGCATGGGGGTCTTTTACCAGCACAACATCTGGGAGATAGGAACTCCAATGAGCTTCGTTGGGGCGGTAATACTCCTCTACGTCTTCTCCGTGTGGCTGGCAAGCGAGATGGAGGTCGGGTTCTTCAACATACCAGATGCGGAGGAGGAGATAGCTGAGGGTCTGCTCGTCGAGTACAGCGGGAGGTATCTGGCACTGCTCAAGCTGACGAAGGCCCTCAAGACCTTTATAGCGGCTTCCCTCGTCGTGGCTATATTCTTCCCCTGGGGAATAGCGGGATATTTTGGCCTGA
>NZ_JAMOQU010000102.1 GCF_027063845.1 Thermococcus sp.
CGATAACCCCGTCGAGCGAGATAGCGGAGACGATGGCGCGCGAACTTCCGAAGCTCGGTGGCTACTACCTCCAGATGGAGGACGAGATAGGCAGTATAGCGGCCATGATTGGAGCATCTTGGACGGGCTTCAAGGTCATGACCGCAACGGCTGGCCCGGGCTTCTCGCTTATGCAAGAGAACCTTGGCTACGCCGTGATGACCGAGACCCCGCTCGTCCTAGTTGACGTCCAGAGGAGCGGGCCTTCAACAGGCCAGGCCACGAAGGGAGCACAGGGTGACTTCTTCCAGGCGAGGTGGGGAACGCACGGCGACCACCCGATTGTTGCCGTCTCTCCAACGAGCGGGCAGGATGCTTTCTGGGAAATCATCAGGGCATTCAACATCGCCGAGAGGCTCAGAACGCCGGTGGTGTTCCTCTTCGACGGTGTTCTCGCCCACACGAGAGAGCTCATCAAGATTCCCTACGTTGATGAGGTGGAGATAACCTACCGCAAGCTTCCCCGGGACGAGGAGGAAGCGAAGCTCCCCTTCGGCGACCCGCACGGAGACGGCGTCCCGCCGATGCCCCTCTTTGGACACGGCTACTTCACTCACGTGACGGGCTCGACCCACAAGGAGAACGGTTTGAGAGATGTTTACACGCCAGAGGTTCACGACAGGCTCGTGAGGAGAATTCACAGGAAGATAGAGAAGAACCGCGAAGTTTACGAGAAATACGAAGAGCACTTCACAGACGATGCAGAGATACTCGTCGTCAGCTGGGGGGTAACGGCAAGGCCCGCCCTCGGAGCTGTCCTGAAGGCGAGGGAGGCGGGAATAAAGGCCGGCCTCTTCGTGCCGAAAACGGTTCACCCGTTCCCCGGAGAAAGAATGAGGGAGCTCGGAAAGCGCGTTAGGGCCATACTCGTCCCCGAGATGAACCTCGGCCAGATGATTCTTGAAGTCCAGCGCTTCGTGAACGACGACGTTCTGCTCAAGGGAGTCAACAAGATTGGTGGCGTTCCCCTAACCGTTGAGGAAATCCTGCGCGAGATAAGGGGTGTTGCCTGATGCCCGAGATTTATTCCAAATACCCGATGGTTAAGTACCTCCGCAAGGAGGCCCTTCCGACGGCACTCTGTCCCGGCTGTGGCGGTGGAACCGTGCTGAACGCTTTTGCCAACGCTGTTGACCAGCTCAAGCTCGACCCGAGAGACTTGGTGGTCGTGAGCGGAATAGGCTGTTCCGCTTGGATAGCCTCGCCCTACTTCCTGGCGGATACCCTCCACACGACGCACGGAAGGGCGATAGCCTTCGCTACCGGCGTGAAGGTCGGTCTGCCGGACAAGAAGGTCGTCGTGATAAGCGGGGACGGCGATTTGGCGAGCATCGGCGGAAACCACCTGCTCCACGCCGCGAGGAGGAACATCGACATAACGGTTATTCTCGTCAACAACTTCATCTACGGAATGACGGGCGGACAGGTCGCTCCGACGACGCCCTTCGGGGCAAAAACAACAACAACTCCATACAGAAACATCGAGCACCCCCTCCAGATTTCTGAAACCATCGCGGCGGCCGGAGCGAGCTACGTGGCGAGATGGACCACCGCCCACGTTTACCAGCTCATAGAGAGCATCAAGAAGGCTCTAACCGTTAAGGGCTTCTCCCTCGTCGAGGTCATTTCGCAGTGTCCCGTCCAGTTCGGAAGGAGGAACAGGATGAAAGAGCCCGCTGAAATGCTCCGCTGGTTCCTGAAGAACAGCGTTCCGCTCGCGAAGGCCAGGAAGATGAAGCCTGAAGAGCTCGAGGGCAAGTTCGTCATTGGCGAGTTCGTCCACAGGCAGAGGCCCGAGTTCACCGAGGAGCTCAACAAGCTGATTGACGAGGTCCAGGAGCACTTCGGGCTTAAGGGTGGCGATGATGTTTGAGACCGTTGGGAAGAAAGTGAAGGAAGTCTTTGGGGACAGGGTTGAGGAGGTCATAATCTTCGGCTCCCGGGCGAGGGGTGACGCTAAACCCGAGAGCGACCTCGACGTCCTCGTGGTGCTCGATAAGATAGAGCCTGAGGACTGGGACAGGGCAGGAGAGCTCAGCGCCGAGCTAACGCTTGAGTTGGGGATTTCGGTCATGATTGTCCTTCACACGAGGAGGGACAGCCTCTACGAGACCGCCGCAAGGGAGGGCATAGCGGTATGAACGAGGAAATCATAGCGCTCATCAGGAGGGCGGAGGAGAGACTCAAAGCTTCCTGGGAGCTTTACTCCAAGGGCTACTACGGTTTCGCAATCTCAAGCGCATACTACTCGATGTTCTACTGCGCCAGGGCGCTTCTGCTCTCAAAGGGAGTCAATCCCAAGAGCCACGCGGGAGTTCATGCCCAGCTCGGAAAGGAGTTCGTGAAGACTGGGGTGCTTCCTGCTAAGCTCTACACTGCGTATTCAAAAGCCCTGAACATGAGGCATACGGCCGACTACGACGTTTTCGTTGAGTACACTGAGGGGGACGCCCGGGACGTTTTGAAAGGCGCGGAGGAGTTTTTGAAGTTCACGAAGGAGTATCTGGGGGTGTAAACATGCAGATTAGGCTCGCCGGAATCGGCGGTCAGGGCGTTGTGCTCGCGGGGGTAATACTCGGCGAGGCCGCCGCGATTGAGGGTTTGAACGTTCTTCAGACCCAGGACTACAGCTCCGCGAGCAGGGGAGGCCACTCAATAGCGGACGTCATAATCTCGAAGGAGCCGATTTACGACGTAATGGTCACGAGGGCAGACGTCCTCGTCGCTCTTCACCAGCTCGGCTACGACACCGTCAAGGACTCGCTGAAAGAGGACGGGCTCCTGATAATTGAGACCGATTTGGTCAAGCCAGATAGGGACTACGTCGGCGCGTCCTTCACCAGAATCGCCGAGGAGACCACCGGGCTCGCCCTGACGGTCAACATGGTCGCTCTCGGCTACCTTGTTGCGAAAACCAATGTTGTGAAGAAGGAGAGCGTCGAGGAAGCGATTAGGAGGCGCGTCCCGAAGGGGACTGAGGAGGTAAACATCAAGGCCTTCAGGGCCGGTTATGAGGAGGGATTGAAATGAGGTACCCGTTTCCGGTCGGCAAGTCCGACTTCATTCAGGGCGACGAGGCCATAGCGAGGGCGGCTATCTTAGCTGGTTGCAGGTTCTACGCAGGCTACCCGATAACGCCCGCCAGCGAGATATTCGAGGCGATGGCCCTGTACATGCCCCTCGTTGACGGTGTGAGCATACAGATGGAGGACGAGATAGCGAGCATAGCGGCGATAAT
>NZ_JAMOQU010000103.1 GCF_027063845.1 Thermococcus sp.
GAAAGAAGAGCAGGATTCACTCAAGCGACGTCATGAGGCTTTCAACGGATTTGCCAATCGTGATTGAGGTGGTTGACAGGGGCTTCAAGATAGAGAAGGCGATATGCGAAATCAAGCCCATGATTAAAGACGGCATGATAACCGTTGAGCCAACCATCGTGGTCTGGGTAGGAACCAAGGAAGAGGTCAAAAAATTTGAGGAAGATGCCGTCCGTGAGGAATAGTTCGGACTTCATCCAATAACTTAATAAGGGCTCAAAACGACTCACCCACAAACTAAAGTTACACTTAGCTCCACGAGCGAGGGGATTAACTATGATGTCGCTGGAGTTCGAGGTCCCCGTGAAAAGGCTCAACAATGTTATGGACGTCATACTTAGGGAGGACTCTAAGCTCCAGTGGGTCTACTACCGCGAGGATACGCAGAGCGTCGTCGTCCGAACAACGGTATCAAGAAACGCTCTACAGACGTTCCTGCTGAGGCTGGCCTCCGCTGTGGACGTGCCAGTAGAAGTCACAATAGTGGATGAGCGAGAAACGGGCAGGGCAATCCACGAGGCGTTCCTCCTAAGAGTGGACGTTTCAGAGGGCTCTTATCCCGTGGTTATACTGCTCCTCTACAACGTCAGCAAATTTTACCCGGATACAATAATAGTTGGCACATCTTCCGATGCCCCTCAGGAACTCGTTGACACCGTGCTTAAATTGACAATCGGCAAGGTCAACCTCCTTGAAACCGAGAAGGTTAGGAGCTCAATCGTTGATGGTGGGCTCTTCATCCAGCTCAGGGCAAACGTGCCCAGCTCCCCCGACAAAGAGATAGTCCTCGTCTGAGCCGTTGGTTAAGTCAGAAGTTTCTTAACCTCTCTCTCCAACTATTCTCGGTGGTCTCGATGCTTCACCACGTCAAGCTGATTTACGCCACGAAAAGCCGGAAGCTCGTTGGCAAGAAAATCGTTCTCGCGATTCCGGGCAGTATAGCCGCTGTCGAGTGCGTCAAGCTCGCGAGAGAGCTCATAAGGCACGGCGCTGAGGTTTACGCGGTGATGAGCGAGAACGCCCAGAAGATAATCCACCCCTACGCTATGGAGTTCGCCACCGGGAATCCTGTCGTGACCGAGATTACGGGCTTCATAGAGCACGTTGAGCTCGCTGGGGACCACGAGAACAAGGCCGACCTGATTCTCGTCTGCCCCGCGACGGCGAACACCATAGGCAAGATAGCCTGTGGCATAGATGACACACCCGTCACAACCGTTGTAACGACCGCCTTCGCCCACACGCCGATTATGATAGCTCCTGCCATGCACTCAACGATGTACGAGCATCCAATAGTCGTTGAGAACATCGAGAAGCTCAAAAAGCTGGGCGTCGAGTTTATCGGCCCCCGCTTCGAGGAGGGGAAAGCCAAGGTCGCTTCGATAGACGAGATAGTCTACCGCGTCATCAGGAAGCTCCACCCCAAGAGCCTCGAGGGGAAGCGCGTTTTAGTTACGGCAGGCGCGACGAGGGAGTACATAGACCCGATTCGCTACATCACCAATGCGAGCAGTGGCAGAATGGGAGTTGCCATAGCCGAAGAGGCGGACTTCAGGGGGGCGGAGGTTACACTCATCAGGACTAAGGGGAGCGTCCCGAGCTTCGTCGAGAACCAGATTGAGGTAGAAACTGTTGAGGAGATGCTGGAGGCGATAGAAAACGAGCTGAAGGCCAGGAAATACGACGTCGTGGTTTTAGCCGCCGCCGTAAGCGACTTCCGCGTTAAGAACAGGGCAGATAAAAAAATCAAGAGCGGAAAGGGCCTTACCCTCGAACTCGAGCCGACGCCGAAAATAATAGACCGCGTTAAAGAGCTTCAGCCAGACGTATTCCTCGTGGGCTTCAAGGCCGAGACAAGCGAGGATAAGCTCATCGAGGAAGCCAGGAAGCAGATTGAGCGCGCGAGGAGCGACCTCGTCGTTGCAAATACCCTCAAAGCGTTCGGAAGCGAGGAAAACGAAGTGTTCCTCGTCACCCGCGATGAGGTTAAGAGACTGCCGAGGATGAACAAGCGCGAGCTTGCCGAGAGGCTCTGGGACGAGGTCGAGCGCCTTATCTAACCCGAATCTTTTTAAGTCCTTTTTCCCACCTTTCTTGATAAAACTTCGTATGGAGGTCGTTGGTATGATGAACCTAAACCAGGCGCTCCCCTACGTTGGGGTGACGCCGTTTCAGCTGATTTCTGTCCTCGCAATTCTCATCGTGGGTTACGTCATTGCGAGAGCCCTCGTTGGGGCCTTCAAACGTGCCCTCAGAAAGACCAAGCTCCCGCCGCTGGTCGTCGAGTTCCTCGGCAGGTTTCTGGCCATTGGCCTCTACCTGATAGTCCTCATCGTGGCCCTGGGGGCCGTTGGAATCTCAATATCTCCCATAATCCTTGGCCTGTCTGCTGTGGTGGGCCTAATCCTCGGCTTCGGCCTGCAGGACACGATGACCAACCTCGCCGCGGGAGTGTGGCTCGCCGCACTGAGGCCTGTTGACATAGGGGAAGTTGTGGATATAGCTGGCAAAACTGGCAAAGTACGTGACATCGGTTTGATGGGAACCGAGCTCTTAACTCCCGACAACACGCTCATAACGATTCCCAACAAGCTCGTCTGGGGGAGCGTCATAACCAACTACACGCGGATGCCCACGAGAAGGGTCAGCGTTGATGTTGGCGTTGCATATGGAACCGACCTTGACAGGGCGATAAAGCTCGCGATGGACCTCATGAAGGGCCACCCGAAGGTTCTCAATGAGCCGGAACCGAGCGTCGTCATAACGGCCCTTGCGGACTCCTCGATAAACCTCCAGCTCAGGGCCTGGACGAAGACCGAGGACTATGGAACCGTTAAAGGAGACCTAACGAGGGGAATCTACGAGCTATACACCCGGGAGGGCATAGAGATTCCGTTCCCACAGCTCGACGTCCACCTGAAGAACGAATGATTTTCGGGTTCTCGCCCGTTTTCTACGTTTTTGTAAACTTTTTCCTTCACTAACCTTTCGTTCTTAACCAAAAGGTTGATAGTGGGGCCGACCCACTACATCCGGTGAGTGCTATGAGGAAGATAGGCCTCGTCGGCGGAACGAGCCCGGAATCAACACTCTACTACTACAAGAAATACCTTGAGATAAGCCGCGAAAAGTTCGGGCCCTACGTTTACCCAGAGCTGATAATCTACTCGATAAACTTCAAGGAGTTTATCCACAACCCGAACGGCTGGGAGGGGAGAAAGGAGATACTCATAAACGCGGCGAAGGCCCTTGAGCGGGCCGGGGCGGAGATAATGGCCCTGACCGCGAATACACCCCACATAGTCTTTCCCGACGTCCAGAAAGCGGTAAACGTCCCGATGGTCAGCATAATAGACGCTCTCATCGAGGAGATGGGAAAGAGGGGGGTTAAAAAGGTTCTCCTACTCGGAACGAAGACAACCATGACCGCGGACTTCTACAAGAACGCCCTCCGCGAGGCAGGCTTTGACGTGGTCACTCCAAGTGAGGAGGAAATCGAGAGGCTCGACAGGATTATCAAGGAGGAGCTCATGTTTGAGAACTTCGCCAGCAGGAACTGGGTGGTCGAGCTAATCAATCGCTACATAGAGAGGGAAGGAATTGAAGGCGTAATCCTCGGCTGCACCGAGCTTCCGCTCATAATCAAGCCTGGCGACGTCAAGGCGGAGGTCTTTGACACCGTTGAAATCCACATGCGGAGGCTCATTGAGGTAGCGAGCGAGTGATTTCATTCTTTTTTCCACACCGCGAACCCCTCAACTACCAGAACGTCCAGTTCAGCTTTTCTAAACGTCCTCAGCGCGTCCTCCGGTGAGCAGACTATCGGCTCGCCGTGCATGTTGAAGCTCGTGTTCAGAACGGCCCCGATGCTGGTTCTTCTCTCGAAGGCCTTAATGACTTCGTAGTAGCTCGGATTTACCTCTTTCCTCACGGCCTGAGGCCTCGTCGTGCCATCCACGTGAACGACCGCTGGAGCGATTTCCCTAAATGCTTCGCTCGCGGTGTAGCTCATCGTCATAAACTCGTTTGGCCGACCTTCAAGGTCTTCGAGGTATTCCCCGGCCTTCTCCCAGAGCAAAGAGGGCGCGAAGGGCTGGAAGACATCCCTTTTGAGCGCCAGATTAAGCCGCTCCTTGACGCTCTCGTCGGATGGATTGGCCAGAATCGAGCGGTTGCCTAAAGCCCTCGGCCCGAACTCCATCGCCCCCTGGAAGAAGCCGACGAGCTTCCCCTCGCTCAGAACGTCGGCAACGAACTTTTCGTCAACCTCCTCAAACTCGAGACTCTCTTTCCTCAGAAACTCCTCAATGTACGCCTTATCGTAGGACGGGCCGAGATAGACGTGTTCAAGCTTGAAGGGCTTCCATTTTCCGTCGAGCCTCTCGAACTGGGCTTTGGCGAAGATTGCCGCGCCAAACGCTAATCCCCCGTCGTCCATCGCGGGGAAGACCCACAGGTTATCGTCCCCGAAGATTTTTCTCAAAACCGCGTTGGCCTTGACGTTTTGGGCCACACCACCTGCGTAAGCTAAAGGAAGGCCCCTAGAGCGGAGCTTAACGCCGAGCTCTTCGAGGAGCTTCTCAAGGTGCCTCTGCGCGCTCGCCGCTATCTCGATGGCCGTCCTCTGGAGCTCGCCGTCGAGCTTCCCGCGCTTCATTTGGTTCGCTATCTCCTTTGCCCTTGAGAGAGGATAACCGAAGAACTCGGCCAGCTTTTTGGTCGCCTCGACGCCGATGACCTTGAGATGGTTTTCAAAGGTCAGTCCGTTGAGCTCGATTATAGCGCTCAAATCGTAGGTCGGCCGTCCGTAGGAGGCAAGGCTCATTACCTTTCCCTCGTGGCGCATTGGCTTGAAGCCCAGAAGCTCCGTAACCGAGGCGTAGAAGTCGCCGAGGGAGTCAATGTAGGTGCTCTGAGCTATCCTGACCATCTCGCCGTCCCTCGCCACGTAAATCGAGGAGCTCAGGCCGTCTCCAGCCGCGTCGATGCTAACAGCTAAAGCTTCGCGCCAGCCCGAGGTGTAGTAAGCTGATGCGGAATGAGCTAAGTGGTGCTCGACGAAGAGTACTTTCCTCTTGAACTCCGGGCCAAAGATGGCCTTCAGCCTCTCCTCAAGCTCCAGAAGTCTCTTCTGCTTCCTGAAAATCCCGGCAACGGCTATTACATCAACGTCCTCTGGGCTTGCCCCAGCCATTTCGAGAACGGTTTTGATGCTGAGCTCTGGAAAGCCCCTGTATTTCTTGACACGGTTTAGGCGCTCCTCGTTGACAGCGAAAATCCTCTCGCCGTCTATCAGAACCGCCCCGGCGTCGTGGCCGTCGTGGACTCCGAGAATCATTTTAGCACCTCCATATCATCAAGGTCCCACACGAAGCCAAGCTCCCTTAACTCTTCTTTGGATTCAACTCTCCTGGCGATTATTCCGAAGTGGAACCCCCATCCGTCCAGACCGATGAGCTTTGACTTCCTATCGAGCCCCTCAAAGACCTTCCTGGCGTCCCTCTCACTCAGGTGCCTCCACTTAACCTCTATCAGGAGGGCCTTCTTCTCAACTTCGTCTATCGCAACGAGGTCAATCTCCTCGCCCTTCCGCCACCACCTGCCAACCCTCGTCGGTTTCAGAGGAAGTTTCTCCCTAATTTTCAGCAGAAACTGTCTGGCAACGTCTTCAAAAATCCTTCCGACGTGTTCATCCAAATCCTTCATGACGAGCCTCGTGAGCATGTCGCCGTTTCCGGTCTCGATTAAATCGGCGTTGGGGTGGACGTATCGGAACCAGAACGAAAAGTAGGGGTCGTCGATGTAGTACCGTCCCTTTCTGCTCTTTTTGCTCTCAGTTACCGGAACTTCCCGCCTCACGATTCCGAGGTTCATCAGAACCGAAAGGTACTTCCCGACCGTCCCCCTCTCGAGGCCTGTCTCGTTCATTATTTCGCCGAGGGTCGTTCTTCCCCTTGCAATCGCCTCGAGAACGGCAAAGTAGAGCCTCGGCCTCTCAAGCTCCTCCCTCAGGACGAACTCGGCGTCGCCGTAGAGGAGGCCCTCCTGTCTGAAGTAGTTCTCGGTGAGGTTCTCCTCAACGCTGAGCCCATCGTCGAACTCAAGAAGGTACGCGGGGGTTCCGCCGAGAATTGAATAGGCCCTCACGAAATCCTCCATTGAAAAATGAGGAAGGAATTCCCTCGCGCTGAAGAAGTCGAGGGGCTTTACCTTCAGCTGGCCGGTTCTCCTGCCGTAAAGCGGACTCTTGTATCCGAGAAGCCCCTCCATCATCGAAACGCTTGAGCCGCTTATTATCAGGTAAAGCTTTCCCTCTGAGAACTTGGTATCCCAGTAGTCCTGAAGAATAGATGGAAGGCTTTTGTTTGAAAGGACGAGGTATGGGAACTCGTCTATTGCCACGATTAACCTTTCTTCCCTGCTTTTTTGATGGAGGTACTCAAATAGAGCATCCCAGTTGCGGAATGGATTTTTGAGAAGGACGTCGTCTCCGAAGTAAGCGGCAATCCTCTCCGAGAACCGCCTGAGGTTCTCAAGCTCGCTCGTTTCCCTCGCGAGGAGGTATATACCCCCGTGTCTCCTCAAAAACTCGGTTATTAGGGCAGTCTTCCCGACCCTTCTCCTTCCGTAGATTACCACGAACTCTGCACTCTCGCTCTCAAGTCTCTTCTCAAGGAGCCCAATTTCCCGCTCCCTATCTATGAACCTGCGAGACAATTTACCCACCAGTAATTTACTTTGCAGTAAATTGTTTAAAAGAGTAGCGGAGGGAAAAAGAATCAGTAGGTCCTCGCGAACCTCGCCACGAACTTCGCTTCCCTTCCGCAGACCGGGCACTTCTTGCCTTCGATGCCTTCCCTGGCTTTCTCCTCAGGGTAGGGCGTTCCGAGCATCTTTGCGTCGAGCTCCTCTTCCATTTTAAGCCCGCACTCCTCGTCACCGCACCAGGGAATCTCGACTATGCCACGCCTGTCCTCGAAGACTGCCTTGGCTTCCTCAATCGTGTCAACGCGCTTGATGTGGCTCTCAAGGAACTCCTTGGCGCGGTTGTAAAGGTTCTCGTGAATCGCGTCGAGGGTCTTCTTCACTTCCTCGACGATTGCATCTCTTTCCACGGTTACCTTCTCGAAGGTGTCGCGCCTCGCGAGGACGGCTTTCCTTCCCTCGACGTCCCTTGGGCCGACCTCTATCCTCAGGGGAACGCCCTTCAGCTCCCAGTCGTAGTACTTCCTTCCAGGCCTTATGTCGCGCTCGTCAACGTGGACGCGGAAGCCAGCCTTCCTCAGCTCCTCCGCTATCTCCCTCGCGTAGGCGAAGACGTCAACATTAGCGTCTTTCTTCGGAATGGGGACTATGACCACCTGAATCGGCGCTATCGTCGGCGGGAGAACCATTCCGCTGTCGTCGCCGTGAACCGCTATAACTGCCGCGAGAAGCCTTTCGCTCATTCCGAAGGTCGTCTGGTGGACGTACTCATGGTCGCCCGTCTCGGTCTCGTACTGGATGTTGTAGGCCTTGGCGAAGTTCTGCTTGTAGTTGTGCATCGTGCCAATCTGGAGCGTCCTCCCGTCGGGCATCATTATTTCCGCTCCCAGTGAGTAGAAAGCTCCGGGGAACTTGTCCCAATCGGGCCTCTTTGAGATGATGTAGGGCAAAGCAAGGAACTTTGCGAGGCGGTCGAATATCTCGAGGTCCTCCTTTATCTGCCTCTCGGCGTCCTCGAAGTCAACGTGAGCTGTATGCGCCTCGAAGAACCTGCTGATTTCCCTAACGCGGATGAGGGGCCTCGTGTGCTTGGTCTCGTAGCGGTAGACGTTGACTATCTGGTAGACCTTGAAGGGCAAATCCGCGTGGGAGCGAATCCAGAGGGAGAACATCGAGTACATAGCAGTCTCACTCGTTGGACGGAGGATGAGCCTCACGTCGAGCGGGTCGAGGCCCGCATGCGTTACCCAGTAGACCTCGTCCTCGAAGCCCTTTATGTGCTCGGCCTCCTTCTGGAACTCGGTCTCAGGAATGAGCGCTGGAAACAGAACCTCCTCGTGGCCAGTTCGGGCCATCTCGGCCCTTATGAAGGCCTCGATGTTGCGCATGATTTTCAGCCCGTACGGAAGCCAGACGTTCATTCCCTTGACGGGGTAGCGCTTGTCGATTATTCCAGCGGTTTCCAAGAGCTCGTTGTACCACTCGCTGAACTCGTTGCTCCACTTCTCACGCTTTACCTTCCCCATCTGCACCACCTAAAGGGAGAACTGGAAGGAGTTTTTAAGCTTTCTCAGGTGGTATTCGCCACTTTGCCAGGAGAAACCTTATTAGGTTCGTTTCGATATGGGTCTTAAGGTGATAGCATGAGGCCTAAGGTGGCCGTCCTCTTCAAGATGAAGAGCAAACCCCTTGAGGAACTCAAGAAATGGGCGGACGTTGACGTTATCCTCTACCCGAGCGTTGAGGAGCTTAAAGAGGTCATCGGCAAATACGATGGGGTGATTATTTCCCCGACAAATCCCCTCCCGAAGGAAGTCCTTGAGAGGGCCGAGAGGCTGAAGGTCATAAGCTGTCATTCAGCGGGCTACGACCACGTTGATATTGAGACCGCAACCAAGAAAGGAATCTACGTTACCAAGGTCTCTGGAGTCCTCAGCGAGGCCGTTGCCGAGTTCGCCGTTGGCCTGACCATAGACCTCCTCAGAAAGATTCCCTACGCGGACAGGTTCCTAAGGGCAGGAAAGTGGGAGTCACACAACACCGTCTGGAGCGGTTTCAAGGGGATTGAGACGGTCTACGGCAAGAAAGTCGGAATCCTCGGAATGGGCGCGATAGGAAAGGCCATAGCGCGGAGAATGAAGGCTATGGGCACGGAGATACTCTACTGGTCGCGCTCGCGGAAGCCAGACATTGAGAATGAAGTGGGTGCGAAGTACCTCCCGCTCGACGAGGTTCTGAAGGAGAGCGACATCGTTATTTTAGCCCTCCCCGCGACCAAGGAGACGTACCACATCATCAACGAGGAGAGGCTGAAGCTCCTTGAGGGGAAGTACCTGGTGAACATCGGGCGTGGAACGCTGGTGGACGAGAAAGCCCTCACAAAGGCCATCGAGGAAAGAAGGCTGAAGGGATACGCTACTGACGTCTTCGAGAACGAACCCGTGCAGGAGCACGAGCTTTTCGACTACGAGTGGGAGACTGTCCTAACGCCCCACTACGCGGGCCTCTCGAAGGAAGCGATGGAGGACATGGGCTTTCAGGCGGTTAGGAACCTCCTAACAGTTCTGCGCGGTGAGGTTCCGGAGACGCTCGTTAACCGTGAAGTCCTGAAGGTTCGTCCGCCCGAGGAGGTAAAGATGCTCTGAGGTGGTTTGAATGGAGTGGAGGGAAAGGCTGAAGGGCCTTCTCGAACCCTACGGCGAGGTTATCGAAACCGAGAAGGGGTTAATCTTCGAGTTCGGCGACGACGAAGGGGACTTCTCCGACAGGCTCGCCTTTGTCATCGAGAAACCTGAGGAGTGGCCGCTGGTGGAAGTTGCGGTAAAGGCGATAGCGGATTTAACCGACCACGACGTCCCTGGGAGGAACCTCTTCGCCTTCGGCTTCGAGCCCGACTTCGAGGGAACGCTCATCAGGCTCGGCATTCTGGATGGGAAGCCCGGGGAAGGGCCGGTAATCGGGGATGTTCCCGAGAAAGTCGTTAAGATAGCGGAGCGCAACGGCATCAAATACCAGCGCGGGGACGGAGAGGGAATCGGCCTTCCAAAGGACTTCACGGAGGAGGACTTTGAGGCCCTGATAAAGCTCGTGGAGGCCGTTGCCTTCGAGTGGTGATGGCATGCTGAAGTACCTCTCCTACTTCGCGGTTGGAATCTTCATCGGCATCCTCGCGGCACTGTTCGGCCTCGGAGGGGGCTTTTTGGTGGTACCCGTTCTCAATTTACTCGGCATTGAGATGCACCACGCGGTCGGAACCTCAAGCGCGGCCGTCGTCTTTACCTCCCTCAGCTCGGCGATAGCTTATTCACGGCAGAAGAGGATACACTACAGGGTCGGCCTCCTGCTGGCCTCGACGGCTGTTATAGGCGCTTACATAGGGGCATGGCTCACCTCGTTCATCAGCGCCTCACAACTAAAGGTCATCTTCGGGTTAGCACTCATCGCCGTTTCTGTAAGGATATACCGCAAGAAGACCGCAGAACCGAGCGAGGTCAGGCTTGAGGACGTTAAGGTGAACTACAAGCTCGTTCCTGTCGGTGGATTCTTTGCGGGAATCGCGAGTGGCCTGCTCGGCGTTGGTGGTGGGATAATCAACGTGCCGTTCCTGACTTACCTAGGCTTACCAATACACTACGCCGTTGCCACATCAAGCTTTGCGATTGTTTTCACTGCTTTAGCAGGAGCGCTCAAGCACTACGCGATGGGCAACGTGGAAACGCAGTGGCTCGTCCTCCTCGTTCCTGGCCTTATAATCGGGGCCCAGCTCGGGGCGGGGATAGCAAGGAGGACGAAGGCGAGCAGTCTAAAGAAGACCTTCGCCATCGTGATGTTTCTCCTGGCCCTGAGGATGATTCTGAAGGGCCTCGGCTTTGGAATCCCGTGAGGTTTTTAAGAAACCCCCTCAACCTTTTCCCATGCTCCAGTACCTCCTTGATTTTGTACTCGGCCTCGGCATTGGATTTATAGCGGGTCTCCTCGGTGTCGGGGGTGGCTTCCTGATAGTGCCGACCCTCGTCCTCCTCGGCGAGCCGATACATCTCGCTATAGGCACAAGTTTAACATGCATAGTCCTCAGCTCTCTTTCTGCTTCAATAACGCACATTCGGAGGGGTGCCGTCCTCTACCGCGTCGTTCTCCTGAAGGAGATTTTTTCCGTCCCCTTCGCGGTTCTTGGTGCTTACCTCTCATCCAGACTCCCTGAGAGGGGGCTCAGGCTGGTCTTCGCGTTCCTTCTCCTTTACCTCGCCTATACAATGGCCAGGAAGAAATGCAGACCTCACGACGAAGAGGGCGCGGTTCACTACTCCCGCGTTCCGGTTGTGGGAATCCTTTCGGGCCTTGTGAGCGGGCTCTTGGGCATAAGCGGCGGCGTTCTCAACGTTCCGCTCTTCCACACCTTCGTGGGCATACCTATGAGGTACGCCGTTGGAACCTCGAGCTTTGCCCTCTTTTTCACGGCCTTGGCCGGAGCCTTCGAGCACTACCGCCTCGGACAGGTTGATTTACACATGGCCTTCCTCCTCGCCCCGGGGCTCATAATCGGGGGCAGGCTCGGTGCCTTAACGGCCCACAGAGTTCACCCCAAAACCCTCAGGAGGGCCTTTGCGGGAGTTCTAATCCTGGTCGCGCTCAAGATGCTCCTGTGAAGGTTTATTAACTCCGGCATTAAGTCCCAGCGGTGGAAGCTATGGAGGAGCTCGTGGAAAAGGTTCGCGAGAAGTTCGACCTTGAGGTTAAAGATATGGCCGACGCCTGGAGGCTCGTTGAGTGGCTTGAGGAAAAGGAGTGGGTCATCTACATCATAACGGCCAAGGACAGAAAGCAGGTCGATGCATGGCACCCGCGCTACGGAACGCTCTTCGCCCAGTTCGGGGAGGTTCCGAACTTTGGAAGCATTTTAGAGGGTATTTTGACCGTTGCACTATTAGCCAGAGAGCTTGAGGAAAAAGGAACGATTTGAAACGCGCGTTTCAGCGAAGTCCTCAAATATGTCAAACCCGTAGTGCCAATCGGTGATTTCGATGGTGAGCGCGAAGTTGGGGGCGTTTGCCCTCGTCCTGTTGCTGATTGGAAGTGCCGTCCCAGTGGCCCTGGCCGAGGGCAACACCACCGCAGACCAGGGGTACGGGCCCTCCACGGACGACGGCTCCAGAGAAAAGGCCATAGCTGGCCAGCTGATTAGCCAGCTCCAGAGGCTCAGCGGGTTCGCAGAAAAGAGGATAGGGCCAATAAAAGACAAGTTACCTGAGAACTCAACGATACTGACCCACTACAAACTCGCCGAGGAATACAAGGAAAGGGCGGTAAGTGAATACGAAGCTGGCGACTATTATAATTCGATACTGGATGGCCTCACCGCCATGCACCACTACAGGATTGCCCTCTCTGCCCTCAAGGAAACCAGAGACAAGGTCAAAACGGCAAGAGAACGCATGAGGCTTGAGACCGAGCGCATGATGGAGTACTTCAGGTTCGTCGAGAAGACCATAAGACTGGCGGAAAACCAGGGGATAGACGTAAGCAACCTGACCATTCTCTACAAGGAGACAAAGGATGCCTACGAAAAGGTGATGTGTGACCTCAAAGCCAGAGATTACGAGAAGGCAAAAGAGGACTATGAAATCGCCAGAGAGAAGAAAGCCCTCCTTGACGAAGAACTGAGAGAGGTTCGCGAACAGCTCGCCTACGCAAACGCCGACAAAATCGTCAGGGACTTCCTGATTAAGGGAGAGAAGGAGATGGAGATGGCCCAGAAGGCAATAGAGATTGGCATGGAGAAAGGCTACAACGTAACGGAGCTCCAGGAGAGGCTCAACGCCTTCTCAGAGGTTTACGAGGAAGTCACGACTCTCGCCAATGATGGCAGGTGGGAGGACGCCCTCACCGTCCTGAAGGACAACAGGCAAACCATAGCCGAGTTCCACAGGGCCGTTAGGTTCATACTCAAAAAGGTTCGCGAGAGGGAGCTCGATGGCAAGCTTAAGGACGTCCGCGCATTCCTCAGGGAGATGAACGACAGGATTGGAAAGGACAGAAAGGCCCTGATGGAGCTCAAGAAGAGGGGCATCAAAACTACGAGGGCCGAGGTTCAGCTAAGGGTTGCGGTTCAGGAGCTGAAGGTTGGTGTTGAACTCCTCAGGGCGAAAAAACCCATCCAAGCCAAGGCCCACTTTGCGGTGGCACTGGACATGCTCCACAGGGTGGAAGACTTCATACTCGCCCACTCCTGACCTTTCTTTTTCACAGGGAGGGGGTCAAATGGGGCTCAGAGAGGTTGCGGTCACACTCATTGTTGCCCTAACTCTTCTGCAGGGGGTTAGTGCTTACACCGTTTCATCGCTGGTTTTGGTTGTTTACAGCGACGGTTATGTAAAGGTAGAGTACGAGCTCCTGCCCGAGGAATACTCCACCCAGATTGAACTTCCCCTTCTCGGGGACCATTACGAAAACGTCATCGTTGAGGATGAAGACGGGAACCCCCTGGATTTCAGGCTTGAGAACGGAACCCTCTTCATTTATCAAGGAAACGCCGAGTTGGTTAGGGTCTCGTACTACACCCCAGACCTGACATCCAAGAGTGGAATAGTATGGACAGTTAACGTATCCACAGAGGTTCCCTTCGACGTCGTTCTCCCCAACGACACTATCATAGTTGATTTGAGCGATATACCGCTCCAGATAAACGGAACGGCTATAACGATGCCCCCAGGAAATCAGAGCGTCTCCTACATCATCGAAGACCACCAGAGCTTTCCTTCAGAGGAAAGCAATGAGAACAGCGACTTAAGGCCTCTCTATGCCCTTAGTGGGGCCGTTCTCGTTGCATTGGGAGTGTTCGTGTGGTGGAGGAGTAGACGACAAAATGGTGAAGATGAAGAAGACGGGGCGAACGTCATCGAGAGGGCCCTTGAAAGCGACGAGCTGAGGGAGGAAGAAAAGCTCGCGCTGAAGTACCTGCTGGAGCACGGCGGACGGGCCAGTCAGGCAGAGATAAGGGACGCGCTCGGAATTCCGAAGACCACCGCATGGAGAATGTTCAGGCGCCTCGAAGAGAGGGGGCTCGTTAGAATCATCCGGGGGAGGAAAGAGAACTGGGTGGAGATAAGACGTTAGAGAAAATGTTATATCCCCTTTATTCCCAATTCTATCCGCCTGAAATCGAAAGGAACCTGCGGAAACGTTTTAAGTCATTCGTCCCACCGCTTCCCTAATTAGGGATGAGCCGTAACCTAAAGCGGTGATAATGGTGAGGAGAATCGCGTTCATGATTATCGGGATACTGCTCGTCTCACTTGTTCCGGCAGTCGGAGGGGTTAGCTCTGAGACCGTCTTCGCTTCAACACGAGCAAACGGACTGCTCCTTGCATTGGACAGGCTCGCCAACTACACTCACTCCATTAACTGCACCTCCGAGCAGGCCGACGCCCTTCGTGAAAAGGCCTGGGAGCTCTACAGGGCCGAAAAGTACAACGAGACAATTAAAGAGGCAATACTGGCAATGCACCTTTACCGTATGGCAATAAAGGTCTGTCAGGTTGGGGGAGAGGAATTGGCGGAGAAAACCGACTGGATTTCAATCGCTGAAACAGAAGTGGCCATCGCTGGGAACGTTCTGGAATATGCCAGGAAGCTAATTGAATCGGGCGAGCTGAGCGGAGAGGAGCTGAGGGAACTCGAAGCCGAGTACAACCAAACTCTCTGGGTCTACGAGGGACTGAAAGAATCCCTTGAAGAGAACGATACTCAGGACATAGTTCACAAGGTGGCGTTCCTTCGGACGTCGAGGCTGAAGCTCGAGAAGGCCCTCAACAAGGTGGTTCACAACTCAGTCAGGGCAAAAGCCAAGCTCCTGGGACAGGCTCAGCTACGCAGGATTGATGAGCTTATCGAAATGGGCGCTAACGCAACCGAACTCCTAATCCTAAGGGCAGAGCTCGAGAACGCAATCAAGAATGGAAACAGTGAAGAGGTTCTTCGGTTGCTCGGGGAAATCCCCAAGGTCTTGGTGGAACTGGAGAGGAGGGGCAAAATACGGGGAATTACCCACACAATCCCAGGACGTCCATCGTTCCCTGGAAGTTCCGTTGAAGGCGTTCCAAATACGCCACCAAAGAAGGCCCCGAGAAAAGGTTCGGGAGGCAAGAGATAACGTGGCCGGAGGGAACACCGTGAAAGGTTACTTGGCACTGGTGCTTTTGTTCCTTACACTTCCCATAGCCCTTGGACAGGCAACGGTTGAAACCGTTTTAGTTGAAGTGTACGATAGCGGATACGCCAAGGTAATCGAAGCGGCGACTCCCTCGAACTATTCAGTGGCCATTGAAATTCCACTTCTGAGTGAAGACATCACGGGGCTCTCTGTGTTCGATGAGAATGAAAATCCCCTCCTCTTCGAGAAGAACGGGAGCGTTCTCACTGTTTATGTCCTTAATTCGACGACTAAAATTATTGTCACGTACTTTACGGCCTCGCTGACCTCAAAAGAGGGGGAACTCTGGAACCTGACATACGTCTTCCCATACCCCGTTACGATAAAGCTCCCCCCAGGGGCCATGGTCGTTGATTTAAGCGATGTTCCCCTCAAGATAACCTCCGACACAATAACCATGCCTCCGGGAAACCAGAGCGTTTCCTACATCTTACCCCTCCCAGTTACCACGACACCATCTCAATCCCCAACATCAACCACATCGACCACGACAACGAGGGCATCAAGCTCGGATACACAATCAACGACTTCTTCAATTCCAGTTAGTACAGTTCCGAGCATGCCTACTTTAAGTTCCCCAGCGACGACCTCCAAGAGCACCGCTCCCGAGAATCTGACCACATCAACGCCCTCCAGCCGGGGAGGTTTACCATTGCTCCCAATGCTCGGCATCCTGGCGGTTATTGGCATCCCAGCAGTCGCATACTGGACTAAGAAGAGGAGAAACCCTGGGAACCTGCCCCTTTCAAGGGAAGAATTTAGAGAAAAGCTCGAAGCGATGGGTCTCACCGACGAGGAAATCAATGCGCTCCTTTACGTCTATGACCAGGGCGGAAAGGCCAAGCAGGCCGACGTCAGGAAAGCCCTCGGGATTCCCAAAACGACAGCATGGAGAATGTTCAAGCGCCTTGAGGAGAAGGGACTCGTGCGGGTTTACAAGAGGGGAAAGGAGAACTGGGTGGAGCTGGTGTTTTAGCGACGCCAGCTTCTCTGGAACCCTTTCTGCTTTTATGAAAAGTTGTTGGCCAGGTAATACCCGCGCTATAACTTTTGTCGTTGACCTCCAGAAGCACAATGCCGTTTGAAGAGTGAAAGAGCACAAACAAAAGGCAGAAAAGAAAAAGAGACTCACCTAATCCTCGCGCCGAGCTTTACCTCCTTGTCGGGCATGAGCAGGGCGACGTTCTCGCCGTCATCAGCGGCCAGAAGCATTCCCTGGCTCTCTACTCCCCTGAGCTTCTTGGGCTCAAGGTTCGCTATGATGACGACGGTCTTGTTTAGGAGCTCTTCGGGCTTGTAGTACTTCTTAAGGCCAGCCACCAGCTGTCTGACCTCGTCGCCCAAATCAACCTTGACCACGTAGAGCCTGTCGGCGTTCGGGTGGTCCTTGACCTCGATTATCTTTCCAACGCGGAGGTCGAGCTTCGCGAAGTCGTCAAAGCTGACGTACTCCATGCTTTCACCACCTTTTTCCTTCTTTACCTTCTCCTTCTTGGAGGCCTTTTCGGCCTTCTCAGACTTGGCCTCGATTTCATCCCCGTAAATGCTCTTAAGGATTGCCACCGCCTCTTCCCTGCGCTTTTCGCCGAACTTTTCGAGGGTCACCTTCACAACGTCATCCTTCTTGTAGTACTTGTCGAGGAGTAGCCTGGCGCTCTCCGGGTTGCCCCTGGTTATGTAGTTGACGATGAAGTAGATTATGTCCTCGTCGGTGACCTTCCTGAACATCGGCGTTGCCTTCCTGACGCGGTGTCCCGCGGGAATCTCGGTGAACTCCCAGCGCTTCAGCTCTTCGAGGTTGAGCAGGTGCCATATCTTCTCGCTGGCATCGGGCAGGAACGGCTCAAGGAGGATTCCGAGGGCCTTAACTATCTGGAGCGAGACGTTGACCGTTGTGGCCGTCCTCTCGCGGTCGGTCTTTGCCGTCTTCCAGGGCCTCTGGTGGTCGAAGTAGCGGTTGCCGAAGATGGCCAGCTCCATGACCCTTCTGAGGGCATCCTTGAAGCGGTACTGGCTTATGAGCTCGCCGACCTCCTCGAAGGCCCTCTCAATCTCTTCGAAGGCCTGTTTGTCCAGCTCGTTCAGCTCGCCCCTCTCAGGCACGATTCCGTCGAAGTAGCGGTTCACGAAAGTGAGAGCGCGGTGCACGAAGTTTCCGAGGTTGTTCACCAGCTCCTCGTTTATCTTCACCTTGAAGTCGGCGAAGCTGAAGTCGCTATCGCGAGTTTCGGGCATTATCGCGGTGAGGTAGTAGCGCAGGTAGTCTGCTGGAAAAGCGTCGAGGAACTCGTGAACCCAGATGGCCCAGTTTCTGCTCGTTGAGAACTTTTTGCCCTCGAGGTTGAGGTACTCGTTGGCGGGAATGTCGTATGGGAGATTCCACTCGGCTTCGACTTCCTCGTCCTTATACTTGCCGTAGGCCATCAGGAAGGCGGGCCAAAATATCGCGTGGAAGGGTATGTTGTCCTTGCCGATGAAGTGTATTACTCTGGTCTCGCCGTCGAGGTTAAGCCAGAACTTCTTCCACTCCTTCTCCTTTCCAGCCCTCTTGAGGGCCTCGATTGTTATGGAGATGTATCCTATTGGTGCCTCAAACCAGACGTAGAGCACCTTGCCCTTGACGTCTTCGTCGTCCAGAGGGACTGGAATTCCCCAGTCGAGGTCGCGTGTGATGGCCCTCTCCTCCAGCCCCTCGTTAATCCAGCCGAGGACGGTGTTCTTGACGTTGGGCTTCCAGGGCCTGCTCTCAACCCACTTCTTGAGCTTCTCCTCGAAGTCCTGCATTTTGATGTAGTAGTGAGCTGAATCCTTGAAGGTTATCGGGTTGCCACAGATGTTACAGCGCGGGTTGATGAGGATTTCCGGCGTTAACGGCCTTCCGCAGACCTCACACTGGTCGCCACGCTGGTTTTCGGCACCGCAATAAGGGCAGGTTCCGATGACGTACCTATCGGGCAGGAACATCTTGTCGTGCTCGCAGTAGGCCTGCTTGGTGACCTTCTTAACGAGGTGGCCGTTTTCCAGGGCCTTTAAGAAGAACTCCTGGCTCACGCGGTAGTGAACGGGCAACTCCGTCCTTCCGAAGTAATCGAAGCTTATCTTAGCCCTCTCGAAGGTCGTCTTTATGTGCTCGTGGAACTCGTCAACGATTTCCCTCGGGCTCCTGCCTTCCTTGAGCGCGCGGAAGGTTATCGGCGTGCCGTGCTCGTCGGTTCCGCAGATGAAGAGCACTTCTTCGCCCTTGAGCCTCAGGTAGCGAACGAATATATCGGCCGGCAGATACGCTCCCGCCAGGTGGCCCGCGTGAATCGGCCCGTTCGCGTAAGGGAGTGCCGAGGTCACCATGTAGCGCACCATTTCAACCACCGTTGGCCGTTGTTTCTGGCGCTTATAAGGCCTGCGGGTTTTAAGCATTACGGTGGGTTATTAAGTTATAGGCTAAATATGTATAGTCTGATATAAAACCAGCTGGTGTCGTTTCCGCTGGTATTATCAGGATGAGAGCGGACAGAGCATCGAAGGGCCCCGTCATAGTGGAAAATTCAAAACGAGCGGGCGGAAGAAGCTGTTGGAAATCGGATTTTGCAAATCTCAAAATGCAACATAATGTTTCAGAATTTTAGTTAAAATGTTACAGAATTTTTTCGAAGTGAATAGATTAGATACGAGCGAAGAGCTTTCCATTGGAACCCTAATGGGGTCCACTCATTCCGCCAGACAAAACCAAAACTGCTTCAAAACTTGTATCAAAGCACTCTCATGAGTCTGGAAATCCCACCGGTGCCCCCGTGTCAGGCATGAGAACGATACCCCAATCCCCGCGAGGGACAACGTGACGGTCAGCACGACCGAGCCGTGGTAAACGCAGGTTTCCAGAAAGGCTTAAATATTCCGGCGTTCTTATTTCTCCACTGGACGAAAGGGCGAGTTTCGCGCCCTGTTGCAATAAGACTCGAAGAGAATTGAAAGTTAGTAGCCCTCCAGCTCAACCTTCGAGAACGGCGGGTTGCAATAAGACTCGAAGAGAATTGAAAGGAGGATAAAGATGGAAAGGAAGTAAACCCCTGTGGGTTGCAATAAGACTCGAAGAGAATTGAAAGCAGGCCTGAGACCATGCCACGTTAAGAGGCTCTCCCGTTGCAATAAGACTCGAAGAGAATTGAAAGTTCTTCTTCCCTATTCTCATTTCGCCATCCCTCCTAGTTGCAATAAGACTCGAAGAGAATTGAAAGATAGACTGAAGCCCACACCAGGAGGCCTGGAATCGTGGTTGCAATAAGACTCGAAGAGAATTGAAAGTGGGGCCTCATCATCTGGCTTGGGCTTCCGATATTGGTTGCAATAAGACTCGAAGAGAATTGAAAGGAAAGGCATCTTTGGTAACTCGGATTGGATCATCGGTGTTGCAATAAGACTCGAAGAGAATTGAAAGCGAAAGTGGGTATTTCGGGAGTGGAAGTCTCTAAGGTGTTGCAATAAGACTCGAAGAGAATTGAAAGTATCACCTCCTCAACTGTTGCGGCTGAGAGATGAAGGTTGCAATAAGACTCGAAGAGAATTGAAAGTGGGCTGGGCGAGAAGGCCGAGCTTCCGGAATCAGTACGAGTTGCAATAAGACTCGAAGAGAATTGAAAGTGTTAGGGCTGTTGAGGACCTCCTCGACGACATGGATGTTGCAATAAGACTCGAAGAGAATTGAAAGTCGGAAACATCTTCTTTGAGAGCAAGTAACCCATATCGTTGCAATAAGACTCGAAGAGAATTGAAAGGGTGTTTAAAGATAAAGGCCGCTTCGTCGTCGTAAATCGTTGCAATAAGACTCTAAGAGAATTGAAAGGGGAGAATGGAATGAGGTTGTGGTATCTTGGGGGGTTGCAATAAGACTCTAAGAGAAGAGAATTGAAAGTTTTAAGTCATCATCATTCTCTGCCTCGATGATTTCGTTGCAATAAGACTCTAAGAGAATTGAAAGATAGTTCTTTCGTGTAGTTCAAGCCGACGATGGTGTGTTGCAATAAGACTCTAAGAGAATTGAAAGTAGCATCACCCGATAAGAATAAGCTGGGTGGGTATAAGTTGCAATAAGACTCGAAGAGAATTGAAATAAGTTTGAATTCCCCGCTTGCAGTATCAAGTTAAACGCTACAATAAGAACAAGGAAAAGGAAACCTCAGACCTTAACCCTTTTCCAGACCGTTCCCTGCGGTGTGTCCTCCAGCTGGATTCCGAGCTTTCTCAGCTCTTCCCTGATTTTGTCGGCCAAATCGAACTTCTTCTCCTTCCTGAGCTGGGCGCGGACTTCAACGAGCAGGTTTATGAGTTCCTCCTCGTTTCCGGCCTTCTGCTCCTTAAAATAGTCCTCGAACAGGCCAAAGACCTCGCCAACGTCCTTGAAGAACTCCCAGGCCTTCCTTAGAATGCTCTCCTTCGGCTTTTCAACCTCGGTGAGGTAGCGGTTGACCACGTTGCTGACCTCGAAGACCGCCTTTAAAGCCTCGGCCGTGTTGAAGTCGTCGTCCATCGCTTCGTAGAACTTCCTCCTTGCGTCCCTTATGGCCTCGTAGGCCCTGAACTCGGGCTCGTCCCAGCGGAAGGATATTTCAGCCCGCTTCATCGCAACGCGGATGTTCTCAAGCGTGTTGTAGAGCCTCTCAAGGTTGTTCTTGGCGTGCTCAATGCCCTCCTCGCTGTAGTCGAGAGGCGAGCGGTAGTGCCTCTGGAGGACGAAGAGCCTTATAACCTCTGGATTGTAGCGCTTGAGGAGCTCTCTAACGGTCACGAAGTTGCCCAAGCTTTTGCTCATCTTCTCGCCGTTCACCATCAGGAAGCCGGTGTGCATCCAGTAGTGGACCCACTCGTGGCCGAAGCAGGCCTCGCTCTGGGCTATCTCGTTCTCGTGGTGCGGGAAGATTAGGTCGTTGCCCCCGCCGTGGATGTCGAAGCTCTCGCCGAGGTACTTACTGCTCATCGTGGAGCACTCTATGTGCCAGCCGGGTCTTCCCTCTCCCCAGGGGCTTTCCCACTTCGGCTCTCCTGGTTTGGCCTTCTTCCAGAGGGCAAAATCTTCGGGGTTCCTCTTCCCCTCGCCTGGCTCGACGCGCGCGCCCTTCACGAGGTCCTCGAGCTTTATCTTGCTCAGCTTTCCGTAGTCCCTGAACTTCCTGACCTCGAAGTAAACGCCGTCGCTACCTTCGTAGGCGTAGCCCTTTTCCTGGAGCTTTTTCACGAAGTTAATGATGTCGTCCATGTGCTCGGTGACGCGCGGGTAGACGTCGGCCGGCTTGACCTTCAGGGCCTTCATGTCCTCAAGGAAAATCCTCAAAAAGCGCTCCGCGAGCTCCTTTGGGTCTTCCCCTGTCTCGTTGGCGCGCTTGATGATTTTATCGTCTATGTCCGTGAAGTTCATCACCATGAGAACCGTGTAGCCCTTGTGCTCAAGGTAGCGCCTTATGACGTCGAAGGCGATGTAAGTTCTCGCGTGGCCGAGGTGGGGGTAATCGTAAACCGTCGGGCCGCAGACGTACATTCTAACCTCGCCTTCGCGAAGGGGCTTGAACTCCTCTTTCTGCCTCGTAAGGGTGTTGTATATCCTAATCGCCATCCCCACCACCGGGGCCTTTTGGGAGGGCCTTTTTATTAGCTTATCGTTGCGGGAAAGCTTAAAAACCAACTCCACAACTCCGGTTAGAGCCTGAAAAAGGGGGTTGTAAAGATGGTCAAGGTTGAGAAGGGAGACGTCATAAAGCTCCGCTACACCGGAAGGATTAAGGAAACCGGCGAGATTTTCGACACCACCGATGAAGAGATAGCCAAGCAGGCTGGCATTTACAAGGAGAACGGCGTTTACGGTCCGGTCCCGATAGCGGTCGGTGCCGGCCACGTCCTCAGGGGCCTTGATGAGGCCCTGGAGGGCCTTGAGGTCGGTAAGAAGTACGAGATTGAGGTTCCGCCCGAGAAGGGCTTTGGAAGGCGCGACAGGAAGCTTATCAAGACCTTCACCCTTGGCCAGTTCAGGAGGCAGGGCATAATCCCGTTCTCCGGAATGCCGATTGAGATTGAGACCGAAAACGGACGCAAGCTCAAAGGAAGGGTCCTCACCGTCAGCGGAGGTCGCGTTAGGGTTGATTTCAACCACCCCTACGCAGGCAAGCACCTCATCTACGAAGTTGAGATAGTCGAGAAGGTCGAGGACCCCATAGAGAAGGTCAAGGCCATGATTGAGCTCCGCCTTCCGAGGGTTGACGCCAACAAGGTCATCATCGAGGTTGGCGAAAAGGACGTCGTCGTTGACTTCACCCCTGTCAAGGACGAGGTTGACAGGGGAACCCTCGCCCTCGGTGAGATACTCCTCGAGAGCGACCTCAAGTTCCTTGGCTACGAGGAGATAACCTTCAAGCCGAACGTGGAGGAGCTTCTCAAGCCTCCGGAGGATGCAGAAGCCGAGGAAGAGGTCATTGAGGAAAAGGTTGAAGAGGGGGAGAAGACCGAAGAGGTCGAGCCTGCTGAGACTACTGAAACCACCGAGGAGACCACCGAGACCACTCAGGAAGAGAAGCCTACCGAGGAGAGGGAAGAGGGTGAGGAGCCAAAGGAAGAAGCCGAGAAGGTCGAGGAGAAAGAGGAGAAGCCCAAGAAGAGAACCAAGAAGAGCACCAAGGGCAGGAAGACCCGGAGGACGACCACCAAGAAGACCACCAGCAAGAAGAAGACCAAGGCCGTTGAGGAGAAGGAAGAGAAGTCTGAGTGAAGTTTTTAACCCCCAACCATCATCTTTTTTCTTAGGGGGTGCGCATGGCGAGTCGCTTTGAAATTCTCCTCCAGGACTTGGGAAGCAGGTTCACCCAGGATGACATACCCAAGATTAAGGACGCCCTTTTAGCCCTCAGGCGCGTTATGGAGATTCCAGTGTCGTACCTCAACCCCTCGAGCGGTTATCATCCCGTCGTCATCTTCAAGAAGCGCTTTGGCAGGGTTCAGAAGGAGGTTCCCGTTTCGATACTCGACCTCAGAATCCTGAACCGCTACAACATGCCGGGCTGGAGAAGGGAAGTGGAGTTCTGGCTCGACAACGATGTGGTCATCCAGGAAAACCTCTACGGAATGGAGGCCCTCCTAATCGGGGACCCGCGCGGGCTTAACCGGCTCTCGGACATCATAAGGAGGCTTGCCCAGTACATGCCGGTTCGCCCGTCGAGGCTCGTGCTGTTCTACAACACGATTTACATGGACTATAGTGGGGGAAGGTACATCCAGCTCCTCCTCAGGGGCAACGACCTTGAGGTCAGGCTCATAAGGATGAAGCTCAGCGAGGCCGCGAACTACCTCGGCAAGGCCATCGAGTACATGGACTCGGCCTTCGGCAACAAGAACATAGACTTTTACAAGCTCCTTTTCGCCCACGCCTCAGAGACCTACAGCTCCTTCGACTGGTTCTTCCACCGCTACCTATACCCCCGGCTAAACCCGGAGCAGAGGGAATTCTTAGAGGAGATGCAGGACTACCGGAACTTCCTCAGACTGCTCTACGACCACATCAACAGGCTCAACAAGGACAGAATCGGCGACGAGGTCGGAATCCGCGTCATCAGGAGGGCAAATCCCAAGAGGCCCCTTGAGATAGGAATAGCCTTCACAAACCGCGGAATCGAGGTCAGGCGCTACGCCAACACGGTCCAGATAAGCTTCATGGTGTGAGAAATGGACAGAGCTTTGCTTTTCTACGCCCTCCTCTTTCCCCTGAGCTTCGTCCCCTGGTTAATCCCCGCCTCGTTCTGGGGGCACGTTCTGATTGTCCTCGTTGCCTATCTCCTTATCCCCCTGGCAATCTCTACGGCCCTCGGCTTCAGGTTGAGTGAGCTGGGGCTCAAACCACCGAACCGCAAGGGCGTCAAGCTGTTCCTCCTGCTCTTCGCCCTCTCGATTCCGCTGAGCCTCTATGGGATGACAGTCCCCTCAATGAGGAACTACTACCCGGTCTTTCCCTACTCGGGCCCGGGGAGCTTCCTCTTCGGGGAGCTCGGCATGGGACTTATAATGCTCGCCCACGAGGCCTTTTACAGGGGATTTCTCCTCTTCCCGCTCGCCAGAAAGAACGAGCCACTGGCGATAATCCTCCAGGACATCCCCTACACGCTCGTCCACATAGGGAAGCCCGGAATAGAGGTGCCCTACGCTTTGGTGGCAGGAATCATCTTCGCAAAAATGGATTTGGAGGGAGAGAGCTTTCTCCCGAGCTTCCTCCTCCACTGGCTCGGCTCAGCGTTTTTCGACGTCCTTTGCGTTCTTTAGCCTCGCCGTTCCGTAGCCCACGAAGAGCACCCTGTCCGGGTCGAGGGCCTTCAGCACTTCTGGCCTGTGGGTGATTATCAGGGCAGTTATGCCGGCCTCGCGGATTATCTCAGCAACTTTCTTGGCGACGCGCATCGCCGTCAGCGTATCGAGATGTGCCGCGAACTCGTCAATGAGGAGCAGGTTGGGCTTTTCCGCTAAAAGCGAAGCTATCCTCGCCCTCTCCTTCTGCCCCGTGCTCAGCTCGCCGTACTTCGCCCTGTAGAGGACGGCGTCGCTCAGGCCGGCCCTGTTGAGTATTTCGACCGCTGCATTGAGGTCGCCTATCTTCCTGTAAACGTGCTCCAAGATGCTCTCCGTCCCGAAGGTCGGCTCGAACTCACCGGGTATCATAACTGAAACCTTGGCGTTGTCAGGAACCTTAATCTCACCCTCCGTTGGTCTAAAGCGCTCCTCCCACCAGCCGTTGGCCGCTCCAAGGATGAGCCTCAACAGTGTCGTCTTTCCGGCCCCGCTCGCGCCGACAACGGCTATAAGTTCTCCAGGCTGGATTTCGAAGTTCAGATTCCTCAGAACGGGCCTCTGAATAATGCGGTGCCTAACGCCAAAGGCCTTGAGCAGTTCTTGGATCTCCTCTGGCAGGCCCTTGATGTCAAGCTCGCTCTCGAAGACCTTGCTTACGTTCTTGAAGATTATCGGCCCAGCTAAAGGCTCAACCTTCCCGTAGCTCGGCCTCCAGAGCTTACCCTCAGGAGGCGCGTAGGGGTCTTCGCGAAGGAAGCGCTCGATGTACTCCTTAGCTTCTTCCGTCAGCGGGTAAAAGAGGACGGGCCTTCCGCTCGCGGTCTCCCAGAGGAACTTGAAGCCGACCTTCTCGAAGAACGGGTTGTAGCGGGCCATCTGGGCTATGGTCTCGACTATGTGCTTCCTCTTCCTCATCTCGGGAATCCTGCGCTCGGCTATCCACTCGAGGGCAGACTTGACGCTTAACTGTCCCAGCCCGTCGGAGCGGTAGTCGGGGTGGACCACAACCCTCGCAATCCTCGCGCCCGCCGTGTTGGTCTCTGCTAAAGCTTTCCACTTGGCCTGCTCCCAGAGGTAGGAACGAGCTATTCTCCTCTTCCCGTACTTCCTCTTCAGTTCCTCGTAGAGTTCCTTCATTATGCGCTCCGGCCAGAAGGCGGGGTGGAACCACTCCTCCGGAAAGACCTTTTCGCGGATGTTCTTCTCGATTTCGCCATTCGGCAAGCGGCGGTGCATGAGCGGTATCGGCGGGTCAACGCGGACGTAGCTGAGAATCCTCGGCTCGTATTCTTCCCTCTCGACGAGCTCGAAGATGAGGAAGCGCGACGCTGGAGTTGAGCCCTTTATCTCGAGTATGTGGCTTTCAGCCCCGCAGATTGGGCACCTCTGCCTGGTGTTGGCCTCGAAGATGTGGCCGTTCTCACAGCGCCAGAGGGCTACTTTCTCCTTCTGGCTCGCGTAGTGGTACTGCTCCAGCTCGGCTATCGCCTCGAAGTCGCTCTCGTATTTCGCCTCGCGGGCGCGGATTTTGTAGGTGTAGAGGAGCTCCCCTGTCAAAGGTGAGTAGCGCTTGGCCTCAACGGTTTTCTCAAAGAGGGGCCACACAGGAATCCTGTCGCCCTCGTAGAACTTCCACAGCTTATAACCGTCGAAGTCGAGAACCTTAACGCCGTCCTTCTCATTCGGTTTGTTGAGGATTTCAATTTCCACCTCATCGCCAGTCAAAAACCACTGGGCGACGTTGCCCGTCATGTAGAGGCGGTATTTCTCCCCCTCGGCTTCGACTTCGAGGATTCCGAACCAGCGGTGCTTGAAGCGCGGGATTTCGTTACCGACGACCCTTCCCCTTATGAGCATGGGACCACCGGGATAAATAGGAAAAAGGAGTTAAAACGTTAGCCCAAGAGCTTCCGCACCCTCTCCACGACCTCCCCCGCGTCCCGCCCAAAGACCAGAACCATCGGCTCCTTTCCCCAGTCGCCGAGGTGGTAAACCACGTCGGGCCTTTTTCCAGCCCTCTTTACGGCGGTCTCGATGCCCCACTCCATCGTCCCTCTCTCTGACCTTTTCACCTCCTCGGGCTCCTCCCTGCGGTCGTAGAACGAAACGACGAGGCCGAGTTCCTCCGCCTTCTCTATCAGCTCCTCCGAGTAGCGGAGGTTCAGAACCGCCTTAATCTCTGGATAAAACTCGCGCATCTTGAGGAGGGCTCTCCTGAGATGGTCGCTGGCGTTGAGCTCAACTGGGCCAACGGGCTTGATAGTCTGACCATAGCGGACGATTCTGCCTTTAACTGCAAAGACCTCTCTGAAGGGCGTCGCAAGGGCGAAGTTCGTTCCCACCTCGGGAACGTGCGGGTTGAGCCTCTCCCCAAAGGTCACCAGCTCTTCAACCGCTTTTTCAAGCTCTTCCCTGACCCTCCAGCGGTAGGCATCTCTCTCCAGTTCCCAGAGTGGATTCACCGCTTTAGATTCTGCCTTTGAGAACCTGATAGAGTTTTCAACGAAGCGCTTGGCCCTCTCAACGGCTTTAGGGAGCTCAAGTCCTTTGGCAAGGAACGTCGCCAGAGCCGAGGAGAAGGCACAGCCGGTTCCGTGCGTGAAGCCCTCAGCCTTTTCTCCCTGGAACTCGTAGAACTTCCCGCGCCAGTGGAGGACGTCTGTGAGGTCAAGGTGTCCCCCTTTAACGACCGCGCCCTCGGCGCCAAGCTCTTCAACAAGAACTCTCGCAGATTCCTTCATATCTTCCACAGAGCGGATTTCAATGCCTGTCAGCGCTTCGGCTTCCGGGACGTTGGGAGTGACTATCGAACCGGGAATGAGTGTCTTGAGCGACTCAGCGTCGTCAATGAGCTTTCTTCCGGTGCTTGAGGCAATCACGGGGTCGAAAACCCGGGTTAGGCCTTCAGTCTCTTCCCTCACGACCCGGGCAACCTCACCGCTCCCGAGCATCCCGATTTTGACCGCTTTAACCTCAAAGGCCCCTTTAACGGCCCGTATCCCCTCCCCCACGACTTCGGGCGGAAGGGTGTGGTAACCCCTTACCTCCGAGGGGTTCTGGTAGGTTATCGCCGTCAGAACCGGGAGCGGGTGCTCGCCCAGAGCGGAGACTGTCTCGATGTCTGCCTTCAAACCCGCCCCGCCACCCGTGTCGAGGCCCGCTATAATTAGGACGGCCATTCCATCACCTCAGCTTCTCAAGGATTTCGAGGGCCGCTTTCCTACCGCTCAGGAACATTCCGCCGAATATCGGCCCCATCCTCGGCGCTCCAGCGATAGCATTGGCGGCCATTCCCGTAACGTAGAGGCCGGGGAAGACCTCCCTCGTGTGCTTTACGGTGAGCTCTTCCCCCCTCTCGGCCCACATCGGCCCCTCCCCGGGAACCTGGAGGAGGTCGCGCCTGACGAGGTGTTGCGTAACCTGCGCCCCGTGGCCGGTGGAATCAACCACAAAGCGCGCCTCGACCGTGAGGGGGTCAACGTGAAGGCCCGTTATCATCACAGGCGTCCAGTTGATCACTATTCCCGCGACGCGGTCCTCCTTGAGAACCAAATCCTCAACCTCAATCATGTTGAAGAACTTCACACCGGCCTTCACAGCTCTGCTCGCTATCGTCGTTGCCGTCTCGATGGCGTCGGCAACGTAGAGGCCGTTCCCGAAGGGCCTGTAATCTATCCCGAACTCGTCGAGGATTCCCCTCGCCTCCTCCTGAACGACGATTTTGTTGAAGCCCATCGCACCGCCCCAGATTCCGCCCCCGATTGAGAGCTTCTTCTCGAAGATTGCCACCTTCGCACCGTTCTTCGCGAGGTAGTAGCCCGCTACCATCCCAGAGGGGCCAGCCCCTACAATAGCGACGTCGAGGCTCAGGCTTTCGAGAAGCTCGGCGGTGTAGGCCTCTATTATCGCCCTGCTTATCTCTATCTCCCTCAGCATCCCGACCACCCAAAACCTTTTAAGTTCCGCTCAAAACTGAGTTTTGAAATTTAAAAACTTTGTTATAAACTGGTTTTAAAACCGGGTGATTAAGATGACCCAGCTTGAGGCCGCGAAGAGGGGAGAGATAACAGAGGAGATGAAATTCATCGCCGAGCGGGAGGGAATAGACCCTGAAAAGCTCAGGAGGAGCGTGGCAAAGGGGCACACGGTGATATTCAGGAACGTCCGCCACGACTGGGTTAAGCCTGTGGCAGTTGGCAATGTCGTCCGCGTTAAGGTCAACGCCAACATTGGAACGTCGCGCGACATAGTGGACGTTAAGGCGGAGATAGAGAAGGCCAAGGTCGCCGTGAAATACGGCGCCGACACGATAATGGACCTCTCCACCGGGGGCGACCTCGATTCGATAAGGAAGGCCATCATGCACGCCGTTGACGTGCCCATCGGCACAGTTCCAATCTACCAGGCCGCTGAAGAGATGTTAGCCAAGGGGAAGGCCATCATCGAGATGACCGAGGACGACATGTGGAATGCCGTCGAGAAGCACTTCAAGGACGGTGTTGATTACACGACCATTCACGTCGGGGTTACGAAAGAGGTTGTCGAGAAGATGAAGCGCGTTAAGCGCGTCGTCGGCATGGTCTCGCGCGGTGGGACCTTCCTCGCGGCGTGGATACTCCACTGGGGCAAGGAGAACCCGTTCTACAGGGACTACGACTACCTGCTTGAACTCGCCAAGGAGTACGACGTTATTCTGAGCCTCGGCGATGGACTTAGACCAGGTGGTCTTCCAGATGCGGGCGACGAGCTTCAGATTGCCGAGCTTTACACCCTTGGAAGGCTCGTCAGGAGGGCGAGGGAAGCCGGAGTCCAGACGATGGTCGAGGGTCCCGGGCACGTGCCCATCGACCAGATTCCGGCACAGATAAAGCTCGCGAAGGTTGCCACCGACAACGCGCCCTTCTACGTCCTCGGCCCAATCGTTACAGACATCTTCCCGGGCTACGACCACATCACGTCCGCCATAGGAGGAGCGATAGCGGCTTTGAACGGCGCGGACTTCCTGTGCTACGTTACTCCAGCGGAACACCTCGGACTGCCGACGGTCGAGCACGTCCGCGAGGGAGTTATAGCGGCGAAGATAGCCGCCCACGCGGTCAATTTGACCCAGTTCGAGGCCGACTTCAAGAAGGACTACCTGATGAGCCTCGCGCGCGGAAGGCTCGACTGGGCGAAGCAGTTCGAGCTGAGCCAGGACAGGGAGAAGTTCATCGAGATAAGGAAGGAGAGACCGACGAAAACCGAGGCCTGCTCGATGTGCGGTGATTTATGCGCGATAAAGCTCATCAACGACATGCTCAGGAAGGGGTGAGAGCTTGAGGCTCATCTATTCCGGCAAGACGAAGGACGTCTACGAGGACGGGCCTTACCTCATCTTCCACTTCAAGGACACGGTTCTTGGCAGGGAAGGCAGGGAAGACAGCGGGGGCAACGAGGTTATAGGAGAAAAGGAGGGAAAGGGAAGCCTCGTTTTGAAGCAGACAGAGTTCTTCTTCAGGCTCCTTGAGAGGAACGGTGTAAAGACGCACTTCGTGGGGAGGATTGACGAGAGGAAGGCCCGCTTCCTGAAGGCCGAGAGGATTCCGCTGGAGGTCATCTACCGCGAGCTGGCCTACGGTAGCTTCCTTCGGCGCTACAAAGGCTGGGCAAAGCCGTTTCAGAGGCTCGGGATAGTGGAGTTCACTCTAAAGGACGACTCGCTCGACGACCCGCTCATAGCGGAAGAAGCAATCACAGCCCTCGGAATCGCGGGTAGGGAAGAGGTCGAGGAAATGAAAGAGACAACCAGAAAAGTCGCCCGGGTTTTAAGGGACTTCCTCTCATCGAAGGGCCTCCAGCTCGTTGATTTTAAGCTCGAGTTCGGCAGGCTTGACGGCGAGCTAATCGTCATAGACGAGCTGAGCGGAGATACCATGCGCGTTGCGAAAGGTAACAGGATTCTGACGCGCGAGGAACTCTCGGAGGTGATTGGATGATAATCTCGACGATAGCGTCTCATTCCTCCCTCCAGATTCTCCTCGGGGCTAGAGACGAGGGGTTCAGGACGAGGCTCTACGTGAAGCCTGGGAGAAGGGCCTTTTACGCCTCCACGAGGCTCGCGGACGAGCTTGTGGTTACAGAGAACATGGGCGCGATTCTCGACGACGACGGAATAGTAATCCCTCACGGCTCCTTCGTGGCCTACCTCGGCCTTGAGAGGATAGAAAGAGCTAAGGCAAAGTTCTTTGGCAACAGGCGCTTCCTCAAGTGGGAGACAACCTTTGAACTGCAGGATAAAGCCCTCGACGAGGCGGGAATCCCAAGGGTGAGGGTCATCGAACCCGATGAAGTCGAGCCAGATAAGTTCTACTTCGTCCGCCTTGAGGGGCCGAGGGGAGGAAGCGGGCACTTCATAGCGCGCGGGGAAGAGCTTGAGGAAAGGTTAGGGGAGCTTAAGGAACCCCACAGGATAGAGGAGTTCGTCCCGGGCGTTTACCTCTACGTCCACTTCTTCCACTCGCCGATTCTGGGAAGGCTTGAACTCCTCGGCGTCGACGAGCGCGTCGTCATAGCCGATGGAAACGCCCGCTGGCCGGTGAAACCGCTCCCGTACACGATAGCGGGGAACGTTGGCGTCGCTTTGAGGGAATCGCTCCTTCCGAGGCTCTACGACTACGGTCTGGCGTTCGTGGAAGCTATGAAAAAGCTTGAACCGCCCGGAATCATCGGCCCCTTCGCGCTCCACTTCGCTTACGATGGGAGTTTTAGGGCGATAGGCTTCGCCTCGCGGATAGACGGAGGTTCCAACGCCCTCCACTGGTACGGAAGGCTCTACTGGGACGAGCCCATGAGCGTCGGGAGGAGGATAGCGCGCGAGATTAAGCTCGCCATTGGGGAAGACAGGCTCGAGGAGGTGGTAACGTGACCTACACGGGCAGAACCCTCGGGGTCGGACTGATGAACGGCAGGCCCTTCGCCTTCTATCTCCTCTGCTCCCGTTCCTTCCCGAGGAGGAGGGCAATCGTGAGGGAAAACGCCGTTTACATCGAGAACCTAACGGAGACCGATAACCCCTACGTCAGCTACCCTGTCGTGAGGCTCCTCGATGAGTACGCCGTCGTCACGAACGGCCTCCAGACGGACTTCATAGCTCAGGCCCTCGAGTGGGAAAGCCCAAAGAAGGCCCTAATCCACGTTCTTGATGCCCTCGACTACGAGAGGGACGCCTACAGCACGCCGAGGATAGCCGGGATAATAGGGAAAGACGGAAGGGGCTGGCTCGGCTTCGCTGGAAAGGACGAGTTTTGGGTAAGGGAGCTGGAGCTGAAAGAAGGCAAGGCCTTCGTCACGGCCACGTACAACCTCGCCTTTACCGAGCTTGAGTTCCCGGCCTTCGAGAGCGCTGAGGAGCTTGCGAGAAAGGCTTTGGAGCTCCCCTTAGAAAAGAAGGTGCTCGCCATCGGAGTTGTAAAAGGGAAAAATGAGTGGAGCGTTGGCTTCATTCCCTTTCTTTGAACCTTTTCATAAGGTTCGCCATCTCGAGCGCGGTCATCGCGTACTCGAAGCCCTTGTTGCTCTTCACTCCCGCCCTGTTGAAGCCCTGCAGTTCGTCCTCGACTGTTATGACGCCAAAAATCACAGGAACGCCTGTGTCGAGAGAGACCTTCGCGACACCCTTCGCGACTTCGTTGGCAACCAGGTCGAAGTGCTTGGTTTCTCCCCTCACGACCGCCCCCAGAGCTAAAATCGCATCGTACCTGCCACTCTCGGCCATTCTCTTCGCCACCAGAGGAATCTCGAAAGAACCGGGGACTTTGACAACATCAACCCTCTCAACGCCGTGCCTCTCGAAGCAGTCGAGTGCCCCCTTCAGGAGCTCCTCCGTGAGCAAATCGTTGAAGCGCGCAACCACTATTCCTATCCTCAGGCCAGCTCCGATAAAACCGCCCTCAACCGTTCTTACCTCCATAGACACACCCCCTAAACCTCGAAAGGAAGCTTGTGGCCGAGTTTCTCCACTTTGACCTTTAAGTACGGTCTGTTGTGCTCCGTGACCTCCCCAGGGGCAGGAATAACCTCGACCACCTCAATCCCGAACTCCTCCAGGGCCCTGGCCTTCGCCGGATTGTTGGTTATGAGCCTTATCCTTGAAACGCCCAGCGCGCGAAGCATCTGGAAGGCCGCCTCGTAGGTCCTCTCGTCGGCCTTATGACCGAGGGCCTCGTTGGCTTCAACGGTGTCTAAGCCCTTATCCTGGAGCTCGTAGGCCTTAATCTTCTCCTTTAGGCCAATTCCCCTACCCTCCTGGTCCATATAGAGCAGTATTCCGCCCTCCTGCGCTATCATTCTAAGTGAATTTGCCAATTGACTTCCGCAGTCGCACTTGAGGGAGGCGAGCGTGTCTCCGGTGAGGCACTTCGAGTGCACCCTGACGAGCGGAACGTCGCCGTAGGGCTCCTTGACTATGGCCACGTGCTCCTTGAAGTCTAACTCATTATCGAAGGCGATTATCCTGAACTCCCCATACCTTGTTGGCAGTCTCGCGTTGGCGTAGACTCTAATCAGCTGCTTCCTCTTCACGAACTCCTTCCAGACGTCGTCCGTCGTGATAACCGGCAGGCCGTGCTCCTCGGCGAACTTGAGGGCATACTCGCGGTTGTGGGAGTCGCCCTTATCGTCGAGAATCTCGATTATCAGGGCGTAGCGCATGAATCCAAGGAACTCCATGAGCTCAAGCGAGCTCTCCGTGTGACCTCGACGCCTGTTGAGCCCTATCCCGCCGAGGAGGTGCAGATGCCCGGGGTAGCGGAAGGCCTCAACACCCAGACCCTCGGCGAGCTTTCTTGCCGTTAAAGCCCTCTCTTCGGCGGTTATGCCCGTGAATGTCTCTTTATAATCGACAGGTATCAGGAAGTTTGTCTCACCTTCCTTACTCGGCAGGCGGAAGAAACCCTTCCTCAGGGCTTCGTCCATGTCCATCGTGAGGCAGAGGAGGCCCTTAGCGGAAAGCATGAAGTTCACAACCTCGGCAGAGGCAATCTCGGCCGGATAAATCAAATCTGCCTCGAATTCTCTCCTGTCATCTATCAGCACGACGGGTTTTCCCTCAAGGATTGCCCTTCTCAGCTCTTCAAGGTTCATACTCCCGCCTCCATGATGCGCTTTACATACCTCGCCAAGACGTCAATCTCGTAGTTTACCCTATCTCCTGGCCTAAGGTGGCCGAGGTTCGTCACCTCGAGCGTGTAGGGAATGACCTGAACCCAGAAGCGGTTGGCTTCGACCCTTGCAACGGTGAGGGAGACGCCGTTGAGCGCTATCGAGCCCTTCTCAGCTATTCCCCACCTCTCGCGGGGCATCTCGAAGGCCATCCAGGTGGTGTTCCCGCTCCTCCGCGCGGTGATAAACCTGATTGTCCCGTCCACGTGGCCCGTAACTATGTGGCCATCCAGGCGGTCTCCAAGCTTCAAGGCCCTCTCGAGGTTCACGAGCCTTGCCTCGCGCAGGTTGGTCCTACTCAGGGTCTCCTCGCCGACGTCGAAGACGGCTGTTTTTCCGTCGAACTCGACAACGGTCAGGCAGGCCCCGTTCACCGCGACGCTGTCGCCCTGTTTAACCTTGAACGGGAGCTCTACGTAAAGCTTTCCCGCCGAGTAGCGGGCTTTGCCTGTTCCCTCAACGATTCCGCTGAACATCTTCACCACCGGGGTAGGCCGTTACGAGGAAGCTCTCGCCGAGCCTCTCGATTGAGTCAATCCTCAGCAGCGGTGCCTCGTTCGCGTTCTCAACCTTCAGGCACTCGAAGGGCTTGATTCCCCTCCCGAAGAGCTTCGGCCCGTAGAAGAGGTAGAACTTGTCCGCATAGCTTAAAAACTGGCAGGCTATCCTCCCACCCTCAATCAGGACACTGTCGATGCCGAGTTCACCGAGCTTCCTGAGAATCTCCCCGGGCTCGGTTATAGGGTAGGCCTCCGCTATTCCTTCGAAGAGCTCCGGCCTCTCTGTAAAGAAGATGACCCTGCCGTCCTCAAAAAGCCGGAACTTCCTCCCAGACTTCATTGCCTCAGCGACTCTGCCAGAACGGTCGAGGACTACCTTGACCTTCTCGGGGCAGTTCTCCAGCCTGCAGTTGAGCCTCGGGTTATCGGCCAAGACCGTTCCAGAGCCGACCATTATCGCCATGTGCCTCCTCCTGAGCTCCTGAACTTTGAGCCTCGCCATCTCGCCGGTAATCCACTGGGATGAACCGGTCTCCGTCGCGATGAAGCCGTCCAGGGTTAGGGCGAGCTTGATTGAAACGAAGGGCGTCTTAGTAGTCACGTACTTAATGAAAATCTCGTTGAGCTTTCTTGCCTCGTCCTCGAGAACGCCAACCTCGACCTCGATTCCAGCCTTTTTCATCTTCTCGATTCCCCTTCCCGAGACGAGCGGATTGGGGTCCACCATCGCAACTACAACCCTCTTGAAGCCCTCCCTGATTATCCTGTCGGCGCATGGAGGTTGCTTCCCCCAGTGGGAGCAGGGCTCGAGCGTCACGTACATAGTTGCGCCCCTAACGTCGTGTCCCCTGCTCTTCGCGTCCTCTATGGCGTTGACCTCCGCGTGCTTCTCGCCGAAGTGCCGGTGCCAGCCGACGCCTATTATTTCCCCGTCCTTGACGATAACTGCCCCTACCATCGGGTTCGGGTTGACCCAGCCCTCACCGCGCTTCGCCAGCTCGAGTGCCCGGCGCATGAACCTCTCATCTTCACTGCTCATGGTTGGGCATTTGTTCCGAAACTTTTAAGGTTTTGTTCCGTTTGGGGAACGAACTCTTTTTATCAACCACTTCAACGTTGAGATGGTGATTTTCATGGAGGATCCCTACATCTGGGCCGAGAACCTAAAGGACGAACGCGTTCTTAAGCTCGTCGAGGAGGAGAACAGGAGGTTTAGAGAGTTCATAGGAGAGCTGAGCGAAGAGCTCTTCCCCGAGGTCTGGGAGTACTACTCGATTCCTGTCTTAACGGGCGCGAAGCTAACGGAGAAGGGCGTTGTAGCGATGTACCGCGAGAGGGACAGGCAAATCATCAGGTGGCTCAGCGGAGAAACCATAGCTGACTCGAAGGAGCTTGAAAAGGAATTTAACGACGAGGTTCTCCTGCAGGGCTTCACCGTCGATGATAAGGGCAGATTTCTGGCCTACAGCTTCTCAATAGGGGGTGCCGACGAGGGGATAACGAGGATAATAAACCTCGAAACCGGCGAGCTAATCGAAGAGTTCAGGCCGTCGGTGTGGAACGTCACATTCCTCGAGGACGGCTACTACTTCGCCCGTTTCTACAGGCACGGGGAAACGCCCGACGGCGTTAAGGCTCCCGCCGAGAGATTCTTCCGGAAGGATGCGAGCGGAGAAAAACTAGTCTTCGGAAAGGGCCTCGGGTCGGGCTACTTCATCTCGCTGAGGAAGAGCACAGACGGAAAGTGGGCGATGGTTACGGTAACGTTTGGCTGGAACAGCGCGGAAATCTACGCTGGTCCGATAGACGAGCCCGAGAAGTGGGAGAAGGTTTACTCAGCGGACGTTCCGGTTGAGCCGGTTGACGTCCGCGACGGCAAACTCTACCTCCTGACGAGGGAAGGGAAGGGCTTAGGGAAGCTCATCGCGGTCAGGGACGGAAAAATTGAAGAGGTAATCCCCGAAGGTGAGTTCCCGCTGGAGTGGGCTGTCTTAGTTGGGGATAAAATCCTCGCGGGCAGGCTCGTGCACGCGAGCCACAGACTTGAGGTCTACTCGCTCGACGGAGAAAAGCTCGACGAGATGACCTTCGACCTCCCTGGGAGTGTTTACCCGCTCGACACCGACGGGAAGAAGGTTTTGCTCCGCTACGAGAGCTTCACCGTCCCGTACAGGCTCTACGAGTTCGATGGAGAGCTTAAGCTCGTCGAGGGGCAAGAAATCGAGGGGAACTTCAGGGTCGAAGAGGACTTCGCGGCCTCGAAGGACGGGACAAGGGTTCACTACTTCCTCGTTAAGGGCGAGAAAGATGAGAAGAAAGCCTGGGTCTTCGGATATGGAGGCTTCAACATCTCCCTGACGCCACGCTTTTTCCCGCAGGCGATTCCCTTCATAAAGCGCGGGGGAACCTTCGGGATGGCCAACCTGCGCGGTGGAAGCGAGTACGGCGAGGAGTGGCACAGGGCCGGGATGAGGGAGAACAAGCAAAACGTCTTCGACGACTTCATAGCCGTCCTTGAGAAGCTGAAGGGTGAAGGCTACAGGGTAGCGGCGTGGGGAAGGAGCAACGGTGGCCTCTTAGTCTCGGCAACCCTCGTCCAGAGGCCGGACGTAATGGACTCGGCGCTGATAGGCTACCCCGTCATAGACATGATGCGATTCCATAAACTTTACATCGGCAGCGTCTGGATTCCGGAGTATGGCAACCCAGACGAACCGAGGGACAGGGAGTTCCTCCTGAAGTACAGCCCCTACCACAACGTCAGGCCGGCAGAATACCCGCCGACGCTCATCTACACCGGCCTCCACGACGACCGCGTGCACCCGGCCCATGCAATAAAGTTCTTCCTGAAGCTGAAGGAGGTTGGAGCGCCGGTTTATCTCCGCGTCGAGACAAAGAGCGGGCACATGGGCGCTTCACCTGAGACGAGGGCGAGGGAGCTGACCGATTTGCTCGCCTTCGTCCTCAAGACCCTCTCGTGATTCCTACTGAGGTTAGTTGTGACTTTCCCGTCCACTCCCTTTTTCAAAGTTCTTTCGAAGGGTATTCGGTGTTCCCGGAGGAAGAATAAGCTTTATATGGGAAACGCCGTTAAAGGTTATGGCTGAGAGGCGATGGTCGCAGGAAGGATTTCAACCGGGGTCCCTGGGCTTGACATAATGCTTCACGGTGGATTGATTCCCGGAAGGGTTTACCTCGTCAAGGGTTCACCCGGAACCGGAAAGACGACCCTGGCCATGCACTTTGCGATGGCGGGGGTTGCAAACGGGGAGAGTGTACTGTATATAACCCTTGAAGAGCCCGCCGAGAACATAAGAGAGGACTTCGGGAGGATGGGCTTCGACGTTTACCACGAGGATTTCACCCTTATTGACGCCACCCCAACAACTGAGCACTACGTCTTGGTTGAAGACTTCTTCGAGACCTTCGCCAAGAACCTCAACAAGCTTACCGAATCAATAAAGGAGCAGTTCCGGGTCAGGCGCTACTCAAGGGTAGTCGTTGACCCGATAACGATGCTGAAGCTGGCCACAAAGGACGAGATTGACTACCGCAGGGCGTTTCTGACGTTCGTCAAGAGCATGATGCGTCTCAAGGTAACTGTTCTCATAACGTCTGAAGTCGAGAGGACCGACATCGAGGAGTATCTCGTGAGCGGTGTCATCGAGATGAAGCTCCTCGAGCGCGATGGAAAGCTGATGAGGGCTATTAAGGTCACCAAGTTCCGCGGAAGCGGCTTCGACAACGTCATAAGACCATACGAGATAACCGAGACCGGCATGGTGGTTTACCCCGACAGAACCGTGCCGTGAGGGTTCGAAATGCTTCCCCCCGAGGTCAAATCCGTTCTTGAAGAACTTCGCGCCGAGAGGATACGCGGTGCCAGCTGGATGGCCAGACGGGGGGCGGAAGCTTACCTAATTCTGGCAGACCTTCTTGAGGGTGACGAGCTGAGAAAGGCCCTCATCGAGCTTAGACACGAGCTTCCAAGGATAAACCCCACAATGGCTTCCCTCTACAACCTCTCGCGCTTCATTCCGGTAACGGACAACTCCCTCCTCGTCAAGTCTCGGGCGGAAGAGTTCCTCCGTCTGATTGACGAGGCAAAGAAGACAATCGGCAACATCGGTAGCGAGCTGATAGAGGACGGCGACACGGTTATAACGCACTCCTTCTCATCGGCGGTCTTTGAGATACTCAGGACGGCAAAGGCCAAGGGGGTAAACTTCAGGGTAATCCTCACCGAGAGTGCCCCTGACTACGAGGGAATAGCGCTGGCGAGCGCTCTCGAACGGGAAGGAATCCGCTTCGAGGTCATAACCGATTCTCAGCTCGGTCTCTTCGCGAGGAACGCCACGATAGCCCTTGTGGGAGCAGACAATGTGACGCGCGACGGGGCGGTTGTGAACAAAGCCGGCACATACCTCTTAGCTTTGGCGTGCCACGACAACGGCGTTCTCTTCTACGTCGCAACCGAGAGCTTCAAGCTCCACCCAGAACTTAAGAGCGACGAGGTCGAAATCCTCGAGAGGCCCTATGCGAGGCAGGGCTACCGCGTGAGAAACTTCCTCTTCGACGTTACCCCTTGGCGGTACGTGAGGGGCATAATAACGGAACTCGGAATTCTCGTCCCGCCCAGGGAAATTTAAGAAAAGGAAGGAAATCAGCTCTCCTCACCGACGAGCCAGAGGAGAGCACCCTTGATGAACGGCCAGTTGCTCTTGATGTACTTGCTGTAGTAGGCATCGCTGAGGGCCTTGCTTGAACCGTAGACCACTATCCTGCCCTTTCCGAAGGTTACCGCCGCGGCAACGACGGGCTCGCTTCCCTTCTCGTATACGGTGTTGCCCTCGGCGTCAACTGCGTAGGCGCTCTCGTAGCCCCTGATTACCCACTTCGCGTCGCCGGTAACCTTGAGGGTGTCGCCGTTGTAGTACATCGTCCAGTTCTCGGGAATGTACTTGGTGATGGCGCAGTCCCTGTTGTAGATTCCGACGAACGGGTAGTACGGCCTTCCGCTGTTCTTTTCATCGTCCATGAGCTCGGTCTTCTCGAACTGGATACCGGTGCCTTCGAGGAGTACGTTGAGGCTCTCGCTGAGGTACTTATACCAGTCACCGGCCACGAAGAGTGCTCCTCCCTCCTCAACGTACTTTCTGAGGGCGCTTATCTCCTCGTCGCTCAGATTCGTCTTGGGGTTGGTGAGTATAACCACATCGTACTTCTTCAGCTCGTCGTAGGTGAGAGGGGCGTAGGTGACGTTAACCTCCCAGCCGAGCCCCTCTATGTTCTCCTGGAGGCCGGTGAAGCCGTATTTGGTGAAGTAGTACTGGCCGTGGGAGAGGTCTATGAGGGCCTTGGTGATGTGAATCGTGTAGTTGACCATCGTCTGGTTTGTCATGGTTCCGTTCGAGGGCGCGGTCACGTTTCCGGCCGTCTGGTTCGTCTGGGTCTGGTTGGTCTCGTTCACCGGCGGGTGGCAGAGGGGCTCGACTTTGACGAGCGTCTCCTGGAGTATTGGGAGAACCTTTTCGATTCTCTCAACAACGTCCCGCGCAAGGAAGCGGGCCTTCCTTATGTGAACCATGACGGAGTAAGTGTAGAGCCTGTTTCCAGAAAGGAAGAGCGCCGTTCTGTTCTTCATCTCAAGGAACTTGGCGTACTCGGCCTTGGTGAGGTTGTAGTTGGTTTCAATCCACTTGACGTCGTCGGAGAGGTCGCCGAGGTTCACACCGCATTTCTGGAGCTCCTGAACAGTGGCGGTCAGATTCTCGTAGAGCTCATCGAGCTGGGGTGCAATCCTGTTGTAGCCGTTCTCGTAGAGGTACGTGAGGCTGTAGAACAGCCTATACGGGTTAACGTAAACCTGAACCTGCTTGGTGATGAAGTCGTTGATTCCATCACCGACGACCTCTGCGGTGACGTTGTATTCTCCTTTGGCCATCGGAATCCAGGTCTTCTCAAGGGTCTCGGTGCTCTTTGGTCCGAGGGTGAGGTTCTCGGTGTAGAGCGGAACGCCGTTTATCTTGAGGTAGAATGTGATGTTGGTCTCGGCATTTCCGCTGTTGGTGATACTGACGTAGATTTTGCTCGGAATTCCTGAATAGAGGGGTTCGTTTATTTCGAGGGACTTAATTGCGACGGGAACGTAGTACTCGATTATAAGCTTGGGGTGTTCATCCTTAAACTTGCTGTCCTTGGATGTGAAATATATGTAGTCCTTGACTTTGACATGGCTTAGGTTCGAGTGAAGGTAGAAGCTGACGACGCCATCGGTCTCAAACTGCTCCCTGACGAACTCAGTAACGTTCCATGTGAAGTCTGCATTGACGTTGCCGTTGGGAAGCGAGATGACCCTCCAGTCAAGGGGACCAACGGCATCGGTGGGCTGATTGTCCCATCTGAGGGTTTTCTCATCCCAGCTGTCGTCGAGCACTCCATAAATAGAGACGTTGTGGGTGCGGTAGCCGTAGTGGTTGTAGGCGTGGAGCCAGATAACTGCGCTGACTATTACAGCACCCTTGGGTATTTTCCCGTTGAGGTCGAACTTTAGGTAGGGCCTCTGTTCCTTACCCTTGTAGGTTCCAACCCTGAGCCTGTACGTTTTGTAGTCTACCCATCCGCCTTCATCAATCCACGTATCGTCGGTCGGCTCTATTGAAACGGTCTTTGTAACGTGGGTATTGCTTGCCCCGACAGGAAACGACGTCGGAATCAGCCCTACCAAGAATAGTAATACGATTGCAACCGCCAGGCGCTTCATAGCATCACCCTCAGTTCTTTCACGGTCACCCTAAAAAGCTTTCCGGAAGCCTAATAAACATGGGGATGTTAAACACACCGGTGATGCGAATGCCGATAACCACCAAAACAGGCGATAGAGGTTTAACCGGCCTCTTTACTGGCGACCGTGTTGTAAAGTACTCGCCGATAATGGAAGCGAACGGAACGATTGACGAGCTCGACAGCTTCCTCGGGGAGGCAAAGCACTACGTGCCGGAGGAGATGGTCGGAATTCTTGAGAGGGTTCAAGTCCAGCTCTACGACCTTATGGCGGAACTCGCGAGCAAAGGAAAGTACGCCAAGGTGGGCGACGATGAAGTCCGCTGGCTTGAGGATCTCACTAGGAAGTACGAGGACGAGCTCCAGCTCCGGGCATTTGTTCTGCCGGGGTCAACGGTGGCGAGTGCGAAGCTCGACGTGTGCAGGGCGATAGCGCGAAGGGCCGAGCGGAAGGTCGCGAAGCTCTACCTTGAGGCCGGCATAGGAGAAAAGGCGCTCGTCTACCTCAACAGGCTCAGCGACCTGCTCTTCGTGATGGCGCGCGTCATAGAGAAGCGCGAGGGAAAGCTGAAGGAGGTCAAATAGAGCGCCGGTACTCCTCCATTGCCTCCTCATAGCGGTCGCTGAGGAGCTCGTTTGCCCTGCTTTCCACGTCTTTCAATGCCTTCTCGGCCTCTTCAAGGCTCGGGCTGACGACGGCAACTCCGAGCCCGCCGATTCGCTTTATCGCTATCACCTTCTTCCCGTTGCGGATAAAGACCTCCACACCCTCCTCAAGGCCCAGCGCTTCAGCCTTCTTCTCGATGTAGTGCAGAATGTCCTCTATGTGCGCCCCGAGCCTCTCGTTGCCCTCAAGGCTGAGGCCGTCCTGGGTGATGACCATCTCATAGATTTCTGGCTTGTCCTTCCACAAAAAGGAAAGGAGGCGAATGGGCATGACGACCACCTCAGTAGAGCATCTCCTCGAGCTTCGGAAGGACCTTCCTGAGCTCAAGCTTCATCCTGCCGAGGTTGAGGTCGGCGTCGCCGATGACTATCAGGTAGTAGTCCCCTCCAATCGGGTTGATGAACATTCGGGCGTTCTTGAACTCGAGGATGGCCTCCTTGAGCTCCCCTGCTCCGAACTGGTCGCCCATCAGCTTTATGGCAGAAACGAGCTCGTGGAGGACCCCGGCGATGGCCTCGCGGTCGAGGTTCTTCTTCATCGCCGACTCGATGACGAGGCCGTCCTTGTCGACCACTATCGTCCCTATCACTCCGTCGATTTCCAGCATATCCGTGAGTATTTTACCCATTACGAGGTCCACCGCGCTCATTTTACCACCCCCACGAGCTCGTCAACAAAAGTTACAAAAAGTATTTAAAAGTTTTACGCCCCCGGATTCCTCACTTCTACAGCTAGTGGCCCGTCAACGTCTTTTAGAAGAACATCCCGGTATTTCACCCAGTAGTAGGCTACCACGACGGCCATTCCAATCCAAAGGCCAAGGGCAACGAGCCACGCGGGATAGAGGTTCAGGAGTGGGCCAACGAGAACGAGACCGAGGGGAGTGGCAATCCTCGTGAGTATTCCGAGGGCCGAGAAGACCCTGCCGCGAACCTCGCTCGGAACGGCCCGCTGGAGCTTGGACTGGATGGGGATGTCTATGAACGTTTCAGTTACTCCCCAAATCACGGCAACTGCACCAAGGAAGAAGAATGCAGCATTTCTGTCGAGGCTCGAAAGGGGTGAGATAACCCATATGAAAGCTATTATCATCATTCCATCCAAAACCATCGCCCCGAACAGGAACTTCCCCGCCTTTTTGCCGAACTTCACCGCTATGAGAAGGTTTCCGAGCAGGGCCCCGCCCATGAAGAAGCTCTCCATTAGACCGAACTGGACGCTCGTGAACTTCAGAACCTCTCTCATCGCATAGGGGAGCAGAACGGCACCGAAGGGTGCACTAAAGATACCCAAGAATATCGCAAAGGTCATCAGCGTCTTCAGGTAGTGGTGTTTAAAGATGAAGCGGACACCCTCCTTTATGTCGCTGAAGACCTGACCGAGCCCCTCAATCGGTTTTGCCTTCCACTCGTAGCGGATTAGCATCTCAAAGAGGCCCGAACCGAAGAAGCTGACCGCGTTTATCAGGATGGCAAGCCTAATCCCGCCGATTCCGTAGATTAAACCGCCGAGGGCCGGTCCAGCGAGGCGGGCCAGTATCGTGAAAGAAGACACCGTTGAGTTTGCCTTTTCAAGCTCATTGGGTTCCACGAGGTCGGGAAACATCGCCCCCGTTCCAGCAGCAAAGAACGAGCCCAGAACCGCCATAACTACCTGAACTGCCAGAAGCTGGTAGATGCCGAGGAAGTTGAAGGTTATGACACCGAAGAGGAGAACCCCCCGGATTAGGTCAAATCCAACCATGAGCCACTTTCTGTTATACCTGTCGCCGACGACACCTGCGAATGGCATGACGATTAGGGAAGGGATTATCTCCGCCAAGATGAACGCCGTCATCATCGAACCGCTGTGGGTCTTGTCCAGCACGTAGAGCGGTAAAGCTACATCCTGCACCGCCCAGCCGAGCTGGGAAATGAAGCGGCCGATGGCAAAGAGCCAGAAGTTCCTGTTGAGGCCCTTGGAGCTTTTCATACCGACCACCGTTTTTGTTTGGCTCTTTAATTGCTGAATTGCGTAATCAAAGAATTAAAGAATTAAACAATCTCGACCCTCACGTCGCCGTTCACTGTCTTTATCCTGATGGGGAACTCGCCGGTTCCGATGATTCCGTCGGGAATCCCGATTAGCTCAACGTCGCCGTTGACCTTCTTTGCCTCGATTCTCGCGTCGCAGAACTCGGTGAGGCGAATAGTTACGTCCCCGTTGACGCAGTTCACGTTAACGTCTCCTTCAAGTTCCTCGATGGTTACAGTTATGTCCCCGTTCACGGTAGAAACTTCCAAAGGTCCCGCAACCCGAAGGTGAGCATCTATCTCGCCATTCACGCTCTTCATCAGCTCGGCCTCGCAGTTCCTCAGCGTTATCTCCCCGTTTACGGTGGTAACGTCGGTAAAGCGGATGCCATCAGCTATGAGCTCCCCGTTCACGTTTCTTGCATTGACTGAAACTCCCCTCGGAACCTTGAGCTCCATCTCGACCCAGCCATCCTCCGCTTTGATTATACCCAAAAAGCGGAACTTTCGCCTTGGCTTTTCATTGATAACGAGCTTTCCGCCCATGTTCTCGACTATCAGGTCAACCTCGCCGTGTTTTGTGTAGCTCACCTCGACAGCGTCCTCATCCCATGCGGAGACATTAACCATCCCGTTGACGAAGTTCAGGTGAACTTCCCTGACGTCCTCAAAGAGCATAGGCTCACCCCACGAACTTCATCAGCTCGTCGAGGAGCTCCCTAACGCGCCTGCCGAGCATCGCCCTGTCCACACCGAGGCCCTCTATGAGGCCCGCGCTCTGCTCCTCCACTATCTCCTTCGCCTTCCGCATTACGAGCCGGTAGGCTTCCTCGTTCTCTATGGTGTGAGTCCTTCCACCGGCCCTTATCCTTACCACCCCGTCCTTAGCGGAGATTACAACGTCCTCGATGCGTATCTTCGCCCTTCCCCTGCCGACCGTGACGGATATGTCGCCGGAGCGGAGCGAGACAGCTTCGCCAAGGCTTAGCGTTTCGTTTCCGCTCCTGTAAACGACCCTGTTCCCGTCGACTTCGATGGAGAACTCATCGGTCTGAACCTTCAGCCTGTCGCCGACCTTGGTTAGCTGGAAGCCGTTGCGGAGCTCCCTGATGGTGAGCATACCCTCTGGCTTCTTCGGATTGCCCTCGTGAATCCTGAAGGGCCCGATTTTCACTTCCTCACCGTGCGGCGTCTCTATTACCTCAACGAACGGAACCTTGACGTACTCGAAGTCCTCGCCCTCGTAGACCTTGATTATGCCCAAATCCACTACGCTTTCGCCCTTCGTCTTTCTGTAGAGCCTGTCAGGGTTTATAAGGCGGTTCGCTTCCTCAACGAAACTATCGTCCGCTTTCGCCTTCTTTCCAACTCTCAGCTCGCCCCACACTGCCACAGGACTTGAGAGGGCCTTTCTAATCGTCCCTATCGGCGTTTCAGCCTCCACCTCAATCTCGCCGTCTATCACCCAGCCAACACGCTTTCCGCCGACCTTCACTGGATATGCCTTCCCCTCTCCCCTCAGCCTCACGTCGCCGAAGTCGGCCCCATTGAACTCGTAGGCCTTCTTCTCGACACGCCAGCTGAAGCTCCTCTTTTCCGACCTGCCAACGAGCAGTCCCGCGATGGTCAGCACGACTGCGTAGGCGAAGGCCCTTCCAGCCAGATCGTGAAGATCCTTCGGCATGCCGAGCCAGCCACCGAAGTACAGGAAGACGCTCGTCCACAGGAAGCCCTTGGCAAGCGCGAAAATTACCCCGCTTACTGTAACTCCGAGCCACCTGCCGACGCTCAACAGCTCGAAGGCAAAGATTAGCGCGATTATCGCGTAAACGAGGTAGCGGTTGTATTGTTCGAGGCCGAGGTAACCCTTGAAGAGCCAGACTATCAGCAGGACGGCTGTTATCTTCTTCAGATACTCCGCGATTTTGAAGCGCGGGCTTTCCTCAGTATAAAACGGATAGCTCATTCTTCCACCCCCTCCAAAGCGGTTATAATCTCAAGCAGGCGCAAAAACAAACGGCCGTCGGGCGAGATTTCGTACTTGTCTCCCTTGCGAACCATCCCGGTTTTGAGGAGGAGCTTGAGATGGTGCGAAACAGTCGGGCTTTCAACGCCAAGGGCTTCCTTAATCTCCTTGAAGCCCATCGGCTTTTTGGACAGCATCTTGAGGATTCTAATCCTGTCTGGATTCGCGAGTGCTTTGAGGGTCTTCGCAGCTTTCTCTTCGTCGAGTTCCGGAAGCTGGCCGTCGCTCAGCTTCTTCCTGAGCCTCTCCTTTATGGAGAGCATGACCTCGTCAACCGGGTCAACGCTCTCCTCAAGCAGGGCCAGCTTCCTCCTCAGTTCCTCAAGCTGGGCCTTCAGCTCGTCCATGCTACCACCAGGTACAGACTTTTGTAGTACAATTTTCTGTACTTAACTTGCGCAATGGGTATATAAAAGTTTATCGGTTGTTGGTTGTTGCCAAAAACGTTTTAACGCTTAAACCTCAGTCTCAACCATGAACATCGCCGAGATGCTCGCGCTCATTGCTCTGGGCTACGTTCTCAAAAGGCTGATTAAATCGGAAAAGCCCTTCGATTACCTCAGGATTCTTGTCAACGACGTTCTGCTTTCCCTGTTCATCTTCGGCAACGTCGCGAGCAAGGATTTGACCTATCTCCTCAGCATAAAGACGGTCTTTCTCTACGTCTTCCTCGTCATCGGCATAAGCCTGTCCACGTCCTACCTCTATGGTCGCTTTAAGCTCAAAGACGACCCCTGGGCCGGCGCGCTGATGGTGCTCTCGATTTACCCGAACACGGCCGCGCTGGGCTTTCCGATAGCGAGCCTCTTCCTCAGCGACATCACGCCTGCGATACTCTACTCGACGACTAATTCGATGATAGTCATTCCTATTGTGACTTTCATAGCGGCACACTACTCCAGTGGGGGCGCGAGCATTAGGGAGAGCCTTCTGAAGGCCCTCAAGTTCCCGCCAACGCTGGCTAATCTACTCGCTTTGGCCCTTGTTATAGCGGGGGTAAGACTTCCCGCTGAAATCATTGAGCCGATAAAAACCATCGGCTGGCTCAGCATACCGCTCCTCCTTATCTACTTCGGCTCGAGGATAACACTGAGGGCCTTCGACCTGAGAAAGCTCCTGGAGGTCGGGGCCTTCAGGATTGCGATTCCCTTCGCCTTCGTTTTCCTCACCCTCCGCTGGGCGAAACCCGAGGTTTTTTACTCCGTCCTTGTCGAGGCGAGCATGCCCCCGGCAATAGCTGCCAACGCGATTCTGGCCCAATACCGGCTAAAGGCCGAGGAAGCGATAAGCGTAACCTTCGTTCTCACGCTCCTCGTCATAGGGCTCTTCGTCGCCCTGCGCTTTCTGATTTGAGAATTAGGGCACCCTAAGGAAAGGATAATATATCCCTTGAGCAAGAGTAGTTTTAATACAGGTGCAGGTACAGTTTAGTTCTTTGGAGGGCCTCTCATGGGAGCGGTACTAATGGTGAGGACTGTCAGTCAGGTTGTCCGGGAGGCGGTTCCTAAAAAAACGGTGGAAATGCACCCTCAAGAGTCGGAGCCCGTAATTGCTCCTACCAAGGGTCTGGATAGTCTGGACTTGGAATCGCTTTTTTCTGGATTAATAAAGGGACTATTACCCAAACCTCTGTGGGTTTTATCAAACGAGGCGCGACGGAGGGAAGTTCTTAGCCTTCCAGCTGAGAGCTTCGCAGGTTCTATGGGTATAAATAGTCAAACCCGTGGGGGGTTCTTCAGATTGCCCATCTGAGGTGATGCCGTGAAGGGGAAAGTAAAAGGCCAATCATAGAGTGTAGAGCGTCTTTGACTCAAACTGTCGGAGTTACGAACCTTTCTTTTTTGTAGCCAAAGCTTGAGAGGGTGAGTGAGATGGGGTTTATGGATTCCCTGAAGAAGGCAACCTCAACAATCGTGAAAAACATACGGCATAAGGAGTTCAAGCTCAGGGCCGGCGAACTCGCGGAGAAGTGGAACGTTTTGAGCAGGTACCGGCCGGAGATTAAGGTGAGAAGTGGGAATATGGACCAGTGGTGGGAGATTTCCAGGGTCTACGTGGCGGAGAAGGAAGTCGGCCTCATTCGCAGGTCGAAGGTGAAGAGGGTCTTCATCGAGTACATCGAGCACTACGAGGACTACTACGACGAGGATGAGGAGGAAGAGCGCGGTTGGTTCGACTACCGAAAAGAGAGCGACCTCGTGAAGATGGACAAGGACCCCAACGACAAGGTTGAGATACGGCTGACTCTCGCCAACTACGAGAAGATGCTTGAGCGCGAGGGGGAGATTCTGAAGTGAGGACGATAAAGCTTCTGCTCGTGCTTCTCATCGCGGGCGTTCTCGTTGCGAGCGGTTGCACTGACCAAAGCCCGGCAACTGGAACCCCCGGCGGGGGGCAGGGCACGACCGGAACGAGCTCATCGAGCACACCTTCCGTTTCAACCGAGGCCTGCGGACAGACACAGACGGGAGAAACACCGGCAGAGGTTGAGGAAAAGCCCAGCGGGGTCGTGACGGCGGAGGTCTTCAACAAAACCTTCGCGGTGAACGCCTCCCTCGTCCCGGATTCCACCTTTGAGTGCCTGTCAAAAGGTCCCGATGTCATAAAGACCTACTACTCCGCGGTCAAGGACAAAAAGAACGTCAGCGATTTTTTTGACCTGAGCGTTGTGGACAAGGGCTCTCTCCTCGAGCTACACGAGGCCCTCTACCGGGCCGTTGACTTCAAGGAGCTCCAGATAAGCGAGCCCAAATGCTCGGTCGTCAGCACGAACCTCGTGGCCTGCTCCTACCACTACCATGCTGTTCTTATCAAAGAAGGCCATGAGAAGACCATAGAGAGGGACTACGTAACGTTCCTTGCCGGTGACTCCTGCAAAATCGTCTGGACGGAGGAAGGAAAATGAAGAGGGTACTCATCTTAATCTTCATTCTCATGGCGTCACTGGCCCAGCCGATGCCCGCAGTCGCTGATTCTTCGGCCTACCTCGATACCGACGGGGACGGTCTGAGCGACGCCTTTGAGCTGGCCTATAACGAGACCCACTACGGTATGGTTTACCACCTCAACCCGGCCAACCCAGACAGCGACGGCGACGGCCTCTCCGACGGCTTCGAGCTGAGGTTCGGGAGCAGTCCGTTTCTGAGCGACACCGATTTCGATGGCCTGGGCGATGCCATCGAGGCATTCTACGGGACGAACCCGAGGAGTCCAGACACCGACGGCGACCACCTGAGCGACAAGTTCGAGGTCTACGGCGATTTCGGCGTCAAGTTGCCCCCGTCGGACCCAACTTCCTGGGACACCGACGGAGACGGGATAGACGACTACTTCGAGGTTCAGATGTCCACAAGCTGGAACGGAGCAGAGGAGAGACCGTTCTACCTGAATCCCGACTGGGACGGCGACGGAATAGTTGATGGCAACGAGATTCTGCCCTACGATGGCTCATATCACCCAACGGTTGACCCTTATTCGGCGAATGAATGGGACGGGGATTCCCACCCAAGCCCCCTACTCAACGGCCAGAAGTTCTACATCTGCTTCACGAGCCCGGACTGCGACGGGGACGGGCTGAACGACGGGGACGAGCTAAAGGCCGGGGCGAACCCGGTGGAGATAGACTCCGACGATGACGGCCTCTACGACGGCTGGGAGGTCAGGCTCGGAACTGACCCAACGAAGTCAGATACCGATGGCGACGGGCTGAGCGACTTCAAGGAGGTAATACCCGAGCTCGCGTATTACGCCTACCACAACGCAACTCCAGCCTGGATCGTTGTAACCGACACACTCGCGTATTACTACAACTGGACACTCGATTACAGCATGACGTTGGGTATGGTCTGCGCCCAGAACTACGACTACCTGCTCTCCTACTACCCTAAAACAATCATAGGCGATTCCTACTTTGAGTACAATGGGCAGGTGTGCTTCATTAAGCCATTCCTAGACCCGCGTTCACCCGACACCGATGGGGACGGGCTAAGTGATGGGGAGGAAGTGAACTTTAGGTATATCTATTTCCTCACGAAGAACATTACGGGGCTGGGTCTCGTTCACCTCAATCCATCAAACCCGGACACCGACGGTGATGGTATTCCCGACTCAGCTGATATCGTCCCAGTGGTTCCAGAGGGGGTTGATGAAGTTTACAAGTCCTCCGTTGGCTCGCCAAGTGCACAGGACCTCGATGAGGACGGCCTAATCGAGAGCGACTTCTGCGCTTACTACAATGACTGCGATGGGGATGGAATAAGCGACAGCGCTGAAGTTACATGGTGGCACACCGACATGAGAAAGCCCGACACCGACAACGATGGACTGACCGACTTCGAGGAGATTTCGATAGGGACGAACGCAACGAAACCAGACACCGACGGCGACGGGTTCTCGGACTTCGTGGAGTGGAAGGAAGGAACGAACCCGACCGACTCGTGGTCACATCCAAAGGAACAGCCCGCTGTAGAGGTGCCTGAATACAAGGAAGTGGAACCCCCGTCTACGGAACCCCCACGGCCGAAAACCAAGCGCACCGTCAAGTTCCTGCTGAACGGAAAGGAAATAGAGCCCAACAGGTTCATAACGGTGATTCTTGACGGGGACACCGCTGAGTTCAAGGTCGAGGCATCCCCTGTTACGGTTGTCTACCCCGATGGAAAAAAGGAAACCCATGGCATTAGCCTCATTGACGCTTATGGCGAGGACGGCGACTACATTGAGGGAAGCAACGGCACTTACACAATAACGTTCTCAAACCTCACCAAGATAGGATTTTCCTTCGTCTCCTTCTACATCGAGCTGGACTACAGCGACTGGAAGAGGTATTACTACACTTTCAACATCGAGGCAAAGTACAAGGCCGAGCCACTCGTAAAGCTCCTTAACGCCACGTGGGATGAGAACCTCGACGTTGGAAAGCTGAGGTTTGAGTGTCGCTTCTGCAAAAACGTGACGATAACGGTTCCAGGGGCCCTCGTCAACGGGAGGGAGAAGAGGACGATTAACTTCGGAACCACGAGGAGTTTAAGGTTCTTCTACGCGAGAATCATACCCCACCGCTACACCGTCCCGGGTGAGAGCGACGTCGGAACCATCTACACGAAGTACGAGGACAGCGTCGAGGTTATGAAGACGGGGAAGGACATCGGCGTCCTGACCGCGAAGATGGTGGAGGCGAGGAGTGTAGGCTCAAAAATCGTTTACGGCATGGTCGCAACGGCCAAGGGGATAAAGACAATCGTTGGCGGTGTTGAGGCGTTCATTCCGGAGGACGAGGACGTGCCGGCGGAGGAGGGCATTGACGCGCGCGACTCCAAGAAGTTCTCGAAGGAGGCCTTCAAGAAGGGCCTGCTCGACTGGGTCAAGGAGAAGCTCGTTGATGCAACCTTCGACTACGTCACCGAAAAGGCCGTCAAGTACGCCGACGCCAAGGAGCTGGAGGCAAGGAGACACGAAACGACCTACCACGTGACGGTTAAAGCGTGCAACGACTTCGGCTGCAAGGTTTACAGCTTCTCCGTCAGGGGGTATGCATATGAGACCGATTGAGCTTTCTTTTCTTTTTGCCCCTCTGAGGGGAGGTGATGGAGGATGAGAAAAGCCCTAATCGCCCTGTTAATAATAGGAGTGATGTTTGTTGGAGGATGTATAGGCGGAACGAGCGAGAAGTCCACCGGGGGAGGGCAAACTGGAACTTCCCCGCAAACAACGGCCGGAGGAAATCAAGGTACATCGGGAGGAACTGGAGGAACATCAACAGAGGAGAAAATCAGCAACCTCGAAGAAATCGGCCAGAGGGGACACGTTGAGCTATTCAACGAGAACGACCTCAAGGGGATAAAGGTTCACGTTGACGGCTCTTCATGGGTGAGCAACGGCAACGCCTACAACACGCTCTTTGACTACGCCCCAATGTTCTACTCGGGAGGGAACCTTTACATTTACCAGTACGCAGACGAAAGCTTTTCGCAGGTGTACACGGACGGCACCTTAGAGGTCTACCCCTTCATCGTGCTCAAGATGCCAGTCAACGGGGTGGAGTTCACCTTCGCCGGCCCGCGGGACTCAATACTGGCCGTTGGCGCCGACGGAAAGCTCTACCTCATCGTGTACGACCTGGACGAGAGGAAAAACTGGCCGAGCGACGATGACAGGAAGGCCGTCTACTTCTACAAGACCAAACGGGTCGAGAGCTGGGATTTGAACGTTAAACACGTGGCGGCGGGTTCCGAAAAGGACGATGAGTACGTCTACTACGTCGCATGGAACGGCAACGAGGTTTACGTAATCGGCTGGTCTTCGGAAGACCTGTTCGATTATACGAAGGGAGAAGGTCAGAAAGCCGAAGCCAAAAGGTTCTCCTTTGACAACGTAAGGGACGTGCTGATTGGAAAGCAGGGCATCTACGTCCTGGGTGGCGGAAAGCTCTACGTCATAAACACCGTTGATGGCCCGGAGGGAGTTAAGGTCTCAGCGGAAGTTAACGTCGGTGAAAACGCCCAGCTATCGCTTGATGAGGGAGGTGACTACGACCTTGTTTCGGTCTACGACGGGAAGACCCTCAAGCTGATGGTCTTCGAGGACGGAAAACTCGACGATGATTATCAGGCTGAGATTAAGCTCGAAGGGTACGAGAGCGTTTACGTCTACCTCCCGAGCAGTGGGGTTGAATTCGTGGCGCTGAAAGGGAACAGGGCTTACTTCTATACCTTCAACTTCGGTGATTTCACTACGACTCTGCTCGGGCACCTCGACCTCCCAGTCAAGCCGGTGTGGGCCTCCGGTCACATTGACGGCTGGGACGTGGGGGTCATAACCTTCTGGGGCGACGATGGGAAGTACTACAGGCTGTTCGAGGTTCTAAAGACGAGCGAGGGTGAATCTCAGAGTGGTGAATCCGGAGGTACGGCCGGAGAGTCAGGGGGCTCAGGAACTTCATCCGGAACTTCAGGAGAATCAGGGGGGAGCACTTCAACAGGAACTTCGGAAAGCGGGCAGGGAACAGAGGCTTCTTTTGAAGACCAGCTCAAGCACTTCCTTGAAAACGCCTACACGGTGGAAGGGCTCGTTTACGCCAAAGAGGGCTACAGCTACAGGGGAATAAAAATAAGCCCAAGGATAGGCAGGCTCTACTACTTCCCGTACGGCTATGAAAACACCTTATTCCTCCTTGACGGTGATAAGGTTATCCGGATAGTCCCCTGGGACCAGGACTTTTTCGACGGGAAAACGGATAACCCCAACATAGACCCGCACGATACCGGGAGTGTGAGGATAACCCTCCTCCCCGCAAAGGCTAAACTCTACTACGCGATACCGAACGGAGACTACGCGGTTATGGTTGACGAGAACGGAAAGCTCCATATACTCGTCGGACTTGACTGGCATCCCGGGGAAGATATTGGCTGGTGGACCTTCAAGAGCGACGTCGTTTACGACTTTGACGCGGAAGGAGCTTCCATAAGCAAATACTACGACTATGCGTACATAGTCTGGAAGAACAATGAGCTCAGAATTTACATCTATGACTCCGATACCCACTACAAGATGTGGGACGAAGGCGCGAACATAACGGTCGAGCCAAGGGTTTACACACTACCTGAGAATATCAGAGAGGTCAATCCATACTTACCATATGACTTCATCGTCGTTCTAACGGAGGGAGGAACGTACCTCATTCCAGATCCCCTCGGGCACTACAGTGAAGACACCAACGTTTACAGGATAGACGACCGCGTGGATTTAATCGGGGCTTATGGATACTGGTATCTGGACGAACTGCTCGCATACTCAAACGGCAAGCTCTACGGCCTCGCGGTTGATTACTCAAGCGACAAGAGGACAGTAAGCGTTGAGAAGGGACCCTACGTTTCCATATCAAACGTCGTTGGCCTCTACGGGGACTACGGTAGTGAAGAATTCATAGCACTGTCCCTCAGCGATGGAACGTTCCTGGTTTACCAGCACGCTTGGAACGGCCAGAAACAGACCTATGAGTTCGCCCTCAGGAAGACGTTCTACCTCCCGGCACCGCTCGTGAAGTTCACCTTCGACTACAGGCCGGAATGGGACTGGATTAAGGTTCTTGGCCTGGGAGCTGATGGCTCCTTCTACAACTTCGAAATACAAGGAGGTGGTAGCTGATGGAAGCGCAACTCATAGTCCCTGTGCAGGAGATAGCAAGGGGAAAGCCCAAGTTCGGAATATGGGCGGTAGTAGGGGACAAGGTCTACTACATCAGGATGAAGGAAGGGACGTGGGGCGACGCCCTCAAAAGGGGCCTGATGTACGGGGGAGTGTACATCTCAACCTACACCGCCGCCAAAGCAAGGGAAGAATACGAAGAGGCCGTCAGGAACTATCTCTCCTCCCTTGAGCTTCCCCCAAACTTCGTGGAGCACATAGACGACTACGCTAGGGAGAGCGATAGAAGCTTTGTGGCAAGAGTTGAAGAGACCTCAGTAAAACGCGGAAAAGGGTTCCTCGGCAACGAGGCCAACGGCCAGACCCCGGTCGAGCTTAAAGCTCCCAACGGCTCAGTGAAGTTCTACGTCGCCACGGAAACGTTTGAGAAAATAAAACCAACGCTCCAGGCAATACCTTTCAAGGAGTACAAGGAGGCAAGGATTTGGATTTTTTAAACGTTCTTCTCCTTCTTTATAATTTTTAAACCCCTCAATTGCCCGTCAGAATTGTCCGGCAGGAGTTTTTATGGGCAAAGGTTTTTAAATCCCTCCTCAATTCCCAACGCGAAGGGGCGGCTGGCGGGAGCTGGCCGTCACCGGGAGGTGGTTGTATGGCAAGGATGCACGCGAGAAAGAGGGGTAAGTCAGGCTCAAAGAAGCCTCCGAGGACCGCTCCGCCGACCTGGGTGGAGTACACCGCTGAAGAGGTTGAAGCTCTCGTTGTCAAGCTCAGGAAGGAAGGCTACAGCACTGCTATGATAGGAACGATTCTCCGCGACCAGTACGGCATACCGAGCGTCAAGCTCGTCACCGGCAAGAAGATAACCAAGATTCTCGAGGAGAACGGCCTCGCGCCCGAGATTCCCGAGGACCTGATGTTCCTCATCAGGCGCGCGGTCAACCTCAGAAAGCACCTCGAACAGCATCCGAAGGACAAGCACTCAAGGCGCGGTCTTCAGCTCATCGAGAGCAAGATTAGGCGCCTCGTCAAGTACTACAGGAGAACCGGGAAGCTTCCGGCGAAGTGGCGCTACGACCCGGAGCAGGCAAAGCTCCTCGTTCGCTGACCCTCTCCTTCTTCTTCCTTGGTGATGCCCCGTGGACAGGGAAGCCTTTCTGGAGAGGGTTCGCGAGGGAGCCGAGCTTATTAAGATGCACATCGAGTTATGTCACACCATAAGGCTAATCTCGCACCGCGACGCGGACGGGATTACCGCCGGTGCTATTCTGGCCAAAGCGGTAGCAAGGGAAGGCGGAAGTTTTCAGCTCAGCATCGTCAAGCAGGTCAGTGAAGAACTCATTGACGAGCTCGCGCGGGAGAACAGGGAGATATACGTCTTCAGCGACCTCGGAAGCGGTTCAATTGAGCTGATTCAGAAAAAGCTCGACTTTGCGACCGTCGTCGTTGCCGACCATCACCCGCCGGAGGGCGACTTTTCGAGCGAGTCCAAGGTCCTTGTAAACCCGGTTCCCTTCGGGGCCAACAGCGTCCGCGATTTGAGCGGTTCCGGCGTCGCCTACTTCGTCGCGAGGGAGATGAACGAGAAGAACAGGGATTTGGCCTACATTGCGACCGTTGGCGCGGTCGGCGACATGCAGGAGATAGACGGCACCTTCCACGGCCTCAACCTCGAAATCCTCGAGGACGGCAAGAAGCTTGGAATCCTTGAGGTCAGGAAGGAGTTGAGGCTCTTCGGCAGGGAGAGCAGACCGCTCTACCAGATGCTGGCCTACGCGACCAATCCAGAGATACCAGAGATTACCGGCGACGAGAGGAAGGCAATAGAGTGGCTCCGCGCGAGGGGCTTCGACCCAGAAGTCCACTACTGGCAGCTCCGCGAGGAAGAAAAGCGGAAGCTCCACGAAGCGCTTCTCGTTCACATGATAAAGCACTCCGCGCCGAAAGAAGCTATAGACAGGCTCATAGGCGACGTTGTCGTCAGCCCGCTCTATCCTGAGGGCGATGTCAGGCACGAGGCGAGGGAATTCGCGACGCTCCTCAACGCGACCGGTCGCTTGAACGCGGGAACGCTCGGAGTGGCAATATGCCTCGGCGATGAGGATGCCTACAAGAAGGCCCGGAAGATGCTCGAGGACTACAAAAGGGAGCAGATAGAGGCAAGGAAGTTCCTGATTCAGAACTGGAGCATGGCCGAGGAAGGCGAGCACGCCTACGTCTTCTACGCAGGCAAGAACATAAGAGACACGCTCGTGGGCATAGTGGCTAACATGGCCATCAACGCTGGCCTGGCCAATCCCGAGAAGCCCGTCGTCGTCATAGCGGACAGTGAGGAAGATGAGAACCTCGTTAAGGCCTCCGCCAGAACGACCGAGAAGGCCCTGAAGAAGGGCTACCACCTCGGTGAGGCCCTGAAGGAGGTCGCCGAGAAGCTCGGTGGTGAAGGCGGTGGCCACGCTATCGCTGCGGGCATAAGGTTCCCCAAGGGCAGGATAGACGAGTTCATAAAGCTGTTCAATGAGGCACTGGCGAAGCAGGTGAAGAGCAATGAGGATTGATGCGAACGTTGAGATACGGTGGCACTACGGTGATGAGCTCAGGGCTAAAGCAATAGCCGAGGCGATAGAGGTTGACAACGAGGCCATGCCCGGTCAGCTAAAGAAAAGTTTAAATGTGCGAACCCGATGGGTTGATGGAGACGTCATAACAAAGGTTAAATACTCGGGTGAGATTGAGACACTCATCAAAGCGCTCGATGATTTGGTGTTTTCGGTCAAGGTCGCCGAGGAAATGACCGAAAAGGTGTGAATTGGAGGTGTTAAGATGGCAAGGGGTAACCCAAGGCGTAGGGCAGCCGCTACCAAGGATAAGTGGAAGATGAAAGAGTGGTTCGTGATTTACGCTCCGGAGTTCTTCGGAAGCAAGGAGATTGGCCTCACCCCGGCCGACGAGCCGGAGAAGGTCATTGGAAGGGTTATCGAGACGACCCTTAGGGACCTCACCGGCGACTTCACCAAGAGCCACGTCAAGCTCTACTTCCAGGTTTACGACGTAAAGGGCCAGAACGCGTACACCAAGTTCAAGGGCCACACCCTCGCGAGGAGCTACATCCGCTCGCTCGTCAGGAGAAGGACCACTCGCGTTGACGGAATCTTCAACATCACCACCAAGGACGGCTACAAGCTCCGCGTTATGGGCATGGTCATAGCCTACAGGCGCATTCAGACCAGCCAGGAGAGGGCCATAAGAAAGATAATGCAGGACATCATCTACAAGAAGGCCGAGGAGCTCAACTTCGCCGACTTTGTTCTCCAGTCCGTCAACGGCCAGATTGCCCAGGAGATTGCCAAGGAAGCGAGGAAGATATACCCGATTAAGCGCGCTGAGATTAGGAAGATTAAAGTCCTCGCCGAGCCGGAGGCCTGATGGCCTCCTGAAAAATCTCTTTTAATACACCCATCGCGTTCTCTAACGCGTTTCTGAACGACTAACCTTTTTAAAAGCCCTTCCAACTCCAGAGGGGTGAGAAGGATGAAGTTCCTTGTCAAGACCCAGCGCGACATGGAGGCCGTTGCCGGCAACTACATCAGGGAGGCAATTCCAGAGGCAGAGGTCTGGATTGCTCCGATGGGGTACACGGGATTGGTTCTGGTCGAAGCCGACGAAAAGGCCCTTGAAAAGCTCCTTGAGATTCCCGAGGTCGAGAGGGTGATTCCGGTTCTGGTCGAGACTGAGGCCGACCTCGATAAGATAGCCGAGAGTGCCGAGAAAATTGCGCACCTCATCGGCGAGAACGAGACCTACGCCGTCAAAACCAAGAGGCGCGGGAAGCACGACTTCTCGAGCATAGATGTGAACCGGGTTCTCGGGGCCAAAATCAAGGAGCTCACCAACGCCGACGTGAACCTCAGCTGGCCTGACAAGGTCGTCCAGGTCGAGATAATAGGTGACAGAGCCTACATCTCCGTCCTTCCGGGAGAGGAGTACAGGAAGTACACCCCAGACAAGATTGACGCGAGGAAGCTCTTCAGGAAGCTGACGATAGTCCAGATGCCCTACTGGGGCGATTATAAAGCCTGCAGGAAGTTCGGTGAGAAGATTGGCAGAGCGGCACAGGCCTTCGAGGTCAAGGAGCTCATAATAGCACCCAAGGAGAAGATGGACGCCTTTGAGCTGATGGAGTTCCTGAGGGGCGTCAAGGCAGGCCAGGAGAGCCGTTACAAGATACAGCGCGAGGCCTATCCCTGGAAGGTGGAGAAGGTTCCCGTCTCGCTCTGGGACCTCTACCAGGTGATTCGCGACAAAAGGAGGAACAAGAGACTGCTCATAATCACCGACCCCAAGGGGCCAACCCTGGCCGAGGTCAAGGATAAGCTCGCCAGGGACATGCACCACGCGAGGGAGGTGGTAGTCTTCATCGGCTCGCGCGAGGGAATCCCGCGTGGTCTGTTCCGCTTCGCAGATTACGTCGTTGACTTGGCCCCGTACATGACCTTTGCCACCGAGCACGGCATTCCAGCGACGCTCGTTTCCCTCTGGGAAGTTTACGAAGAGTTCCTGAGGGAAAACGAGAAGGGGGAGTGACCCATTTCCTTTTTCTGGCGTCAGACCCTAAGGTCGTCCTCACCGCTCGGGAATCCGCCGTAGTCATCATCCGCCGTCTAGGGTTTGAGAAGAGGTTCTTAAAGCTCACGAAAGGATGTAGAATATCCCTGCTCCTGCGAGGCCGCCGAGCAGGCTCGCGAGGAAGTTCGTTGAGTTGTTGTCGGTGATTTCCCTGTTCTCAAGCGTCGCCCCAATAAGGCTGTCGAGGTTGACCCCTATGAAGCCCCCTATAATGACCGCTATGAACATCTGAAGTTTGTGCTGGGTCAGGGGAAGGGCGAAGAGCACTATCACCAGGCAACCGAGGAAGGCGAAGAGCTCGCCGGCGAGCGAGATTGCGCCGTTGGTTCCTGGTCTCGCTGGTTTGAAGTTTGTGATTAGCCGTGGCTTCCTTCCGAAGACCTTTCCGAGCTCACTCGCAAGGGTGTCACCGTTTACCGTAGCGATGCTTGCAAAGGTCGCCGCCCAGAAGGTGTCCATCATTGAGAGCTTCTCGAGGACGAGAAAGAGAACCACCGCGAGACCGTTACCGAGAACGTTGCCCCAGCTCCTTACCCCGCCGTTAGACTGGGCAACGCCGTTCTTCCGCTTTTCATTGTATCGGTATTTGGTTGCCAGGACTCCGAGAACCACGAAGGCGAGGAGCGCGAGGAACGGGTAGATACCACCGAGTTCAATGACAGCCAGTCCGAGAAGTGCAGCTGAAAGGGCACCCTTCCCGTCGAAAGCCCTCAGCTTGTAGGAACCAGCGCCGAGCACTGCAACGATTGCAACGTCAGTGATGAGCCTTTCGAGCATCTCTGACACCTGGGCTGAATTATGGATGGAGTTTATTACGCTTTCCCTTACGAAGTGGAAGAAAAATCAGAGGGCTTCAAACTTGACCGTCTCAGTAATGAACGTTATGTCAAGGTGCTCTATGCCCGGTATCTTCTTGGTGACCTCTGCTATAATCTTCTCGAGCTCCCTCATGTCCTTCGGGCCGATTATGTGGATGACGAGGTTGTGGGAACCGAGGGCACGCTGGATTATCTTGACGTTCTCGTCCTCCTTGAGGGTTTCTATTATTTTATCGATGTCCTTCTCAGGCCTAATGGTGACACCGAGAATGACATAAATGTAACCGAGGGCATCGTAGTTCGGTATGACGGTGTACTTTAATATAACCCCGTTCTGCTCAAGCCTGTTCATCCTCCTCGAAATCCTCTGCCTGGTCGTGCCGAGAAGCTCGGCAAGCTCCTTGTAAGTAAGGCGGGCGTTCTTAGCAAGCAACTTCAAAATCCGAAGGTCAACAGCGGTTATTTTATCGCTCATCCGCTCACCTCCGTTTTAGTTAGTGGAGAAATTTGCCAACATCTATAAAAATATTTCGTTCTCAAAAACTTTTTCGGGTCATTCGGTTATTCTAAAGCGCCAGGGCTTGGGCAAAGCTTGGGAAAAATGTAGAACAGGATGTTAAAAATAACACGCGGTTACTTCTGAATAATTACCAAGTTTTCGAACTCACTGATTTGGAATCCCTAAATCTGTATTTCTCAACGCTCACCTTGAGGGCTTCCCCCGCGTCTATCCCGTAGTGGTTGGCTATGCAGAGGATGGCGAACAGAACATCGCCGAGCTCCTCGCGGAGTTTTTCCTCGTCGGCCTTTCCCTTGATTCCCTCGTAGCCAAGCATTGCATCCGCCAGCTCACCCAGCTCTTCCATCAGGGCCGCGAGCATCTCAAAAGGACCCCAGTATCCGCCGAGCTCCTGAATGAGCTCATCCACGAGTTTCTGCCACTCATTCACCGAAGAGCTCCCCCCTGACCTTGGCGAGATACTCCTCGATAACGTCACGCTTCGCCCTGTAGAAGCGCATCCTTCCCTCCTTCCTTTCCTCGACGAGGCCAAGGGACTTGAGCGTCCTCAGGTGGTGGCTTATGAGGGTCTGGTCCTGCTGAAGCGCCTCGGAGATGAGGCAGACGCAGAGCCACTGGTCGCGAAGGAGCTTCAGAATCGCAAGCCTGAGCGGGTTCGACAGAACCTTGAGGAACTTCACACTTTCATCGTCAACTTCTGGCTCTATCTCAGCCTCCAGTTCGGGGATTCCACACCTCTCCACACACCGCATAACGGTCTTCTTCTGCCTTTCGTCGAGTTTTTCAAGGAGCTCCCTGACCTTCACGTGCATCACCGAGAAAGAATAACGTTGAGGATTAATAAAACTTTTCATATGAAACTTAATCCACAATCTCCATGGGCAACTCAACGCCGTCGCTCGAGTAGGCCCTCACGCTTTCCTCCGTGAAGGGCCAGGCTATTATGAGATGAACCCCACCGAACTTTGAGAAGAACTCCAAATCGCCCTCAGAGGGCCACGGAGCAGGGCCCGGATGTGAGTGAACCGTTCCTTTAATGCTCTCATCGTAGGGAAGCATCCACGTGTCGAAGAATACACTTCTCGGCCCCGCGTGCTGGTTTGGAGCTATTAGAACCTCCTCGAAAATTCCATCCTTCTCCCTCAGGAAACCCGCGAACTCGTTTGGGTAGGCGTTTCTCGCGAGCTGGAGAAGGTACTCAAGGAGCTCGCGTCTAATCCTTACCTTCATGCTTCCACCTCAAAAGGAAAAGAATCAGAGGACGGCGATGCATTCAATTTCGACCTTAACACCCTTGGGCAGGTTGGCCACTTCAACAACCGCCCTGGCGGGCTTCACCTTTGAAAAAAACCTCTCGTAGACCTCGTTGAATTTGGGATAGTCGTTGATGTCGCTGAGGAAGGCAGTGACCTTAACGATGTTCTCAACGCTTCCTCCCGCTTCTTCCACAATCGCCAGCATGTTCCTTATGGCCCTCTCGGCCTGTTCCTCGATGGTTTTGCCCACTATCTCCCCTGTCTCAGGGTCAATCGGTATCTGGCCGGAAACGAACAGGAACTTCCCGCCCTCAACCAGTATCGCCTGGCTGTAGGGCCCTATCGGCTTGGGGGCCTTCTCCGTGTAAACAACCCTCTTCTCCATCCCAATCACCTCCGTCAGCGAAGCGAAGATTCCTCATCGTTTCCTCGGGTGTCCTCGGCTTCATCATCCTTTCTTTTCGAGGTACTTTTCGAGGGATTTAGCGGGAACGTCAAGGGGGAGGCCTATTTTATCGAGCGCAATCCTGAGGGCGTAAACCCTCGCGTGCTCCTCGAAGGGCTCGTCCGCGTAGAGTGAAGGCTCGAACGCCTCGTAAGCCTCAATGACCTTTGGAATGTCCGATTTCTTGACCTTCTTGAAGGCCGAGAACTCCTCCTCGATTCCCCCCAAGTCTATGTCCGCGTAAACGGGGAGCTTAAGGGTGGCGGTTTCGTTTATGCTCGCGAGCAGTCTCGCCACGTCGAGCATCGGGGTCTTCTCGTCTATGATGAGCCTCTTAACGACTATCCAGCGCCCGTGCTTCGCGGTGAAGTTGACGTGCTCGTCCTCGAAGGGAAACTCCACGTCAACGCCCTCGAGGATTCCTTCTGGGTAGTCAATGGGAACGAGGGGCCTGAGCGTCCCCCTAACGAGGTAGGCTTTGGCGACATCCACGAGGAGCTTCCTGAGCTTCTTGTCGGTCTCATTCACGAGGTTGCCGAGCTTCCTCGCGGTTCCGGGAGACTTGAGGGCAACGACGGTATCTGCCAGCGAGTCCTTCCTGAGCTCCTCCGCGAGGGTCTTCACACCCTCAACGTCTATTGCATCGCTCAGGTAGCCACCAATCCTCGCGTTGACCGTGTTTGAAACTCCGGCCAAAAAGTGCGCTATTCCTTCGTTCTCCATATCGGTCAGCTTTTTGGCGACGTTCCAGTCCCCGTGTTTGGCTGTAAACGCGACGTGCTCCTCAACCTTCATACTCTCACCTGAGTTGAGTTCTTGCCCGGGCTTTTATCTTTTTCCACCGCCGTCGAAAAAGGTTATAAATCAACCGGGGCTCATTGGTCTTAGAGATGAGAGAGGGAAAGGAGATGGGCGAGGAGGAGAAGGTTAGGGAAAAACCCCTCCCGAGCGAGTACGGGGAAAAACTGGACCTCGGCGTCGAGTTCGAGACGACCGAGGAAATCAAGGTTCCCGAGAAGCTCATAGACCAGGTCATCGGGCAGGACCATGCGGTCGAGGTCATAAAAACTGCCGCAACTCAGAGAAGGCACGTTCTCCTAATCGGCGAACCGGGAACGGGCAAGTCCATGCTCGGTCAGGCGATGGCGGAGCTCCTTCCAACAGAGAACCTCGAAGACATTCTCGTTTTCCCGAACCCTGAAGACGAGAACATGCCCAAAATCAAGACCGTTCCGGCGTGCCAGGGGAGGCGGATAGTTGAGAAGTACCGCGAGAAGGCAAAGAGTCAGGAAAACGTGAAATCCTACATACTACTGCTCGTCATGTTTACCGTCATGTTCGCCCTATTTCTGCAGTTCACGGCAACGACGCTCCTCATGGGAATCTTCGTCATAATCCTCACCATGATGGCGCTCTCGAACATGCGCTTCAGGAACACCGTCCTCGTTCCCAAGCTCCTCGTTGACAACTGCGGAAGGACCAAGGCCCCGTTCATAGACGCGACGGGAGCGCACGCAGGTGCACTACTTGGCGACGTAAGGCATGACCCGTTCCAGTCCGGAGGCCTTGGAACTCCAGCCCACGAGCGCGTTGAGCCGGGAATGATACACCGCGCCCACAAGGGTGTCCTGTTCATAGACGAGATAGCCACACTTTCCCTTAAGATGCAGCAGAGCCTCCTGACGGCAATGCAGGAGAAGAAGTTCCCGATTACGGGTCAGAGCGAGCTCTCAAGCGGAGCCATGGTGAGGACCGAGCCAGTTCCCTGTGACTTCATTCTCGTTGCCGCTGGAAACCTCGACACGATAGAGAAGATGCACCCTGCTTTGCGTTCGAGGATTAGGGGCTACGGTTACGAGGTTTACATGAGAACCACGATGCCGGACACGATAGAGAACAGGAGAAAGCTCGTCCAGTTCGTTGCTCAAGAAGTTAAACGCGACGGCAAGATTCCGCACTTCACTCGCGAGGCCGTCGAGGAAATCGTTCGCGAAGCCCAGAAGAGGGCCGGCAGGAAGGGTCACCTCACGCTCCGCCTCCGCGACCTCGGCGGTATAGTGAGAGCCGCCGGAGACATTGCGATAAAGAAGGGCAAGAAGATTGTCGAGCGGGAAGACGTTCTTGAGGCACTCAAGCTCGCGAAGCCCCTCGAAAAGCAGCTCGCGGACTGGTACATCGAGAGGAAGAAGGAGTATCAGGTCATAAAGAGCGAGGGAAGTGAAATCGGGCGCGTTAACGGCCTAGCCGTCATCGGCGAGGAGAGCGGTATCGTACTGCCGATTGAGGCCGTTGTTGCCCCCGCCGCGAGCAAGGAGGAAGGAAAGATAATCGTCACAGGAAAGCTCGGAGAGATAGCGAAGGAGGCCGTTCAGAACGTCTCGGCCATAATCAAGCGCTACAAGGGCGAGGACATCAGCAGGTACGATATCCACGTCCAGTTCCTCCAGACCTACGAGGGTGTCGAAGGTGACTCCGCGAGCATAAGCGTTGCCACCGCCGTCATCTCGGCCCTTGAGAACATTCCGATAAGGCAGGACGTTGCCATGACCGGCTCGCTCAGCGTCCGCGGTGAGGTCCTGCCGATAGGCGGTGCGACGCCGAAGATTGAAGCTGCCATCGAGGCTGGCATAAAGAAGGTCATAATCCCCAAGGCCAACGAGAAGGACGTCTTCCTGAGCCCGGACAAGGCTGAGAAAATAGAGATTTACCCGGTCGAGCGGATTGATGAGGTGCTCGAGATAGCCCTTGAAGATTCACCAGCTAAGGACGAGCTCCTCAGGAAGATTCGCGAAACCCTTCCGCTCGCCCACTGAGCGGTCTTTTCTAATTTTCATTTCCCTACTTGTCTTGAGTTCACATCCGTGTCCAGTAATGCTTAAAAAACGTCCCAGCTACGTTACCCACGGGGGTGAGCTAATGCTCAAAGTTGAGAACCTTCACGTGAACGTTGAAAACAAAGAGATTCTCAAGGGCGTTGACCTGGAGATTAACCCCGGCGAGTTCCACGTCATAATGGGGCCCAACGGGAGCGGAAAATCAACCCTCGCCCTGACGATAGCGGGCCACCCGAAGTACGAGGTCAGGGAAGGAAGGATTCTCTTCGAGGGAGAGGACATAACCGGATTCGGTCCGGACGAGAGGGCCAAGCGCGGGATTCTGCTGGCCTTTCAGGTTCCGCCCGAGGTGGAGGGCGTTAAGATAATTGACTTCCTCCAGCAGGTTCTGGTCGAGCTCAAGGGACTCGACCCGGTGGAGGCCTACGACCTTATAGTCGAGAAGGCAAAGGAGCTGTGGTTCAAGGAAGAGGACCTGCACCGCTACGTGAACGTCGGCTTCTCCGGCGGCGAGAGGAAGAGGCTTGAGCTCCTCCAGGCGGTTCTTATTGAGCCGAAGCTCCTGATTCTGGACGAGCCCGACAGCGGTGTTGACGTTGACTCGCTCAGCGTAATCAGCAGGAAGATAGAGGAACTCCACGAGAGGGGAACCGCGATACTCCTGATAACCCACTACGGCAGAATCCTCGAGCACATCGACAAAAACAGAATCACAGCCCACGTTATGAAGGACGGCAGGATTGTTAGAACCGGCGGAGGAGAACTCGTTGACAGGATAGACAGGGAAGGCTTCGCCGGAATCTTCGAGGAGGTGAGAGCATGACCGAGACGATAACCATGAGCGATGCAAAGGCTATAATCGAGAACCAGATTGAGGAGCTCGCGAAGAGGAACAGGGAGCCTGAGTGGATGACGAGGATAAGGTACAAAGCTCTGGAGGCCTTCGAGAGGGCTTCACTGAACGACCCTGTCATAAGCGAGGAGAGACTCCTCCAGTTCATAGCCAAGCCCGAGATTGAGGGCCTGCCCGAGAACATCGAGAGCCTCGACGACCTGCCACCGGAGATGAAAGCTTTGCTCGACAGGCTTGGTATTTCGGAGGTCGAGCAGAAGTACATCGCTGGTTTAGCTGTTCAGACCGACACCGGAGTCATCTACAACCAGTTCCTCCAGGAGTGGGCCAAGA
>NZ_JAMOQU010000104.1 GCF_027063845.1 Thermococcus sp.
CCTGAGGTTCCCGCTCAGGTGGTTTGGGAAACCGCAGTACGGACAGACGGCAACAATCGTTTCCGGGGTCACCTCAAGGGGTGCCCCGCATCGTTCACACTTGAAGGCCTCCATGGGCATCACTCATCTTAGTTACGTTGAAACTCTTTTTAAGGATGTCCCAGGATTCTTTATGTCCCTGTTTGGACATTAGGAATGAACTAAAATGGAACAGTTCCTCACGCAATTGGCCTCATAAAAAAGAGAGGGAGCTTAGTAATACCCAGCATGGTTCACTATCCTATCAGAGAAGGCTCTCCCTAACCTTAGTTATGCAAAGATTTTTAGGAGCCAACCAGAAACGAACGCCGGTGTGGAAGATGAAGACCCGAACGCTCGTTGCAATCGCGCTCATCCTGCTGGTTCAGCCTCACGTTCTTGCCCTTCAGCCATCCCACCTCTGGAGTTACTCCGATACCTGCGCCGTGTTCTCAATGGCAATCAACGATAACGGGACAATCGGCCTCGCCTTCGGCTACTACGCGGAGCTGTTGAGTCCCGACGGAAAACTTCTCTGGAAAGCGCCGACGCGTGGAATAGCGTACTCCTCAGCGCTCTCCGAGGGCGGTACCCTCCTAATCGGAACTGAAGGCAGATGGCTTCAGGCCTTCGGAGATGGGAAGGTTTTATGGGAGATGGAACTCAAAAACGCCGTCGTTAGCGTTTCAATTTCTTCCAACGGTAGCGTTGCTGTCGCTGGTGACGCCTCAGGATGGGTTTATCTGTTCCAGGACGGAAAACTCCTCTGGAAAAAGCGCGTTGGGAACTACACCTGGAGCGTTTTGCTCCAGAACGGCACCGTTTTTGTTGGGTCCGATTCGGGGCTCTACTCCTTCTCGGTCTCTGGAAAACTCCTCTGGCACGATAATCCTGGCCCCGTGAGAAAAGTCCTAACCGCCAAAAATGAAGTTTTAGCTCTCGTGGTTCCCCAGTCGGAGTCGTGGAGCGAGGTCGTTGCTTATTCACTCGATGGAAGGGTTCTCTGGGAGAAGAAATTCAACGGCTACGCGAGGGCCATCTCAACCGACGGAAAGAGCATCGCTGTTGCCGGAAACTTCGGCAACGTTACCCTGCTCGACCTCGATGGAGAGGCTATCTACTCCGTCCCGCTGGTTGGTTACGCCTACGACATCGCAACGATGAATAACTACACGGTTGTCAGTTACGGAAAGACTGCTGAGCTGATTTCTCCAAACGGAACCGTTGACTGGTTCCAGCGTTTTAACGGAACGGCTTACCATGTTGCGTTCTCGCCGAAGGGTTATTTCCTTACCGAGTACGGCTCCCACGACGTCCAGAACTGCTACAGCGTCATAGAGGCGTGGGCCCTTGGGAGGGTCTCACCGACAGTGTCTGCAACTGAAACCTCAACTCGTGAAGGCTTCGGCTTCAACCCTTACATCGGCGCCCTCCTCTTAGGGGCGGTCGTTCTCATGGGGGTTCTGCTATGGAGGAAGCGGTCGTAGCTAACAACCTCGTCAAGCGCTACGGCGATTTCGAGGCGGTAAGGGGAATCAGCTTCAAGGTCAGGAGGGGAGAGGCCTTCGCCTTACTCGGTCCCAACGGGGCGGGGAAGACAACAACCGTGAGAATGCTGACGACCCTTACTTCCATAACCTCCGGCGAGGCCTACGTGAACGGCTTCAATGTCAAGACCGAGAGGCTTGCGGTGAGGCGCTCGATAGGCCTCGTTCCAGACGTTTCAAATCTTTACGACGAGCTGACCGTTAGGGAAAACCTGCTCTTCATGGCAAAGCTCTACAACGCCCCCCGCGAGAGGGTAGATGAGCTGATAAGGGAGTTCGAGCTCCCAGCCGATAAGAAGTTCGGGAGGCTGAGCACCGGATTCAAGAGAAGGGTTACGATAGCCTCGGCCCTCGTCCACGAACCCGAAATCCTCTTCCTCGACGAGCCGACGAACGGCCTGGACGTTCACTCCGCGAGGGCCGTTAGGGCCCTAACCCGCGCCCTGAACAAGCAGGGGATGACGGTCTTCATAACGACCCACAACATGGTTGAGGCCGAGACGATTCCCCAGAGGATAGCGATAATGAAGGCAGGAAGGATAGTCGCAGAGGGCAAGAGGATCGAGCTCGCGAAGCTGGTTGGGAGAAAAACCGTCGTCAGGCTCTCGGTCGAGCCCCTGAGCTCTTCCCTTCTGAGGGCCCTTGAACGCTACAATCCTTCCTTCGAGGAGGGGAAGCTCGTCTTCGAGGTTGATGACGTTGACCGCTTTCTGGAGGAGCTGTACTCGCTCAAAGCTGAGCTCGGCTTTAGGGTTACCTCCCTGTGCACTGAGATTCCCGGAATTGAAGACGTCTTCGTCGAGCTGACCAGGTGCCCGTGTGGGGGGTGTCCCCTTTGAAAGTTCTGACAATAGCGGAGAAGGAGCTGAGGGAGTACCTGTTGAAGCCCGGTTCAATAAGCTGGGGCGTCGTTTTCCCGGTCGTCTTCACCTTGGCGTTTGCAGTGCGCTTCGGCGACGTTGACCACCTCGCCCCCGGCCTTCTTTCCATCTCGGTCCTCTTCGGCACGACCTCCTTCGTTTCCTCTTCGGTAATTTTTGAGAGAAGGCTGAGAACGTTTGAGAGGCTCCTCGTTGCGCCAGTAAGCTACCTTGAGATTGTCCTCGCGAAAGTTCTGACCGGTTCCCTCTTCGGGCTCTTCGTCGGCCTCGTGAGCTTGCTCTTCCTGAGGTTCTTCATGGTGTATCCAATCTGGAGCATTACTCTCCTCGTGGTCTATCTCGTTCTCTCGGCGGTCGCCTTCTCCGCCCTCGGCCTCTACGTCTCCCTCGTCGTTGAGAACCCGATAAACGCCATGACGTGGCTCAACCTCATAAGACTGCCCATGATGTTCACGAGTGGGGCAATAGTTTCCCTCCTGCTCTTCCCGAGGTGGTTTATAGCCGTAGGCCTGCTCACCCCAATGACGTACTCCGTTGATGGCCTGCGCTTCGCGATGCTTCACTACTACGACGTCGTCAATCCCCTCTACTCTCTCCTCGTCCTGCTCCTGCTTGCGATGGTCTTCGTTTACCTCTCGGTCACGAGGATTGAGCACCTTTACTGAACCTGAGGGCGAAAAACAGGATTACCATGAAGACGGTTATGTACTCGCTCCAGACGAAGGGAACAACTCCGATAACGCCAAGCGTGAAGATTACCGCGAGGATTATCACGATGACGAGCAGAACCCTGTAGGCAGTTCTCCTCTCCATGTCATCACCGGAAAAGAAAAGGGAATGGGACTTAAAAATCAGCCGGTCGCGTTGGCCGTCGTGTTGGCTGAGCAGACGAGGGGCTGAGGCTGATACTTGAAGAGCTCGGGGTGAAGTAGTTCTGCCATCTCTTTGATTGCCAGCACAATCCTCGGACTGGGCCTCTGGAAGACGTTGGGGTCGCTCACGGTGTATACTCTACCCTCCTTGGCGGCTTTTATCGTCGAGAGCGGGCCCGAGCAGAATATCTTCGGGTCAACGTAGGCCGAAGCTATAATCACCACGTCGGGGTTCCTCGCCACTATCTCCTCAGCACTGACCGCTTTCCAGCCAGTAACGTCCTCGAAGGCGTTCTTACCACCGGCAATCCAGATTATGCTATCTGCGAAGGTGTCCTTCCCTGCTATCCAGTAGCCGTTGTAGGTGCTGACGAGGTACATAACGCTCGGCCTGCTCGCATTTGCGACGAGGCTTTCGATGTGGCTTATCTGGCTCTTCATCTCGGCTACGACGAGGGAAGCCTGCGCCTCCCTGTTGAGGACCTTTCCGAGTAGCTCAACCTGCTGGTAGATTCCTTCGATGCTCTTCGGGTTAACGATTACGACGGGTGCAATTTTCTCAAGGTCTTCGAGGAAGCCCTGCTTGTAAAACACGGCGTTGTCCGCTATAATCAGGTCTGGCTTGAGCTTTGCAATCTCTTCGAGGTTCGCGTAGGCTCCGTAGCCACCAATTCTGGTAATGTTCTTAACCGCCGGAGGCCAGTCTGCATACTTCGTAACTCCGACGAGCTTGTTGCCGGCCCCGAGGTAGAATATCGTCTCGGTGATGCTCGGGGCGAGTGAAACAACCCTCTGAGGCTCCTTCGGGATTGTAACGGTCCTGTTGGCCATATCCTTAATCGTGAGCGGGTAGCCCGTCTTGAAGGCCTCTGGGTGGAGGATTCTTGCAATGGTCTCGATTCCACGGATGAGCCTCGGGCTCGGATGAATGAGGTCGTTCTCGTTCTCAATCATGTAAACGCGGCCGTTCTTAACCGCGCTGGTTCCAGCGAAGAGCTTGTAGGCTTCCTCAACGGTCATACCGCAGTGGGGGGTGAGTATTATGACGTCCGGGTTCCTTACGAGAACCTCCTCAAGGCTGACCTGAGGCCAGTTCTTGGTGTCGTTGAAGATGTTCACACCGCCGGCGATGCCGATGATGTCACTTATAAAGGTGTTTCCCCCGGCCGTCGTTAGCGGGTCGTTCCAGACGACGTAGAGGACCTTAACCTTGGGTTTACCCTTCATGAGCTCCTTCATTGCATCGACCTTGGCGTTGAACTCGTTGATGACCTCTTTGGCCTTATCTTTTTTGTTGAATGCCTTGCCGAGGAGTTCTATCGCCTCGGGTATCTCGTCGAGGCTCTTGGGGGCCACGATTATAACCGGTGCAATCTTCTCAGGGCTCTCAAGGTAGCCCTGCTTGTAGAGGACGGCGTTGTCGGCTATGATTAAATCCGGCTTGAGGCTGGCTATATTCTCAAGGCTTGCGTAAGCTCCATAACCACCGACGCTGGGGATGTCTTTAACCTCGGAGGGCCAGTCCTCGTAGCCGGTGTCTCCAACGACCCTGTCAAGAAGGCCGAGGTAGTAGAGGTCCTCGGTTATGGCAGGTGCAAGGGAAACAACCCTTTGAGGTTCTTCTTTGATTGTTACCGTTCTGTTCATGAAGTCCTTGACCGTTATCGGATAGTAGCCCTTCTCGGTCTGGGTCGTGCTGGAGCTGGTTGCTTGACTCGTCGTTGAGGTCGTTGGGCTGGTTGGTGTAGCTGTGGTCGAGGGGGATGAGGTTGAGCTCGTGCTCTCGTTTGAGGCGATACAGCCCGTCGCTACAACGGCTCCCAGCAGGAGCAGGACGACGAGGAGTGCGGTTCTCTTCATGGTTATCACCTGGACGTTTTGTCCGGATTAAATGTCCAGGGATGTTGAGAAGGAGGGGTTTTTAAAGTTGTGGTCGGGGGAGAAAAGTCATGTTTTGCCGACCCTGAAAAGGTCAACCCGCGTTATGATTCCCACTATCTTGCCCTCCCTGTCCTGGACGAGAACTGCTGGATGGTCCTCAAGGAGGTACTTAACGACCTCCAAGTCCTCGTCCTCGTTGACTATCGGGAAGGGCTCCTCCATCACTTCCATAACCTTATGGTCGTAGATATCCTCATATTCGAGGCTCTGCCTAACAAGTGTTCGCTCCGTCACCGAGCCGACGACCTTGTTTCCAGAAACGACGGGAATCTGGGAGATGTTATGCTCGTTCATCAGCTTGATAACGCGCTCCACCTTCTCGTAGGGTTTAACTGAAATAACAGGAGATGACATGATGTCTTTTGCTTTGGGCTGGGCCCTTTTGCACTCGAGGAGGGCCTGGAGAATTCGATTCAGCGTTGAGAGCCTCGGGTCAACCTTACCGGCCTCGAGCTTCGCTATGTAAGCCTGCGTTACGCCGGCTTTTCTGGCGAGCTCCTCTTGAGTTATGCCGAGCTCCTTTCGAATTCGCCGTATTTCCCTGGAGTCAATCGGCCGGGGAATGACCACCATAAATAACCACCGGTTATTAAACGCGATTAGGGGTTATAAGCCTTCCTCAGAAGGGCGTCGAATTGTGGGCCGGGCACAGAGGCCCGCGCTCATTCGCTCACGCGGGTGGATGCTCCCGGCCCTGTGGGCTCGGCGTGAGCACGCTCCGCTCATCGAACCCGACTACCTCGCGGAGGCGGGAAACCGAGCCCGTGCGAGGAGACGAATTGTCCCCTCGCTGTCGGCGGTTAAGAATAGGACGGGAGACTTAAAAGCTTTAGCCGATGGATATGAGAATCACGCCGAGGACGGCCAGGATTAGTCCCTCGAATATCCTCGCGTTTGGTTTCTCCCTCAGTAGGAGAACCGCGAGCAGGGACGCTATTATCGGGTTTATCGCCGAGACTGGAGCGGCTATCGGCGAGCCGACGAGGGAGACAGAGTAGACGAAGAGGTATTGACCGAGGATTAGGCCGAGAACCGCCGCACCGACGAGGACTAATGCTTCTCTTCTGCTTATCCTCCTCACCTCTTCCCCGTACCTCGGGAGAAAAACCGAAACTCCAAGGGCCGCGAAGACCATTCTAACTCCCGCCAGCTGGAGCGAGGGTATACTCTTCGTCAGGTAGTCCATTATCGTTATGGCGACGCTCCACGAGATTGGTGCTATGAACGCGAAGATGAAACCGAGCCTGTCAGCGTGCTCCTCTTCCTCGGCCCTCTTGACGATTATTATAGCCAGGACGACAAGAACCGCTCCGATGATTACGTGGGGCTTAACAGTTCTGCCGAGGAAGAGTATAGCCCACAGGATTGCCCAGAGGGGATAGGTAGATGTTATCGGTACTGTTCTTGAAACGCCCATTCTCTTGAGGGCGTTGAAGTAGAAGTAGTCCCCTATGACGAAGCCGAACTGGGCGGATATGAAGGCGAGGATGAGTAGCTTTGCAGGCAGTTTGAAGACGCTCAGGTTTCCTGTGAGTGCGAAGATGAGCAGAAAGAGAGCTGAGGCAACGTAGAGCCTGAATATGTTGGCGCCGATGGGGGAGAGTCTTCTCAGTCCCACCCGGACGAGTATCGTTGAGGACGCCCACGAGAAGGCCGATGCAAGTGCCAGTGCAACTCCGAGGATTAGCGTTTGCATGGTCCTCGCTCACATTGAAGCCTTAAAAAATTAGTGCTTTAACGTTTAGATAAAAGTATGAAAAAGACCTTAATAATCACGCGCCAACTATCAGCGATGATGACCTCGGCAGGGCTGACGTCAGGATGATGACGATCTTGAGTGCTGAAAATAGAAAGGTCAGCGGAGGATTACGTTAATCTTCTTTGGCCTTATTGCAACGCTGTACTCGCTTGAGACGTCGCGGATGATTCTGTTTATCGTTTCCGTGATGTCCCTCTTTATCCTCTCGTCCGAAACACCGGAGTACGCGCCGAAGAGACCGCCAACGCTCTCCTTGACAAAAGATGCCTCGATGTCAACGTAAACCGTCGAGCCCTGAATCTCGTGGTTGAGCTTGAGCCACTTGAAGGTGACCCTTGGTATAAGCTTGAGCTCGGCGTGGATTCTGTTCTTGAGGGTTTCTATTGCCGGCTCGATTCTGCTCCTCAGCAGGGTCTCCTCGGCTTCTTTCTTCTTTTCCTCGGTGAGCGGTGCGAGCTCCTCTATTCCCGCCTCTTTCAGAAGCCTCTCGACTTCCTTCTCAAGCAGTTCCTTCTTGGCAAGTATCTCCGCCGCTTTTCCGCTCGTTACAGTCTTCTTCGCCGGCGCCGGTCTCTTGAGGGACCTCTCCACGAGCTCAACTTCAACGTTGTGGACGGTTATGTAGCGGTTTATCGAGCTTGAGAGCTCTTTGGCGTGCCTGCTGAGAATCGTTCTGATGGTTTTCTCCGTAGTCGCCTTGTCAAAGGGGCCTTCAACGGCAATGGAGAGGTTTATCTCGAATTCTCTCCTTCCCTTCACGTCAAAGTATGCCCTGGTGACCTTCATTCCAGCCGTTTCAAGCTCTTTGACGACGGTTCTCGCGAAGTTGCTGAAGTACGGCCAGACGTCTTCGAGAACAGAAAGCTGAATCCTTCCATCCTTCGTTACGGCTCCGGTCTTCTTCTTGTCCTTCTCAACTATCTCCTGGGGTCTAGCCTCCTCACCGTTGAGAACGACGCTTATGTCTCTGAGTATGGGCTTGTACTCGGCCTCCCTGAGGATTATCGGCGCGTGCTTGCTGACTATGTGGAACAGTCTCTTCTCGGCTATCTCAAGGCTTCTCTTGTCCGTGCTCTCGGAGCTTCCGTAGACGTGAACGTTGAGGTAAACGACTCCCTCACCTACGTTTGCGTCAAACTCTATCCTGTTTACTGAAACGCCCCTTATCCTACTCGCCTCTTTGATGATGTTCTCAGCGTACTTCTTGAAGGCTTCCTCTGGGATTTTTCCTCCGGTGAAGTTAACCACTATCTCTGGCTTTCCTCCAACGGGTTTCGGAGCAGGTTTGGGGGCAGGTTTGGGAATGGCGGTCGGAGCAGGTTTTTCTTCAATCGTGGGTTTCTCTTTGGGCTTTTCCTCTGGAATCTGCCTCGGTTGTGGTCTGGGAACTTCAATTTTCGGTGGCTGAACTGACCCACCGGAGAAGAGCTCCTCCAGGGGTATCTTGGGGGTCTCAGAGTAAACGTCAAGGTTCTCAGCGATTGAAAGCTTCATTTCAATCTCGTCGAGGGAATAAACGTCAACGACCATTGGCCTGCCGAGCAGAGATTTGAGAAGGTTAACTGCATCCGCTCCAATCAGCGTTTGCTTATTGTCAACTATAAGGCATTCCACCGCCAAAACCTTTGAGCTATCGAAGAGCACCGTTATGTAGTACTTCGCCTTCTTGTCCTTGGCGAATATCTTGAGGAATGCCCCCTTGCCCTCACTGAGGGCTTTTTTGATGAGTTCAGTGAGCTCGCCCGCCGACGTTACCACGACGTTCTCGACGAGCGGTGCCTTGTCCGGTAACTGCATCTCCACCACCATTAGCTATATATATCTCTATCCGCTTAAAGAACTCGGAAGGAATTCACGGCTTAGTATATCAAAGCCCCTATTTAAACATTGTTGTGCAGAAAACGGGTGATGCTGATGAGAATCCTCATCCTCGGTGGAGGGGTCCTCGGACGCTCGATAGCCGAGGCACTCAAGGGAGAGTTTGACATAGTCATCGTTGAGAAGGACGAAATCCGCGCACGGGCTCTGGAGGAGAGCGGTTTCCACGTCGTCCAGGGCGACTTCTCCTACACCGCTACCCTCCTGAAGGCTGGAGTTGAGAAGTCGGAACTAGTAATAATCACAACCATGGACGTTGATACAATCAAGAAAACGGTCTATGTAATCAGAACCAACAACAAGGAGGTTCCAATACTCACCGTTCTTCCGGATGAAATCAGCCTTGAGGAACTCACCGAGAACATAAAGGAGAGCTTTGAAGCCGACGTCAAAGTGGATTACGCCATCTCTCCGAGAACCGCCCTGAGGGACGCCCTTATCGGCATGGTGAAGCACATCGGCGAGCGGAAGAACGTCAACCTCCTCGTGAAGAAGCTCCGCGAGCTGAAGAACGAGAGCAATTCCCTCCTCATCGTCATGCACGACAACCCCGACCCAGATTCCCTTGCGAGCGCCGCCGCGCTGAGCCTCATAGCCCAAACGCTCGGCTTCAAGACAAAGATAGTCCACGGGGGTGAGATAACCCACCACGAGAACAGGGCCTTTGTAAACCTCCTCGGAATCGAGGTCACGCGCGTCTCCCGGGGCTCCTACGAGCTGAAGCGCTACCCATTCATAGCGCTCGTTGACTGCCAGCCAAACGGGAACCTCACCATCCTTGAAAGCTCCGACTACGGCAGGATTAAAATCGTCATAGACCACCACCAGGTTCTCCAGCACCTCTCGGACGTCATCCCCGAGGACGCGTTCCTTGACATCAGGCCCGATGTCAACTCGGCCTCCTCGATTCTGGTCGAGTACCTCAGGGGGCTCAACATCTCGGTTTCGCCACCGCTCGCAACTGCCCTCTTCTACGGAATCTACATAGACACGAAGAAGTTCTCGAAGCTGAGCCCCGTTGACCTGAAGGCGATAGAGTTCCTGGCCGGTAAAGTTGACTACGAGCTCCTTGACAAGATTGAGCACCCTGACATTAGCACCGAAACTGCCGAAATCCTTGCGAGGGCCATAATGCACAGGAGGATTTACAAGAACGTCATAATAAGCAACGTGGGATTCATAACCAACCGCGACGCCCTTGCGGAAGCGGCGGACTTCCTCCTCCGCCTTGAGGGAATAACAACGGTTCTCGTCTTCGGCATAGTGGACGACAAGATTGAGATTTCCGCGAGGACGAGGGACGTTAGAGTAAACATCGGCGCGGTGATGAAAGAGGCCTTCGGTGAGATGGGAAGCGGTGGTGGCCATGCCAGAGCCGGCGGTGCGAGGATAAGCCTCGGAATCTTCAAGCTCGCCAAGGACAAGAACTCCCTGCTGAAGCTCGTGGAAGAGGCTGTCACAGAAAGGTTCTTAGAAGCGTTAAAGGTGAAAGAGGGCTAATCCTCCTTCGCTTTCACGAGAACGATGTCGCCGATGGCCGTGACGCGGTCGTAGGGAATTCCAACCTTTTCACCGGGCAGGACAAGCGCGAGAACCTTTCCCCTTCCCTGGTCAATATCGATTAGAACCTCATCAACGTAACCAACGTAGTAGCCCTTTGTGTTGTAAATCTGCTTGCCGTAAAGCTTTGAGAGCCTCATCACCATTTCAATCACCGCCTTAGGTTATCAATGAGCATATTTAAGCGTTGCTACTTGCCTTTCTTGCCGAAGTTCCTGAACTTCTCGAAGCCCCACCTGCCGAGCGCCCCGAAGAAGGTGAGCGCCATCGCACTGCCGGTGACGATGAGTATCGCGGTAACCCCGTGTTCCACCGACTGCAGGGGGCCGTAGTCCTTTAGGAGGAGCAACACCGCAGACGCTCCCCCAAGGTACGTTGCGGGGCTTAGAAGGGCGTCCGTGAAGTTCGTGGGCTTGATGAAAAGGCTCGTCCCGAGGACGATTCCAAGCATGATATTGGCGAAGGTTGCGTTTATTCCTCTGTTTGCCCACCAAAGGGCGAGGGCAAGCGTCACAACCGCGCCGAGGGCGAAGGAAACTGCTGAAGTCCTGAAGTCCCATTCTTCGTCGGCCCTCAGGCCGAGAATGGCCCCGATGATGAGCCCCACGTAGATTCCGTATGAGAAGAGCTGGTTTTCGTAGGGCCCGTAGGCGAAGACCGCCAGGAGAAAACCGAAGAACGCACCAACCCCCGCAAACGTTAAAGTTGCTCCGACGTTGACCTTCATTCTACCACCTCAATCCTAATCCTGTCGCCGTCGTTGAGGCCGAGCTTTTTCCTCAGGTTTACCGGAGCCACTATCTCTGCAATCTTGGGGGGATGGACTGTTCTTGAGGGTATCACAATCGCCCCCTCAACGCCGTCAATCCTCACGCGGTAGGCCTTAACGTCGCCGAAGGTCCTCCCCTCCCTGGTAAAACCCGGGATTATAACGGGCCTCGCGTTGCAGAGGGCATCGAAGACCGTCTTTGGGAAGAGGACTCGGACGTTCAGCGTTCCGGGATAGGGCTCAAATCCAAGGTACTCCCTAATTAGGGGCGCGTACTGCCTGACGTAGTAGGCACCTTCTCCGAGGCCCGAAACGACCTCCCCGACAATCACGCCGGTCGAGAGGGCCTCTGAAATCTCGTCGCAGAGCCTCTGAAGGAAGCTTGCCCCTTCGGGCGTTACCTCCATGAGGGTCTTCTTACCCGCCACGTTCCTTTCTATCAGCCCCTCTTCCTCCATCTCCCTGAGGAGCCTCAAAACAGTTTGAGGTGAGACCCCAAGCTCGTCCGCGAGCTCTCTTACTGTAATGCGAACCATCTTTCCGACAGCACCTTTTCTTGCGAGTGCAACGAGGAGCTTTATCTTTTTCATTTTCTCACCCTTGAAAGCCTGTCAGCGAGCCTGAGCGGTTTTGGATAGCTTTCGCCAAGTGCCTTCACGACCTCAACCGCCGACCTCAAATCGACCAGATGTCCGACGCTTACATAAGCTTTTCCTACCCTTTCGTAGAGGTTCTCCGGCACACTGCGGAGCGCTCTCTTTGCCACGCCTATGACGGGCCTTCCGAGGATTAGCCCGATGTGGGAAGCCAGTCCGTAGCCTCGAGGGTGTGCCCTCCCGTGGCCCTCAACAAGAAGAACGTCGAAGTCCGCTTTTTTGACTACCCTCAGGACCGGTCCAGTCTCGCGGAGGAAAAAGTAGGTGGGAACGTAGGGAAAGGCCACCTTGACCCTGGCTGTTCTCGTCTCGATTGGCTCGCACTCGGGAAAGGTGCATATTACGAGGGCCGAGACTGCATCATCTCCCCGGTAGGAGACGTCAACCGCTCCAACGGTCTTCACCCTGCTGATGTCGAGCGGTCTCTCGACTACCCTTCTTGAGAGACTCCTCTGGAGCTCGGCTATCTTTTTGAGTTTTTCGGTAATTATGTAATCCTTTAATTCAGTCATTCTTTAGGGCCTTTTCAAGTTTCTCCTCAAGGCTCCTGTTGAGCTTGGCCCTCGTGAGGTCTTCAAGGGTTCTCTCCAGGGCGTAGCGGGCCTGGTCCTGCTTCTGCCTCACGTTAACAAGCCCCTTTGGATACTCAAGCGTTATGAGGGCGTTGTGAACCCTCTCCATCTCACGGTAAACCGCCTCGGCGGTGTCGAGGTTTCCCTCAAGGAGCCTGTGGAGGAAGTACCTCCTGAGCTCGCCTATAAAGTCCCCGACGCCGAGAGCGTAGTCCGCCTCGGGGACACCGAGCTCTCCGGGAGTTGGGTACGGCCTTCCACGGACGTAGCTGAGAAGAAGGGACGCCTCGACGAACTCCTGATGGGCGGTCTGGACGTAGCCGGAGTAGTAGAGGTCAGGATGGTTCTTCAGCGTCTCCCTCAGCAGTTCCACCCGCTTTCCGGCTTCGCTCAACCGTTCCTCCGCAAGGTTTAAGTCGTTCCGGTGAACGGCCTTGACGGCATCTCCGCTGAGCCTCACTATTTCCCTCGTGACCTTGAGCGCCTCCTCCCTCAGGGAATCCTTCTCGTCGAGAACTTTTCGAACTGACTCGATTATCTCTTCTATCTCCATGTTCCCACCAGAGGGAATTGGAGAACGGACTTAAAAATGTGGGCCCGACCCATCCCCCACCATCATCGAAGGCGTCGCCAGTCTCCGGCGGTCCGGAGGAGGCGGGCCCTGTCCGCCCGGCATCGTCCACGGAACCTCATCGAAGGCTTAGCCCACTCCGTCCGGCGGGCCAACCGGGCGGGACCGTCGTAGAAAATTCTTCGGTCAAAATTTTAAGGCTTTCGAAGTTAATAACTCCCAGGAATGTTAGTTTTCCTAATTCATGCCGAAAATTATATAAGCGTTCCACCGAAGCGGGCTTTGCTAAAAGAAAGGTGGTGACGCTCATGGCTGAGAAGGTTAGGAACATCGTCGTTGAGGAGCTCGTCAGGACTCCAGTCGAGATGCAGAAGGTTGAGCTCGTCGAGAGGAAGGGAATCGGCCACCCCGACAGCATAGCCGATGGTATAGCCGAGGCCGTCAGCAGGGCCCTCAGCAGGGAGTACATCAAGAGATACGGCATCATCCTCCACCACAACACCGACCAGGTCGAGGTCGTTGGTGGCAGGGCCTATCCGCAGTTCGGCGGTGGTGAGGTCATCAAGCCTATTTACATCCTCCTCTCTGGAAGGGCCGTCGAGATGGTTGACCGCGAGTTCTTCCCGGTTCACGAGATTGCAATAAAGGCCGCGAAGGAGTACCTCAGGAAGGCCGTCAGGCACCTCGACATCGAGAACCACGTCATCATTGACTCCCGCATAGGGCAGGGAAGTGTTGACCTCGTTGGAGTCTTCAACAAGGCCAAGGAGAACCCGATTCCGCTCGCCAACGACACCAGCTTCGGTGTCGGCTACGCTCCGCTCAGCGAGACGGAGAGGATAGTCCTCGAGACTGAGAAAGCCCTCAACAGCGACGAGTTCAAGAAGGAGTGGCCGGCGGTTGGCGAGGACATCAAGGTCATGGGCCTCAGGAAGGGCGACGAGATTGACCTCACCATAGCTGCAGCCATAGTTGACAGCGAGGTCGCCAACCCGGACGAGTACATGGCCGTCAAGGAGGCCATCTACGAGAAGGCCAAGGAGATCGTCGAGTCCCACACCGAGAGGAAGGTCAACATCTACGTCAACACCGCCGACGACCCGAAGAACGGCATCTACTACATCACCGTCACCGGAACGAGCGCCGAAGCCGGTGACGACGGTAGCGTCGGAAGGGGCAACCGCGTCAACGGCCTCATCACCCCGAACAGGCACATGAGTATGGAGGCCGCCGCCGGTAAGAACCCGGTCAGCCACGTTGGAAAGATTTACAACCTCCTCTCAATGCTCATAGCAAACGACATCGCCGAGCAGGTCGAGGGCGTCGAGGAGGTCTACGTCAGGATACTCAGCCAGATAGGCAAGCCCATCGACGAGCCACTCGTAGCGAGCATCCAGATAATCCCGAAGAAGGGCTACTCAATTGACGTCCTCCAGAAGCCGGCCTACGAGATTGCCGACGAGTGGCTCGCCAACATAACCAAGATACAGAAGATGATTCTCGACGACAAGCTGAACGTCTTCTGAATTCCCTCCCCTCTTTTCCACTGTTCTGAAATCCAAAAGTTTAGAAGTCAGTAGGAGTAACTGCTCTGCTTGAGAGTCCTCAGGAGTCTGGCCTCTTCGGCCATTATGGCGAGCTTCTCGCTCTTGACTTTCGCGAGCTTAACGGCAACGTTCTTCTTCTGCTTGGCCATTCTAACGAGCCTCGCCTCCTCGAGGATGAGGAGCTCCTTCCTCTTCTTGACGACCTCAAGCCTCCTCTGGAGGATTGACTTAACCCTCTCCATGGTATCACCTACTCCATTAGGGGGGCCCTAAACCTTATAAGGTTTTCGGTGAACGTCAAAGTTTATTTCGTCAATCAGCGAAGTAAAGCTTAAGCGCATTGGGTCTTCCCGGTTACGGGGGTGAAAGGGGGTGAGGCTCGTCGCGATAACAGACCTTCACGGCAACGTGAAGATGAGCGAAAAACTTGCCGAGCTCCTCGTGGGAGAGAAGCCCGACGTTCTCCTCATAGCGGGCGACATAACCCACTTTTCGGGAGCCGAAACTGCCAGGAAGGTTCTCGGGCCCCTCCTTGAGACGGGCGTTCCAATACTCGCGGTTCACGGCAACTGCGACGGCAGGGACGTTCCAGAGTTGCTCGACGAACTTGGAATCTGGATTCACGACAGGAGAAGGGAGCTCAGCGGAATTGGATTCGTTGGAGTTGGAGGCTCAAACATAACGCCCTTCAACACAATCTGGGAGCTCAGCGAGGATGAAATTCGAGAAATCCTGCTGAGGAACTACCGCCCCGGCGATATAATTCTCTCCCACGTTCCGCCGAGAGACACAAAGGCTGACCTCGTCCATTCCGGCCTTCACGTCGGAAGCAGGGCTCTCAGAGAGTTCATCGAGGAGAACCAGCCGCCGCTTGTCATCACGGGCCACATCCACGAGGCGAGGAGCGTTGACCATGTTGGGGAAACGGTAATCGTGAACCCCGGCCCACTCTTCAGGAGGTACTATGCAGAAATAATCTTGGCCGATAATGTCATTAACGTTGAACTGAAGTCCCTCTGAAGTGTTCGTCATTCTTCCCATTAACTTTGGGTTCTGTTTAGTGGTAATTTTGAAACTACCACTTGATAATCATAAAGTCTGTCGCCCGTTCAACACCTACATAAAGAAAGGTTATAACAAATTGCCTCAACCCCCACGCGGTGGTAGTTGTGGAAGCGATGAGGGTGAAGCTGCCCGAGGAGACGGTTAAGCGCCTCAGGGCCGATTTGAGAGAGCTAAGAAGGGACATTCAGCGCCTGATGGTAGTTGATAACTATCCTCTCCTTCAAAGACTCGAAAAAGGCCCCAGTCCTGCCGATTGGGCAACATTCAGTGCCTACCTGCGGATGATTCACCTCAGTAATGATGTAATTCCCCGTGAGGTTAGGGAGCGGATTTCAAGGCACAGAAAGAGGTTTTTAGATGAAATAAACAAACGTCTTGCTAAGACCGGTGGGGGCTACTGGGTGACGATTGAGAACGGTGATACCCTGCTCAACTATTACGATGAGAGGGGTGGCCTCCGGAAGGTCAAGCTTGGCTACGTTGACGTTATGAACATACTCGGTGCGAGAAACGTTGATAGAGTCGTTGAGATAATAATAAAGAGAAGCAGGGGGATTTTTGGAGATTAAACGAGCTTTTTCTCCCTCAAAACCTTCTCCATCCTGTCCATAGCTTCCTCAAGCTTCTCATAAGCTGTTGCGTAGCTTATCCTTATGTAGCCCTCGCCAGCCTTTCCGAAGGCTGAGCCCGGAACGACAGCGACCTTGGCTTCTTTCAACATGAGCTCGCTGAACTCCTTGTCGGTTAAGCCGGTGTCCCTAATCCTCGGGAATATGTAGAACGCTCCCTTGGGCTTAACCGTTGGAAGACCCATCTCGTTGAGGCGCTTCCAGACGAGGTTCCTTCTCCTGTTGTACTCCTGTCTCATCTCTTCGACTGCCTTCCAGCTCCTCTCGTCCTCGAGGGCCTTCGCGGCGGCGTACTGGGCGAAGGTAACCGGACAGGTGGCGTTGTACATCTGGAAGCGAGTCATCTTCTCGATTATCCATGCGGGAGCCGCGACAAAGCCGAGGCGCCAGCCGGTCATGGCGAAGGTCTTGGAGAAGCCGTTTATCGTTATCGTCCGCTCGAACATGCCGTCGAGGGAAGCGATGCTGTGGTTCTTGGCCCCGTCGTAAACGAAGTGCTCATAAACCTCGTCGCTCAGGATTATGAGGTCGTGCTCGACCGCGAAGTCTGCAATCTCCTCAAGGTCCTTCTTAGTCAGAACCGCGCCGGTCGGGTTGTTCGGGGAGTTTATGATGAGCGCCCTGGTTTTGTCGCTCACGTGCTTTTCGAGGTCGTCAACGGAAAGGCGGAACTCGTTCTCCTCGTAGGTCGGGACCTCAATCGGTTTTCCTCCGGCGAGAATGACGGCCGGGGCATAGCTGACGAACATCGGACTCGGGATGAGGACTTCTTCCCCATCCTTGAGAAACGTTGCAAGGCCCATAATAAAAGCCTGGTTCGCCCCAACGAGCACCATTATTTCGCTCTTCGGGTCGGCCTCGATGCCGTTCTGCTTCCTGAGCTTTCTCGCTATCGCCTCGCGGAGCATCGGCAAACCCGCGTTCGGGCCGTAGTGCGTCATGCCCTTATCAAGGGCCTCCTTAGCGTATTCCTTTATATGCTCCGGCGTGTCGAAGTCAGGTTCACCGATTCCAAGTGATATGAGACCCTCAACGCCCTGGGCAAGGTCGAAGAGCTTTCTAATCTCAGAAGGGTTGACGAGTTCGAGTCTGTCGCTCAGCGCCATGAACCTCACCGCTCTTCCTTCTCGCCAATGTTTATAACCTTACCTGGACGAAAAGATGAACATCGAAGTGCTGATATGGACGTTGAGGCATATCTAAGGGGTTGGAGTTTTCTCCTCGCTGGGAAACTTCCAGTTCTTGGTAATCTTCGCCACGTTTCTAACGAGTACCCTCTCCTCGCGGTTTCTCTCGACGAGCTTCTCAAGGAAGGAGATTAGGTCGTCGTAGGTTCTCCTCTCGACAGGGAACGGAACGCGGTCCTTTCCGCCAAGGGCGTAGGTGAACTTGAAGGGGTCCGGCGGGTGCGTTACTCTGTCCTTCCAGCTCGGGGGCGTCTCATAGACCAGCTCGACCACGAGGGAGAGGGCCCTCAGCGTGCTCGGCCCAAGCCCCTTGAGGAGAAGAAGTTCCTCGTAGTTCCCAACGCCCAGCTCCCTCGCGAATTCAAGGGCCCTCGCGTTGAGCTCCAGTTTTCCAAGGCTCTCGT
>NZ_JAMOQU010000105.1 GCF_027063845.1 Thermococcus sp.
GTTTTGAGGGAGATTATGAAGGACCATTGATGGGTAGAAAGGCTTATATCGGTCCCATCTTTCCCGTCTTCGGGTGAGAGAATGAGGATTAAGGCTATATCCCTTGACATAGACGGCACGATAACGTATCGCGACAGGACGCTGAGCATCGACGCCCTGAAGGCGATAAGGCTCGCCGAGAAACTTGGCGTTCCGGTCATGCTCGTAACGGGGAACTCCGTTCCATTCGCCGAAGCCGCGGCCGTTTTCATCGGCACCAGCGGGCCGGTCATAGCTGAAGACGGCGGGGCACTCTCGCTGAAAGGTGAGGAGACGATGAGGAAGCGCGTTTTTCTGACCGACATGGACGAGGAGTGGATACTCTGGAGCGAGCTGAAGAAACGCCATCCAGAGGCCCAGCTGAGCTACTCGACGATGGAGCGAAAGGCCGGACTGGTGGTTTTAAGAACCGTTCCCGTCGAGGCGGTGCGGGAAATCATTAAGGAGCTCGGGCTTAACCTAGTAGCGGTTGATTCTGGCTTCGCAATCCACGTGAAGAAACCCTGGATTAACAAGGGGACCGGGATAGAGAAGGCCTGCGAATACCTCGGAATAAAGCCGAAGGAGGTTGCCCACGTCGGCGACGGTGAGAACGACCTCGATGCCTTCAGGGTCGTTGGCTATCGCGTTGCCATCGCTCAGGCCCCTGAGAGCCTCAAGCAGAAAGCTGACTACGTTACCGAGAAGCCCTACGGGGACGGCGGAGCGGAGGCGGTAATGCACATCCTGAAAGAGTTCGGCTACCTGGGGGATTAAGATGCTCGAAGTTCGACCCGCCACGCTGAACGACGTTAGGGGCATCGTTGCCGTTCACACGGCAGGCGAAGACTTTTCCGGCCTTTCCGTCCAGGAGCGCTACTGGAGAGGCGGGCCGTGGATGAGCGTTGAGACTCTCTCGATTCACCTCAACAACCTCCTGCTCGACGACCAGCTCGTGGTCGTTGCTGAACTTGACGGAAAGATCGTCGGCGAGGTGGAGGTTCTGTTCTCAGAGGAGCCAATCAAAGGGGAAATCAGAAGAATCGCTCACATTGACGTCATAGAGGTTCACCCTGATTACAGAAGAACGGGCGTTGGCAGGGCGCTGATGGAGTTCGTCGAGGACATTGCGAGAGAAAGGGAAGCCGAGATGCTCACCGTTCAGCCAGAGGAGGAGGCTAGGGGTTTCTACAAAAAGCTCGGGTTCGAGGAGGTTCTCTACGAGAACTGGGTCGTCGAGGTTGATACTGCGGACTTCGAGGCTAAAGGGATCAAGGCTTTGAAATTCTTCCCATGGGAGACCGTTAGGGAGCTTGAGCTAGTCGCCGGCCGCTTCTAGAGTTCCTACGACATGTGGTTCTCGAGCTTTAAGGACGTCTTCGCCGGCGTTCACGAGCTGGCCGAGGCAGGAACATCGGGAGGCTCATACTACGTTTTAAAGCACCTCCCGGGCAGGCCCGGAAAGGCGAGCCTCTTCCTGTGGGGCAGTTCAAAGGACGTAGAGTCCGCTCTGGGCAGGGCTAAGGAGCTTGGTTTCGAGAAGGTTCTCACGACCCTGGACGAGGAAACCGCTGAAAGGCTCGGGGCAGAAAAGAAGGGGAGGGTTCAAATAATCGGAAAGGGGCTTTGGCGGAGGAACTCCCTCGCGAGTGCAACCTCCATCGCGGTGCCGAGGTGAAGGACGTCCTCGTCGACGTTAAACTTCGGGTGGTGGGCTGGGTAGACGATGCCTTTTTTCTCGTTCCTTATTCCAAGGGTCAGGAAGGCCCCGGGAACGCTCTGAAGGTAGTAGGAGAAGTCCTCGGCGCCCATGCTCGGCTGGACGTCTCCATATCTCAGGCCGTACTTTTTCGCGACCTCTCTGGCAAACTGTGCCATCCTCGGGTCGTTGATGGTCGGGGGTGTAAGGTCGTGCACGCTTAATTCAGCCCCCGCTCCATGCGCCGATGAGATTCCTTCGATGATTTCCTTTATTCGTCTCTTGAGAAGCTCTCCGACCTCGTTTTTGTAGAACCTGAACGTTCCTTTGAGTGAAACTTCCTCGGGGATGACGTTGAAGGTTGTGCCACCGTTTATTGCCGTAACGCTGACAACGGCCATTTCCTTTGGGTCAACGTTCCGGCTCACAACCGTCTGCAGTGCCAGAACTATTTCGGAAGCTATTGGTATGGGGTCGACCGTTTCGTGTGGGCTCGCTCCATGTCCGCCCTTGCCGATTATCTTTGCCTCGAAAAATCCTGCTCCCGCTAAGAACGGTCCCTCGCGGATTCCAATGATTCCGCTTGGCAGGTCCATCCACACGTGGAAGCCGAAGATTGCGTCAACGCCTTTAAGGGCGCCCCCTTCAATCATCTTTAAAGCCCCGTTTCCACCCTCCTCGGCGGGCTGGAAGATTAGCCTTACCCTGCCGTTGAACTCCTCAATGTACTCGGCGATTATCTTTCCCGCTCCAAGGAGCATGGCCGTGTGGGCATCGTGACCGCAGGCGTGCATCTTCCCTGGAACGCGGGACTTGTAGGGAACATCGTTCTCCTCCTGAATCGGCAGTGCGTCCATATCGGCGCGTAACGCTATGGTCTTCTCGCCCTCGCCGATGTCGGCTATGATTCCAGTCCCAACGCGCTTTATCCTGTATCCCCACTCGCGAAGGTGCTCCTCAACAATCTTTGAGGTTCTCTCCTCCTCGTACTTGAGTTCCGGCCACATGTGGAAGTCCCTACGCCAGGCTATTATCTGGTCCTTAATTCTCTCGGCTTCCTCAATTGGATTCATTTCAAATCACCGTTTCATTGTTGGTAGGACTACATATTACCTTTTCGATGGACATCTTATTGACCGTAAAATTTATAAACCCACCCAGGAAGGAGATAACGGCGTCGTCAGGTGGGCCGGTAGCTCAGCCTGGTATGAGCGCCGCCTTGGCAAGGCGGAGGCCCCGGGTTCAAATCCCGGCCGGTCCACCAACATTTGGGCTGGGCCCGTGGTCTAGACTGGTTATGACGCCACCCTGACAAGGTGGAGGTCCGGGGTTCGAATCCCCGCGGGCCCACCAGTTACAAACTTCGCCTGCGCGAAGTTTGACCAAGGTTTGTGATTCTTCTTCAAAAATGCTATTCTAAGAAGTTTGCACTCTCAATTGGAAGTGCTTTCAGAGAGCGCTCCTGCGGAGCGCGAGAAAAA
>NZ_JAMOQU010000106.1 GCF_027063845.1 Thermococcus sp.
CATTGTAGCTAAGCTCAAGAACCCGTACAATCCAAACTACTACGTCGTCATACTGGCGGGAAAGACATACCGTGAAACCGCGAAGGCCGTTGAGGAGTTCATGAAATCTTCGAGCTGATTTCCACATTCCCCTTGTTCCACTTTTTCTTGTTTTCAAGCATCTCCTACCTCATCCCGCCCGCTTCTCACAAGTTTTATATACTCGACAGCCATCTAAACGTTCATGTCTCTGCAGAAGTACAGAGGATTTTCCAGGGACGCGTGGTTGCTTGTGATTTACTCCTTCATCGCCTGGCTGGGCGGGAACATAGCGTGGTTCATCCTGCCCTTCTACATGAGGTTCCTCGGCTACACCTACGGCGACGTCGGTGTGGTGTTCTCTGCATCAACACTCGCACAAGCTGTGGCGCTCCTCTTCTCAGGCCCTTTGAGCGCGAAGCTCGGCTACAAACGCTCCATCCTCCTCGGACTGGGGCTGATGTTCTCAGGGAGGGCCATCCAGGTGGCATTTCCTTCACTACTACCCCTGGCCATCGGCGGTGCCCTCGTTGGAATCGGTCTCGCCTTCGAGAGCCCGTCCTTCACCTCCCTCCTAAGCGGAGAGGTGAGCGACGAGAAGAGGCACTACCTGTTCAGCCTGTCCTCGGCCCTCGGAACCATCGGCTCGGCGATTGGACTAATCATCGCCGGAGTTCTCCCCCGGTGGCTGACGTACAGGGAAACGTTCGCCCTTGTCCTGCTTGTCATTCCCCTCCGCTTTCTGGTAATCCTTCCCACGAAGCCCGTCCTCAACGGCGGAAGGAGGATAAAGCTTCGGGGAGAAATCCTCCGGAGAATCGCGAAGTTCGCGGTTCCGCAGGCGTTAATCGGTCTCGGAGCCGGAATAGCGATACCCTACGTTGGGCTGTGGTTCAACCAGCGCTTTGGGACGAGCCTTGAGAGCATCGGCTGGCTCTTCGCAGTTCAGCAGTTCATAATGGGTCTCGGCACGTTCATCCTCCCAATAATCGCGGACAGGATGGGCAGTGTGAAGACCATTGTGGCCTTCAACGGGAGCGCGAGCGCTTTGATAGCCCTCATGCCCCTCTCTCCGAGCTTCCCGGTCGCGGCACTCCTTTACACCATCAGGACAATCCTGATGAACATCGTCAACCCGATATGGAGCTCCTTCATGATGGGCTTCTTCAGCAAGGAGGAGCGCTCGACCGCGATGGCGCTCAACAACCTCTCCTGGACGGCCACCTTTGGGGTGGGCCAGTTCATCGGAGGCTTCCTCTTCGATGTCTCGCTCACGTGGCCCTTTTTCATAACGGCTCTACTCTACTCGCTCTCGATGGCCCTCTTCTGGGAAACCTTCAAAAAAGAGAATTAGAGGCGGAACTGTTCCACGTTCTCGCGGAGCTCCCGCGCTATCTCCTTGAGCTTCCTGGCCTCTTCGCTCAGGGCCTCTATCTCAGCTCTCTGCTCCTGCATCGCCGAGCTGACCTCCTCGGCAGAGGCCGTTGTCTCTTCGGCGCTCGCGGCGAGGTTCTCAAGGGCCCTAAGGGCCTTCTCGACTTCCTCCTTCGTCCTCTCGGCCTGCTCCTTTACCTCAGAGACCCTTTCGCCTATCGAGCCAATCATCTCCGCTACGTATCCGAGGTAGCCGAGGCTCTCCTTGAGGGTCTCGGTCGAGTTTGAAACCGTGTCAACGCCTTTCTTCGTTTCCTCAACGGCCCTCCTGACCTTCTCGTCCATCTCGGCTATGATTTCGCGTATTTTCTCGGCGGCCTCCTTGCTCTCCTCGGCCAGACCGCGGATTTCCTGGGCAACTACCGCAAAGCCCTTTCCTGCGTCCCCAGCACGTGCCGCCTCTATCGCGGCATTCAAAGCCAGAAGGTTCGTCTGCTCGGCGATGTTCCCTATCGTCTGGGTTATCTCACCTATCCTCTTGCTCATCTCACTTACAGCCCTCACCGCCTCGTCAATGAAGTCCATCGAGCGCTTGATGCTCTCAACGTCCCGTATGGCCTCGTCACCCTTCCGTCCACCCTCAGATGCCGTCCTCGTTACATCCTCCACGGCCTTCTCGAACTCCTCCATTATGCTCGAAGTTTCTTCGGTAACCTGGGCAACGAGGCGCATTCCCTCGGTAATCTCGTTGATGCTCTCCTGCTGTCTCTGGGCTTCGACGCTGACCTGCTCTATGGCCTCACCGACCTGCTCCATTGAACCGCGAACGTTTTCAGCAATCTGCGCCAGTTCGCTTGCCTGCTGGTCGAGTAACAAACCGATGTGGCGGATGTTGCCTATCAGCGTCCTCATCTTAGCCGATGTCTCTCGCAGAGCCGTTATTATTTCCATCAAGTCCCCCTTGGCCTCGACGCTCAGACCGTTGCTCAGGTCGCCCTCGGCGAGGCGCTCGAGCTTCTGGATAACGCCGTTGAGGGTTCCGATAACGTCGCGAGAGATTGCCTCAAAGGCGGTAAGGAGCTTTCCAATCTCGTCGTCGCGGTAGGGGTAGTCTATCGAGCCAACGAGCTCCTTTGCCTCCTCAAGCCTGCCCTCTGCTATCAGCTCCGCTGCGTTCGTGAGCTCTTCTATCGGCTTCAACGCTTTTCTGAGGTATTGAACGCCCGCGAGCACGAGGCCGAAGGCTATCAGCGAGGCAAGGCCAAGGCTGAAGATGAGGTTTTTGGAGGCCTCTGACTTCGCGCTGTCAAGGGACTTCACGAGTGCGCCGATAAGCTCATCCTTTGGGGCAACCGCAACTATCGTCCAGTTCGTGACGCGGCTCCTAGCGAAGGCCATTACCATTACTTTACCATCGAGCTCGACCTCGACGACGCCCTTCTCCTCCCCCTTCATAGCGCTGGCCAGGGGAACGTAGCTTTCGTTCGTGAAGACGTTCACCCTGCCAATGAGCTCTTCTCTGGGGTGGATTACAATCGTGCCGTTGGGGCTGAGGACAAAGAGGTAACCGGTCTTCCCAATTCTGGTGGATGTTATCTCCTCCGAAAGGGAGGAGAAGTCAATGTCTATACCAAGGACACCCTCAACGACGCCGTTGTACACGACGGGGGTTATGTAGCTTATCACGGTCTTGTTGGTGATTATGTCGGTGTAGGGTTCCATCCAGAACGAACCGTTTTCCACGGCCCTGCGGTACCAGATGGAATTAGTGGCGTTGAAATCGGGCGGAAGCTGGACAGGTGGGACTATCTTCAATTTCCCAGTGCTGTCGGCGTAGTAGGCGTTGATTATGTCTCCTTCAGAGTTTTTCAGTTCAGTCAGCTTTTTCTCAACGGTGTTCCAGAAAGTCGGGCTCTGGGTATACCCCGGCAGGTATTCGTTGACAGCGTACTCACTGGCTATAGACTTGGCGTAGGAATCGGCAACAAGCTGGAGAGGACGAAGCCTCTCGTCAATCATGAGCGCATACTTCTCACTTTCAAGGAGGGCAATTCTCTTCGCCTGGTCCGTTATCGTGGGCCCCATGGTCTTTTCCATAGAGTCTCCCATTCGCTCGATACCCCTGACCTGAGCCAGGGCCATAATGAGCATTATTGTGATGACGGTCCCAACGAGGACGAAGTAAAGCTTCTGCCTGAATCTCAAAGCTCTTCCCTCCGTTTGTTCATTCCGTCATTACTACCATGAAAAATCCTCCAATTGGGCCCTTTTAAGCGATTTGTGTAGGACATAATGTAGGTTCGAACCACGGAATAAAGGCAGTAGAAGCGAGAACCTGCTAACGTTTTTAAGCCAAAGCCGTAACCTAAGCGGGGTGAGAGGATGGCAGTTAAGGACTGTCCTGAGTGTCACGGAACGGGAAAGGTCAAGGTAGGCGAGAAGGAGTGCCCCGTTTGTGAGGGCTGGGGGTACGTTCCAGCTGATTTCAAGATAGGCGACAAGCTGAAGGGCTACAGGAACCTCGACCACCTCGGCGTCGAGGACGAGGTTGATGAAATTCCCTGTCCAGAGTGTCACGGCAAGGGAACGGTTCCGGTTTACGACACCTGTCCCACCTGCGGCGGAACGGGCAAGGTGCTCGTCTGCGACATCTGCGGTAAGATAAAGGGGCCCTGGGAGCCGGGTATGGAGACGACGTGGGTCTGTCCGGACTGCCTTAGGAAGTACAAGGTCGTCTTCATACTCGACAAGACCTGCGACTATGAAGATGTAGAAATCGGCAGTCTCTACAAGGGAACAATTGACAGGGTCGAGCGCTTCGGAGTTTTCGTCAAGCTCAACCCGCACGTCGTTGGTCTAATCAAGAGGAAGGACCTCCTCGGCGGAAGGGAGTACATCCCAGGAGACGAGATAATCGTTCAGGTTCTCGACGTCAGGCCCGACAAGAGGGAGATAGACCTCATCGAGTCTCCACAGAGGCACTACAAGACCGTCGTCGTCAAGAAGGAACTGCCCGTGACGCCGATAGCCGAGCTCAGCAAGGACATGGCAGGTAAGACCGTGAGGATACAGGGAAGGGTCACCCAGATACAGGTAACCGGCGGGCCTACGGTCTTCACGATAACCGATGGTACGGGAATAACCTGGGCGGCCGCCTTTGAGGCGCCGGGAGTTAGGGCCTATCCGAACATAAACGTCGGCGACATCGTGGAGGTCATAGGCAAGATAGCCTTCCACTCGGGCGAGATTCAGATTGAAGTCAGCGACATGGCAAGGCTCTGGGGGCCGGATGCAGCGAGGGTTAAGCAGCAGATAGAGGCCGAGCTCGACAAACGCGCCCAGCCGAAGGACGTTGGCTTCCTCGTCCAGAGCGAGGTCTTAGAGAAGCTCAAGCCGAAGATTATGAAGGCCGCCTTCATGATACGCAGGGCCATCTTCGAGGGCAGGCCGATTCTCCTGAGGCACCATTCGGATACCGACGGATACACCTCAGGCCTTGCCCTTGAATACGCGATAGTCCCGCTGATTGAAAAGATATCCCCAGACCCGCAGGCGAGGTGGAAGCTCTTCAAGCGCAGACCGAGCAGGGCACCGTTCTACGAGCTGGAGGACGTTCTCAAGGACATAATCTTCATGGTCGAGGACCACGAGAAGTTCGGCGACCCGCTTCCGCTCGTCGTCATAGTGGACAACGGCGGAACGAGCGAGGACATTCCGGCCTACAAGAGGATAAAGGCCTATGGGGTTCCAATAGTGGTCATAGACCACCACGACCCGCGCGAATGGGTGAGCGAGGACAAAGCTAAGGTCGATGAGTACGTCGATGTTCACGTCAATCCCCACCACGTCAAGCGCGGTTACTACGAGCTAACCGCTGGAATGCTGGCAACTGAAGTGGCCCGCTTCGTCAACCCCGACGTGGAGGACAAGATAAAGCACCTGCCGGCGATAGCTGGAACCGGCGACAGGAGCAAGGCACCGGAGTTCTACCAGTACCTTGAGATTGCCAAGAAGGCTAAGGGCCTCACCGAGGAGGACCTGAAGAAGATTGCCGAGGTCATAGACCACGAGGCCTTCTACTGGAAGTTCATGGACGGGCACGGAATAATAGACGAGATTCTCCTCCTCACCGGCAACCTGCAGAGGCACCGCGAGCTGATAAACGCGATTTATCCAGAGGTCAAGGAGAAGCAGGAGAAAGCTTTAAGGGCCTCCCTGCCCCACGTCAAGAGCGTCGTCCTGCCCAACGGCATAAGGTTCAACACCATCGACGTCGAGCTCTTCGCGCCGAAGTTCAGCTATCCTTCACCGGGCAAGCTGAGCGGTTTAATCCACGACCACTTCAAGGAGAAGTACGGCGAGGATTCTCCAATCCTAACGCTCGCCTACGGGCCGGACTTCGCCGTGGTTAGAGCGAGCGATGGGATGGCGGCTTATAACTTCGACCTCAACGCGATAATACCGAAACTGCAGGAGAAACTGCCTTCAGCTGGAATCGAAGGCGGTGGCCACAGCTACGCGGGGTCAATTAAGTTCTTCGAGGGCATGAGGAAAGAGGTTCTCGAGGAGTTCGCCAAGGAAGTCGTGAAGCTGAAGAGGGTCTGAGGCCAACCTTTTTAACCTCCCCCTCCTAATTACCCCGGTGAAAGCTTTGAAGGTAGTTCTTGAGGTAACTTTCAGGATGGGCGGAGTGAACTTCCGCGGTACGAGATGGGAGGACGGAAACCTCGTTTTTGAGTTTGAGAGGCTTGGCGATGCGTTCATTCAGGTTCTCAGCAATCAGAGGGTTGAGGCCGAGGTTGAGGAACCCCCAAAGAAGGTTCTCGTCGAGCTGAAGACGAAAGAAGGGGGAAAGGTCTTCGAGGCCTTCGAGAGAGACGGGAGATACCTCGCGGCCGAGCCTTAAACCCGGGAAATGAACACTGAGAGCTGGTTTCCCCTTTTATCTTCAAGCACGATTCTCAAAAAGTCCTTGGGTGAAACGAGAAGAGTCAACTTAGGAGACTTTAAAAGAACACCCGCCCTTCCAAAGGCCAGGAAGTCTCCTATCATTCCCGGTTTCTCCCACTCCCTGAGCACGACCTCCGTTGAGTTAACCAAGCTAAAGTAGCCACCGTAAGCCGTTATCGTGACATCACCGGAGAGCCCCTCGACGTTCAGGGAAACCCAGAGACCGCCATTGTGCGGGGAGAGCCGAAGTGATGAAACTTCCCTACCATTGAAGAGAACGCTAACCACATAGGTCCCGTTTTCACCGGAGTCACTGGCAGTAATGTTGGCCCAAGCGAGCTCAACAATCCTCCTCGCCCTTTCCACATCGCTTTTCGTTGGGGAGAAGTACCGGATTCCCGAAAGGGTCTCAAACTCAAGAGGATAAACGTGGGGGTCGTGCTCAGTGGGGAGGAGATAAGCGTTCACGCGGCCGTACTTTGCCAGAACGTCACCCCAGTAAATCGTGCCCCTCGCACCGAGATAGTAGGCGGTCAGGGCCGTCTTCAAATCCGGGAACTTGATTGGTCTGGCAACACATTGAGGACAGGAGCCATAAAGGACTACAAAGAGCTTTCTGACGGCAAACCAGTCGTAGAGCTCCCAATCCCCGGTAGAGGGATAATAAACGGCCAAAAAGGCGTGGGATGCAACTTCACCGGTAACTTCCACAAAGAAGTAGAGCGCCCTTATACCGGCTTCCTCGTTTATCTTTCGTATTATCGCCCAACGAACCATCGTCCAGTCATCACAGTCACCACCAGAGGAAATCGTGCGGGAGGGGAGATGGGTTCCTCCAATGTTTTCATACAGCCTTCCATTGGACCACATCACCATGAAGGCCGTTCCCCTGAGTAGTTCCGGTGTTGGCGCATATCCCGCGTGTGTAACCCATCCCCGGGCAGTTTTGACCGTTTCGTCAACGTATTTTTCAACGTACTCGCTCCGCACATCGTAGAGGAGTGCCTCGGCATTGAAAGTCCAAACCGAAACGTTATCGCGGGGCTCGCCGAGCTTAAAGTCGAACGGGGAGTAGGGACTTTCCACGCTGTAGTTCTCACCGTGACCAAGTCTGTACTGGATAAACTTGATTGGAACGACGAGAAAGCGTTCGGGGCCGGAGGGAGAGTTCAGCTTAACCTCGGGAGGGGCAACCAAGTTTGCCAGCAGGAGGAAGGTAACAAGGAAAATCGCGAACATCCTAGCGATGCCAGTCCCAAGCCCCATCCCACCACCAAATTGCTTTGGTCAACGTTTTAAAAGGCATTTCCCAATCCCCTACGGTGATGCCCATGTTCATGGCCGAGTTCAAGCTCCGCTTTGGGGACAGGAAGTGGTACGTCAGGAGAATCGTCGAGGCTTCCTCACTCGAGGAGGCTGAGGAGAAGGCAAAGCGCTACGCCGAGCTCATGAACAGGGGAGAGGTGAAGTGGGAGTTCAGCTACGTCATAGAGGCCGAGAGACCGCTCATAATAGGCGACGAGGAGCTCAAAAAGCTGAGTTGAGCTCCCCGGCGAGGTTTTTCCCCATTATCCTCCTCACTTCTTCAACCTCCCTCGTCCTGCCGAGGGCGTACATGAGTTTGACGAGCGTTGCTTCTTTCGTCATGTCTCCGGCGGGAATAACGCCGGCCTCAAGGGCCCTTCTGCCAACTTCGTAGCGCGTCAAGTCAACGCCACCGTAGAGGGCCTGCGTCGTCATGACCACGGGCTTTTCACGGGCGACCTTTGAGACGGCCTCGAGGAGGTTCCGCCCGCGGTAGGGGATTCCCCCGGCGCCGTAGCCTTCGAGCACTATGCCATGAACCCGCCCCGCAACCGAGAGAAAGACCTCCGGCGAAAGGCCTGGCGTTAAGCGAAGATAGGCAACGTTCGGGTCTATCCTTGGGTCAAAAGACGGCTCTCCAGCAGGGAGCTCGGGCCTATACCTCACGATTATTTCATCGCCCTTGACGTAGGCGATGTCGGGATAGTTTATGCTCTGGAAGGCGTTGAGGCCGAGGGAGTGCACCTTTGAAACCCTCGTTCCAAGCATTATTTTGTCCATGAAGGCCACGTAAATTCCCGGAAAGCCCTTCATCGCGAAGGTTAGGGCCGTTCTCAGGTTCCTCGGCGCGTCGCTGTTGGGTTCAGTTATGGGGAGCATCGAGCCCGTCAGAACTACTGGAATCGGAACGTTTCTCAGCATGAAGCTCAGGGCCGCGGAGGTGTACGCAAGGGTATCCGTGCCGTGGGTTATGACGATTCCATCGTAGTCGTTCAGGCTCTCAAACACGGCCTTTCCAATCGTTATCCAGTCCTCTGGCTGGATGAGCGTGCTGTCGAGGTTGAGTATGTCCTTCGCCTCTATCTCAACGCCGTCGCCCCTAATTCCGGCCATCTCCAGTATCTCGCCGACGCTCAGCGTGGCTTTGTAACCCTTCTCGGTCTTCGCGCTCGCTATCGTCCCGCCGGTGCCGATTATTAAAATCCTCACTCCCACCACCGTGCCGAGTAGGCCCCGCAGTTTTTAGTCTTTTTGACGGGAAATGAACAAAAAAGGACAGAAAAAATTGGCAGAACGTCAATCGAACTGGAGCAGGATGAAGGCCAAGAAGGCCATAGCGGAAGCGAAGAGAAAGCTGTAAGTTAACGAGTAGGCGCTCCAGAGGTAGCCGGCAATTAGCGAGGCAGGGAAGGCGAATACTCCAACCACAGTGTGGTAGGCACCTATAACCGTTCCTTTCTCGCCCTCCCCTGCCAGCTCGGCCATATATGCCCTCGGAACCGTGTCCATCACCGCCATGTAGAGGCCGTAGAGGACGAAGGCGAGGAGAAGAACTGTTAAGTCCTTCGCGAAGGCAAAGCACAGGCTTGCGAGGGCCGAGAGAAGGAAGCCAACGCCGATTAGGGCCTTCTTGCTCACCCTGTCCGAGTAAACGCCTATTGGATAAGCTGAGAGGGCGTAGATGAGGTTGAAGAGCGCGTAGAAGGCAGAACCCTGCAGAACCGTGTAGCCGAGCTCCTCAGCCTTCCAGAGGGTGAAGGCGTAGCTGTACCTGCCGAGGGTTCCTATGGCGACAACCGCGAGGAATAGCTGAAGGGAACGGCTCCTCAGCGACGAGATGGCGGTTATCTTCTTTTTAACTTCCCCACCCCTGTCCTTGACGAAGAGCGCTATTATGACGAGGGAGAGAAGACCGGGGACGGCGGAGAGGAGGAAAATCCTCCGGTAAAGGGTTTCCCTCGGCAGGTAGGAGAGGAGCCCGATTAGCAGAACCGCCACGAGGGGACCCGCGACGGCCCCAAGGGTGTCCATCATCCTATGGAAGCCGAAGGACTTTCCGGTTTTTCCGTTGCTCGATTCGGCTATTAGAGCATCGCGCGGGGCCGTTCTTATTCCCTTCCCTGTTCTATCGAGCAGTCTGAGCGCGAGGAAGTCGAGCGGACCGCGCGAAAAGGCAAGTAAACCCTTGGAGAGCGTCGAGAGGGCATAACCTGTGAACACGAAAACCTTACGCTTCCTGAAACGGTCGCTGAAGTAGCCGAAGAGGACCTTGAAGAGCGAACTCGCGCTCTCGATGAGGCCCATTATCGAACCGCCCGCGAGCTTCCCAACTTTGAGAACCTCCGTCAGATAGGCAGGAACTATCGGCGCTATCATCTCACTGCTCATATCGTTGAGGAAGCTAACGATGCCGAGGAGAAAGACGTTCCAGCTGATTCCCAAGACCTTCCGCTCCTTCTCCATGTTCACTCCCCCAGGAGTTCCTCACAGAGCTCCCTCAGCTTTTCTTTTCCCTCTTCAAGGGCCCTACGGCCCCTTTCCGTTATCGTGTAAACCCTAACCCTCCTTCCGTTCCGGACTTCTTCCCGGCTCGTGAGGAGGCCCTCCCGCTCGAGCTCGTGGAGGAGGGGGTAAATCGTGCCGGGACTGAGTCTGTAGCCGTGCCTCCTAAGTTCCTCCATCATGAAACTGCCCGTGACGCCTTCCCTCGCGTGGTGGAGGACGTGTAAACTCAAGAAGTCTCGGTACTTCATATCGAACACCGATATCGAGATAAGATATTAAGGCCTAAAAAATTTTTGGTCACTCAAGCACGTGCTTTTCGAGGACGTAGCAGTGAAACGTTCCCTCAAAGACCCTCTCGTTTTTCTCATTGAAGACCTCAGCTTTGACCAGCTTTTTACGCCCGAGGTCTTCGAGTACCTCGGCCTTGGCTATCAACCTCTCTCCGACCCTAACGGGCTTGAGGAACTTCACCTCGGCCTTTCCAAGGACGACGGTGGGCTCGTTCACCGCGAGCATGGCTGCGTAATCGGCCAGACCGAAGGTAAACCCGCCGTGAACGAGGCCGTATTCGTCAACCGCCATCTCCTCCGTCGTCAGAAGCCCAACCTCAGCTTTTCCAGGCTCGATTTTCAACGGCCTTCCGACGAGCCTCTCAGAGGTGAGTCTGTGCGTCCTCTGCTCCATTTCCCACACCAAAAGTTTATCTATCCGAGAGCCCTAAAAAGCTTGATGCCTATGCACCCGCTCAAGGAAGCAGTCCAGGTCAAGGGCTCAACCGAGTTCACGAGGAGCGAGCTGGTCGGGATACTCACCTTCCGGCTGAGGCGCTTCTCGGTTAGTGAGGCGAAGGAGCTGATAGAGAGCTGGATTAAGGAAGGCCTTCTGGAGGAGCGTGAGGGAAAGCTCCACGCGAGGATTGAGGCCCTTGAGGAGGCCGAGAAGCCGGAAAACCTGCTGGGAGAGATGGTTGTCCATATAGCGAGGGCCCTCGGGTGGACGGAGCTCGAGGTAATGGAGGGAATAAAGGCACTGCGCGAGCGCTATGGAGACCTTGACGAGCGGATTTTAGCTTACCTCTTCGGCCTCGAGAAGGGCGTTGACATGTCGAAGTTCAGGGACAGGATTGATGTCTAGAGGAGTACAGCTCAACGTTCTCGCTTTTGGCAGGGATTTCGAAGTCGGAATCAAGCGTAGCAAGGGTCATTCCATAAACCTTGGCCGTGGCTAGTATAATCGCGTCGTTTGGAAGCAGACCATAGCGTTTTATTATCTCCGATGCAGTCTCCAAAACAACATCGTTTATCTCCGCAACTTTGAATTGGCCTATGTACTCGATAAAAACGTTGAGTCAATAAGTACCCGCTTGGTCATAGGCCGTTCCCTCAAGCTCGTCCCAGGATTCTTCGTCCTTTAGAACCCCATAAAGCTCGCTCATAAGGAGTCCCATCTCAATCAATTTCTTGAGCTTTTTCCGGAAGAGCCTCTCATCGACGCCGGGAGGGAGTTTCACGACTATTTCCGCCATAATTGCTCCTAATGCAGTCGGCTTATTAAACCTTGCGGGCAAAGTTTAAACCGAACTATGAGAACTACCCCAAGGTGACCCCCATGCCCGAGGAGGCCCTCATCGTTGTGGACATGCAGAGGGATTTCATGCCCGGCGGAGCGTTGCCTGTTCCCGAGGGCGACAAGATAATTCCGAAGGTCAACGAGTACATCAGAAAGTTTAAGGAGAAGAGAGCGCTGATAGTGGCGACGCGCGACTGGCACCCGGAAAACCACGTCAGCTTCAAGGAACAGGGCGGGCCGTGGCCGAAGCACTGCGTTCAGGGAACTGAGGGGGCAGAGTTCGTCGTCGAGTTGCCAGAGGACGCGGTGATAATCTCCAAGGCCACCGAGCCGGACAAGGAAGCCTACTCCGGCTTCGAGGGAACGAATCTCGCAGAAATACTCAGGGAGAAGGGCGTTAAGCGGGTTTACGTCTGCGGTGTTGCGACTGAGTACTGCGTGAAAGCGACGGCCTTAGACGCCGTGAAGCACGGCTTTGAGGTCTATCTCCTGAGCGACGCGGTCAAGGGCATCAACCCGAAGGACGAGAAGAAAGCTCTTGAGGAGCTTGAGAAGGCAGGCGTGAAGATTCTGTGAGCCTTTTCCATTCTTTTAGGAGGACAAGGAGGACGTTGAGGACTATTGGCCCTATTATGAGGCCCTTCAGCCCCATCGCCCAGGTTCCTCCAATCATTCCGATGAACACGAGGGTCTCGTCGAGCTGGGCGTCCCTGGCGACGAGCATGGGCCTTATCGTATAGTCGGGCATCGGGGAGACGAGGAAGAAGCCATAGAGCGCTATGCCGAGGGCGTGGAAGTAGGCCCCGTTGATTACGAAGTATATCGCCGCCGCGAGCCAAATCATCCAGCCCTCGAAGAGGGGGACGAAGGAAAAGGCGAACGTCAGGAAACCGGCGACTATGGCCGTGTAGAGGTCTGAGACGCGGAAGATTATGAAGCCGATTGTCATCAGGATTCCCTTGGCCACATTGAGGAGGAGCCATGCCCTGACGAGGGCGGAGAGGGTTTTGTTCACGCTCCTCAGGATTTCCTCGCCGAGCTCGCGGTTCTTCTCGGGCAGGAGGGCATATATCTGGGTCCGAATTTCCTCCCCGTATGCGAGGGCGTAGTAGTAAGTGAAGAAGAACACGAGGAGCTGGAGCAGGTAGGAGGGCAGGGAGAACGCCTGCTCGGAGAGGTAGTCCGCTATTTTCGGAACGACCTGGCCCTGGAAGTTCTGGAGGAACTGGAGAACGTCCTCCGGGAGCGGAAGGGTAAGGAGCCAGTTGAAAGCCCCTACAACGCTGTCATAGAAGGACATGGCGACCTGAACCGATACAAGGAGAATGTAAAGCGTTAGAAAGCCCCCAACGAGAAGAACCGAGAGACTTATCACGAGGGCGGAGCGCTTCCTTCCAAGCCTCACGGAGAGCCTGCGCTGAATCGGGTAAGAGGCGTAGGCCAAGACAAGGCCGAAGAAGATGGGGGTTATTAGAGGATGCACTACCCTCCAAGCTACGTAGAGAATGATTGCTATGACCGCGCCCCAGACGAGTTCCTCAGCCTTCATCCCAAGGGTTTATTAGCCCCTACTATAAAAACCCGCCGGTGGTTGTATGGAGGAGGCACTGGTTGAGAGGTTCACCTCATACCTTGAGAGAGGCGAGAGGCTGATTGAAGAGGGCAGGTACGGCGAGGCCTTCGAGGCCCTTCTCGACGCCCTGAAAACGCTCGGTGCGCTGGTAGTTTACAGGGAAACTGGCATGCTCGTTCCAGCCGAGAGGCTCGGAGGTTTCCTCGGAAAATGGCCGGAGCTCGAGGAGGCCCTGAGAAAGTATTCCTCCCTCACGGGAAGCGAGGAAACGGCAAGAGCTTTAAGGGAAGAGCTGGAAGAACTGAAGGGGATGATGAGTTTGCCGAGTTCCGAGCGGTGACGAGACTCAGCCCCTGACCCAGAGCGAACCAACGCCCCCGCTACACTGGGAGGCAGTGTTCGCGAGGACTTTGGCAAAGCCCCTGCCTGCCCTGAGCCGGACGAGGACATGACCCTTTCTCGTGAGGAAGAGCAACTCAATCCTCCCGGAACGGAAGCGGACCTTTGGGGAACCCCTCAAGTAGAGTGCCCCGTGCTTTTTCCTTCCCCACAGGGAGCTTACCTCTATTGATTTTCCCGAGAAGAAGAGCGAGAGCCTTACATCCTCCGGGGTTACAGGCTCGTCATCGAGGTAAACCGTTCCCCGGCTCGTGCCCAGGTACAGAGAGTTGGATAAGCTGTCAACGTACTTCCCCAAAGCTTCATAAACTGTCCTATCCATCGGTCTCACCATAGGGATTTGGACCCGAGAGTATATCGGTAATTGGTCGTTAACGGTGGTTGCCATGAGGATTGTTTCAGCCGACACTGGTGGGGCCCTACTAACCGAGGACTACGAGCCGATAGGACTCATTGCAACTGCTGCAGTGCTGGTTGAGAAGCCCTACAGAACCGCGACGCTCAGCAGGGTGAAGTACGCGAACCCCTTCGACTATGACATGAGCGGAAGGCAGGCCATCAGGGACGAGGCGTTCCTCGCGGTGGAGCTCGCAAGGGAGGTCAAGCCAGATGTTATCCACCTCGACTCGACCATCGGCGGGATAGAGGTGAGAAAGCTCGACGAGCCGACCATTGACGCCTTAACGATAACCGACCGCGGAAAGGAAGTGTGGAAAGACCTCGCGAAGGACCTCCAGCCCTTAGCCAAGAAGTTCTGGGAGGAGACGGGGATAGAGATAATCGCCATCGGCAAGTCGAGCGTCCCGGTCAGAATAGCGGAAATCTACGCCGGCTTATACACGGCTAAGTGGGCCATCGAGTACGCGAGGAAGGAAGGGAAAGCGATAGTCGGCCTCCCGCGCTACATGAAAGTCGAGATAAGGCCCGGAAAAATCTACGGGGAAAGCCTCGACCCGCGCGAGGGCGGTCTCTTCGGGGAAATTGAAGCAGAAACAGAGGGAATCAGCTGGGAGCTGTATCCAAACCCGCTCGTGAGGCGCTTCATGGTTCTCGAGGTTTGGAGGGAGTGAGGGGGCTAAGCCCCCTTCTCCAGCTCGCTCGGGAACTTTATGGCGTCGAAGGGGCACGTCTGGTTGCAGACGCCACAGCCCGTACAGAGGAGCGGGTCTATGCGGACCTTGTTCGTCTCCGGGTCATAAACCAGAGCCGGACAGCCGGTCAGGAGTATGCACGCCGTACAGCCCGTACACTTGTCCTCGACGACGAGCGGTATCTCGCCTATCTCCCCGCGCCTTATGACGGGAATGACGCACTCGCGCTTTGCTATTATCACCGCAGGCCCTTCCACCTTCATGGCCTCCTTTATAGCCTCCCTCGTGGCCTTGAGGTCGTAGGGGTCAACGGTCTTGACGTACTTGACGCCAAGCGCCTTGACCAGGGCCTCGATGTCAATCTCGTTGAACTTCCTGCCGGTTTCACTTCCGCCGGTTCCGGGGTGGGGCTGGTGGCCTGTCATCGCCGTCGTCCTGTTGTCGAGTATCATAACCAGGACGTTCAGGTTCTTGTAGACGGCATCAACGAGGGGCTGAATTCCGTTGTGGAAGAACGTCGAGTCGCCTATCGTTGCGATTATCTTCTTGTCCATTACCACGCTCTGGCCGTTGGCTAGGCTTATGCTCGCGCCCATGACGTACTCGGTCCATATGGCCTCGAGCGGTGGGAGGAGCGATAGGGCATAACAGCCTATGTCGCCGTGTATCGGGACGGAATAGCGGCCGAGCTTGAGGTCTCTCAACGCGTCCAGCACGGCGCGGTAAGAGCCCCTGTGCGGACAGCCGGGGCACATGACGGGTGGCCTCTTCGGGGCGAGGCTTTCAGCGAGCTTTACCTCCTCCGGCTTCTCGTAGGTTTCCTCGCTTTCACCGATTAGCCTGAGGAGCGCGTTCCTCACGAGGCTCGGGGTTAGCTCGCCCTCGAGCGGAAGGTGGCCGGTTCTCTTGCCGTAGATTGGAACGCTCAAGCCGGCCTCATAGGCGGCTATCTTGACCTCCTCCTCGAGGAACGGCGCGCCGTCCTCGATTACAATCGCGAAATCAACGGTCTTGAGGAAATCAACGACGAGCTTCTTCGGGAGCGGGTGGGGCGTTGAGAGCTTGAGAACTTTAAAGTCCGCGTTGATTCTCGGGAGAACCTCCTTCACGTAGTTGTAGGGCGCGCCCTCGACGATTATTCCGATTTTACCGCTCCCCTCGACCCAGTTGAAGGGCATCGAGTTGAACTCCTCCTCAATCTTGGCGAGTGTCTCGTTGAGCCACCTGTGCCTCTTCCTGTTGCCCTCCATGCTCGCGCGTACGTACCTCTCGATGTCCTTCTTGAAGACGGGCTTCCTGTCGAGCTCGACGAACTCACCGACCTCCACGTCGGCGGTCGTGTGGTTAACCCTCGTGGTTGTCCTGAAGATGACCGGGACTTTATAGCGCTCGCTCAGCTCGTAGGCGTACTTGATGAGGTCGTGGGCCTCCTGCGGGTCGGCTGGCTCGAGGACGGGCAGGAGGGAGAGCTTTCCATAATAGCGGTCGTCCTGCTCGGTCTGGCTGGTGTGGGGCCCAGGGTCGTCCGCCACAAGGATTACCAAGCCACCCTCAACGCCCGAATAGGCGAGGCTCATAAGCGGGTCCGCTGCCACGTTCAAACCGACGCACTTCATGGTTACGAGAGCCCTCAAGCCCGTGTAGGCCACTCCAGCGGCCTCCTCAAGGGCGACCTTCTCGTTGGGCGCCCATTCGGCAAAAACTTCTGGCTTGAGCCTCGCTATCGTCTCAATGACCTCGGTTGAAGGCGTTCCAGGGTAGCCAGTGGCAAAAACAACGCCGCTCTCAAGGGCGCCGTAGGCTATCGCCTCGTTTCCCATGAGAAGCTTCTTCTCTCGCCTCTCACTTTTCACCTCGGCCGAATCAGAAGGGTAAGCCTTAACCGCCTCCATGTCACCACCGTAGTGGATTGACGAGGGAGGTTAAAACTCTGCCTTCAACCGCTCCGCACGGATTTCGAAAGATTTTCGAACCAAGGCTTATATATTGTGACGTATAGGAAGTTTTATGAAGGTCAAAGAACTCCTTGAGCTTTTGGAGGAAACGATAGGTCACCTCAGAATAGCGCTCGTCGTTAATCAGCAGAGGATTTTTGAGAGCCCCTACACGAGCTATGAGTTCGCCCAGAGGGCCGTCGAGATTCAGGAGGACTTAGAAGACTTGGAAAAGCTCAGGGCAGAACTTGGGAGGCTCGACCCGGAGAGCGACGTCGAGGAGCATTACCCGAGGGAAGAAGTTGAGAGACTCCTGAAGACCCTCGAACTCCTCAGGGAGAGCGAGAGCCACGTTTACTGAAGGCCTCAAGGAGGGCTTTCCTCTCTTCCTCGTTCAGACGGTTCTTCACCCATCGCTCCTTCAAACTTAGGTTCTCATCTTCCAAATCCAACACTGCCTTTCTGACGCCTCCTCGCGGGTTTCTGCTGTCCCCCCTCCAGCGCGGGATTACGTGGAGGTGCAAGTGGGGGACCGTTTGACCCGCCTCCTTTCCAAGGTTCATGCCGACGTTGAAGGCATCGGGCTTCAGAGTCTCCCTTAAAACCTCCATCGCCAGCTCCATGCCCCGTATCAGGGCGAGCTTCTCTTCCTCCGTCAAATCTTCCCAGCGCTCGACGTGCCTCCTTGGAACGACGAGGAGGTGTCCCCTGTTCGCGGGGTAGGCGTCGAGCAGGACTCTTATCAATTCGTCCTCGTAGAGGAGTTGTTCCTTCGGAGGTCTGCAGAAGGGACACTCCATCGGCAACACCAAAGGCTTAAAATCCTCCCGCCTAAAAAAGCTCCCGGTGGTGGCATGAAGGAGCTCAAGGATATGGA
>NZ_JAMOQU010000107.1 GCF_027063845.1 Thermococcus sp.
AAAGGGCGGATAACGACCTCGGAGGCAACTTTCCTCGAGCTTTTGATACTCTCAAAGAAGTTCGGCCTTGACCCTGTTAGACTATTATCTGCCGTGATGGCCATAATCGAAGAGGAAAATGAGGACTACCTCCGGACGGCGTACTACATGAAGGAGCACAATCTTAATCCCTTCGACGCTGTTCACGCGGCAAAATGCGGAGGAACGATAATCAGCTCGGATAAGGCCTTTGACAGACTGGGAATCAGGAGGATAAAGCTTGAAAAGCCAGAAGAAGAATAGAGGGAAAATCACTTGGTCTTGCCCTTATTAGCTCTAACGCTGGGCCTGACCTTCTCAGCGCCCTTGCCCTTGTTCCTCAGACCGCGACCCTTCTTGCCGGCGCTCGTGAGACCTCTAAACACCCTACCCTTGTGGGGCTTGAGGGCAATCCAGGCTATCTTCGGGTCGCTCTTTATGACCGGGTGGTGCGGGTCGACCATTATGACCTCAAACCACTTGTACATTCCGTCCTCGCCAACCCAGTAGGAGTTGAGAACCTCGAGGTTCGGGAACTTTCTCGCGGCCTTCTCCTCGGCTATCCACTGGAGGCTCTTCTTTGGCGAGTACTTGACCATACCCATCTTGCTCGGCTTCCTTCCGCCCTTCCAGCGGGGCCTCTTCCTGCCGCCGCGCCTAACCCTAACGCGAACGATGACGTAGCCCTGCTTGGCCTGGTAGCCGAGCGAACGGGCGCGGTCAAGCCTCGTCGGCCTCTCAACGCGAACGACAACGGGCTCTCTCCTCCACTTAACCATCCTCTTCTTGAGGAGTTCTCCCACGTAGCTCTTCTTGGGGCTCTTCCAGGCTTCCCTTATGTACTTGTACATTCCCATCTTTCTCCCTCCCACGTTTGTGGTTCTCCGCAGAGCGGAACATCCCGCGGGCGAACCCGCCTAGTCGGTCGAGTTTCGAGGGTTGGTTTTTAAGGGTTGCGGAGGACTAACGTTGATGACAGGAAAACGGTCCGGGCTCATCCTCCTCTTCCTCGCGGTTTACCTCTCCTGGGACGCCTACGCCTTGATCTATCCATTCATCGGGCGCTGGAGCGCAGACGTTACCCGTTCCTTCCTCCACCTGCCACTGACGTCGTATCATTTCGAGTACGCCCTCGTGAGCTGGACGGTCTCTCATCATCACCTCCACGCGCTCATGAGGGCGGTTTATAGGACCGGCTTCGCGGGTAGCTTCTGGCTCCCGGCCTTCTACTTCACATTCGCCGACCCGGAACGGGCTAAGAGACTCGCCGTCAGGTTCGCCCTCGGCTTCGGAATCCTGGCTCTATCTTTTCTGGTATTCCACGTCCATGCACCCCACGTCGTTTACACTCTCCCGGAGCGCTACGCGCCCAACGACTGGACGGCAAGACCTGAGTTCGTTCTCCCATCTCCGCACTGCACGCTGGCCTTCATCGGCCTGCTCTCAGTTCTAGAGGTTAAGAGGAAGGAAACCGCCCCGATTGCAATTTTCCTCGCCTTCGTCCCCATCTCGACGGTTCTCCTCGGTGAACACTGGGTCTGGGACACGGTAGCGGGCTTCCTCGTGGCTCTCGCCGCGGTGTGGCTTGAGAAAAGGGTTTAAGACGGGCAGGAAAAGATAAACCCCGGTGGTGGTATGAGAATAGGAAAGCTCGCAAAGCTGATGAAGGAGAGGGGATTTGATGGAGCGCTCGTCAGTCCGGGCTCGAACTTTTACTATCTAACGGGCATTAGAATCCACGAGGCCGGTGAAAGGCCGACGATTCTGACTTTAAACGCCGACGGGGAGTTTCATCTCCTCGTTCCGAACCTCTACGAGAACATCCTCAGCGACGTGCCCGTTACCTTCTGGCGCGACGGCGAGAACCCCTACGCGAAGCTCGCAACGATTGCCCACGAGCTCGGTATAAGCGACGGCAAAATCCTCATCGAGAACACGATGCGCGCCGACTGGCTCATAGAGATTAACAGAACCGTCCGGATGAGGCCCTATCCGCTGAGCGTTGTGATTAGGGAGCTCAGGATGAGGAAGGACCCAGAGGAGATAAGGCTCATGGAGAAAGCGGCAAAGGTCGTAGATGAGGTTTTCAACGAAATCCTGAGCTGGGATTTAGTTGGGATGACTGAGAGAGAGCTCGCCCTAAAGATAGAGCTCGCGATAAGGGAGCGCTCGGATGGGATTTCCTTTGAGCCGATAGTCGCTTCCGGCGAGAACGGGGCGAATCCCCATCACGAGCCGGGCGAGAGGAAGCTGAGGAAAGGCGACATGGTGATACTCGACTACGGGGCGAGGTGGAAGGGCTACTGCTCCGACATAACGAGAACGATAGCCCTCGGCGAGCCCGACGAGAGGCTCGTGCGGATTTACGAGGTTGTCTGGGAGGCGCAGGAGAGGGCTTTCCGGGCTGTTCGGGAGGGCGTGAAAGCGAAGGAAATCGACGGAACCGCGAGGGGCGTCATCGAGAAAGCTGGCTACGGGAAGTACTTCACCCACAGAACTGGTCACGGGTTGGGCTTAGATGTCCACGAGGAGCCCTACATTGGGCCCGACGGGGAAGTCCTCCTCGAGAACGGAATGACTTTCACGATAGAGCCTGGAATCTACGTCCCGGGGCTCGGGGGAGTTCGCATAGAGGACGACGTTGTCGTGGAGGGAAAGGGGAAGAAGCTGACGAAGGCTGAGAGAGAGCTAATCGTTCTCTGAACGGAACGAGAAAAGCTTTTTCACATCTTCCCTAAGCTCCTCCGCTTTTCCCTTCATAACAACCTTCCCGCCTCCAATAACAATGACTTCATCTGCCAAGCCGTAGACAGGTTCCCAGATGTGGCTTACTATTACAAAGTTTGTGCGCTCTCTGAGCTCCTTTAGGATTTTCACAACTTTTCTAATCTGGTCGAAGTCGAGATTAGCCAAAGGTTCGTCGAGGATTACCAGCCTGGGCTTTCCAATGAACGCCTGTGC
>NZ_JAMOQU010000108.1 GCF_027063845.1 Thermococcus sp.
ATGAGCACTTGCACCTTCAGCGCGTTGAAGTCCTCGATGGCTTCCTTCCACTTGGCTTGAACTTCCTCGGAAAGGCGGAGGTGCTTCACCGCAGGAACAAAGCTCATGAAATCACCTCCGCGAGGGTGATTTGGCGCGTCGGCTTCACCTCGCGCTTGACCGCGAGCCTGCTCCTGAGCCACTCAAGCTCCTCCCTCCAGAAGTCCGCGTGTCCGGAAGTCTTGATAGCATAGCGAATCATGTTCTCGTTCGCCCTCGGATTCGCCTCGTGGGTGAGGAAATTAACGAGCTCTTCAAACGTCTTGAACTTCCTCACCGGGTCTGAGACGGTGTAACCGGAGAAGTCTCGCGCAACATAGCGGGCTGAGTAGCCGTTCCCGCGCTTGTATTTGCGAATCACCCAATACGCGTTGCCCTCCCTGTGAGTTGTCCCGTAAGAGCCCATGAAAATCCAGACCTCATTCTCCCTCATACCCTCACCTCCCTCAGAACCACAAGTCAAGCTCTCCAGCCTCCTCGAGGTCAGGAACCGCAATATACCACCTGTTCAAATCAGGCGCCGACTCACCATCCTCATCCCTGAAGCCCTTCCACCTGTAGAACCGCGCCCTGAACTTCCTCCTGACGCCCCAAACCTCAAGCTCCTCCTCCAGCCAGCCAGGGTCGTCCGGCCGAATGTCCTCCCACACGTTACTGACACTAACAAGCTCAATGCCCCTATCCGACGCCTTCAGCCTGCACTCTGCAACCGTAACCCAACCCGGCCCTGTTCCAGCCAGCTCCAAAACCCTACCAGGCAAACCAGACACAACCTCACTCATCCGAATCACCTCCCGAAGAAGAGGAAGAGTCGAACCTCTGACTCCAGCTCTTAACTTCCTCAGTAATATCAATGTCAAACGTCCGAATCATGTAGTTGTAGCCATCAATATTCCTCAATAGTAACACTTCCCTGTCGTTTCCCCTTCTTAGCGATAGAAGCATGTACTCGCCCATGCTTCCCGTTAAGGCCTGTTCGACTTCCCATTCCCTCAGAACCTCATCAATGTTCCGCCATGCGAACTGCTTGAACCTGTCGAGAATCTTTAGTGCCTCCTGCTTGCAGTACTCAATGAACATTGAGTTGTACTTATCCCGGTTCTCCTCAAGCCACTTCTTGCCCTTCTCCGTCAGCGCGTAGAGTTTCCTGTCTTCTCTCTTCCTGCGCCTGTTCTCCGGCATATCAGGCTCGTATATTAGGCCTTCCTCCACGAGTCTGGACAGGGGTTCCCAATGTTTAAACGCCAGCATATTGTCGAGAATGTATGCTCCGAGCATTGGTTCGCGCTCGCGCTCCATTCCGGCCAGGCCCCAATACCGGGCCAAAAACTTCTTATCAACCTCACTCATCTTCCTCCCTCCTCAGCCAGACGCGGAACAACTTGTAACTCGATTCAACAGACCGAACAACGAAACCATCACCCTGCAAAGCCTCAACCGCCTTCAGGAACCCCTGGAAGTCGTCCCACGAGGCTGGAGTCGTCAAGCTCAGCACGACAGCCCCCGGAACCTCCGACGGCTTAGTAATGCCCACCCTTGCCCTGCCAAAGTCCGAAGCATTGAGCTCAGGTTCCAAACCCCCAACAGGAGTCGTCATGCTTTCACCTCCCGAGAAATGCGCTTGAGAGCCTCTGATTCATCCATTAAGAACTCAAGAGTGACTACCTCGTCATCCTCGCCTACAATTGTCTTCATGATGCCATACTCTTCCAGAAGGTTTTCCAACGCCCAACCCGCCCGGTCTGCGATGAACTCTCGAAGGTCCTCTTCCCTAAAGAGAACCCCATGCTTGATGTACGGTTCGAGTAGCCAGCGCATTTTGACCTGGAATATCTTCTCAACTATCCTTTCGCTCTCAGAAGGAGTCACCCTCGTCCCTCTGACAATGTGCTTTCCAAAAAGCTTCCAGTAAAAGTAGTAATAGTCGCCCACAAGAGCTAAAACTGTGCCAGGCTTTGGTTTCCTCGGAAGAACGTCCCTTGACAGGTATATTATCTTAATCGCATACTCCCTGCCGCCAATATCTTCCCACTTTTCTTGATATACCTTGATTAGGCCTTTTCTCACCAAGTGCTTGATGGCCCTCCTGATGTCCTCATCATAAACCAAGTACTTCACAAAGCGCTCCTCAAATGCCTCAAGAGGTATCGAGCCCTCAAGCCACTCGGGAAGAGCCACGTCCAACATGTCATCAATGACCTTGTTAAGGGCTTCTTCCGCCGTGTACTGTGTCAATTCCGCCTTCTTCACAAGTTCCTTGAGCTCTCGAACCTCCCCTAACACTTTATCCAGCCTTGCAAGAACCTCATCCAACTGCACATCAGACATCGGACGTCACCTCCACCTTCTTTTCCTGAAGCTTCAAGAGAAACGGGCCGAACAGGGCCCGATAATCCGCGTTAGAACCGACAACCTCCGCCACAACATCGAAACCATACTCCCGCACAAGCCGCTTGAGTCCATTATTACCGACGCTCTTCAGGAACGACTCCGCCTGCCCCTTCGTCCGCCAGTTAGAAGCCAACTGCTCATACTGCCTAAGCCACGCCCTGAGACTCTTCTCAATCTTCGCCCGCGGAACCTCAACCGCAGGCTGACCCTCCTCGGTCGGCTTTGGAGCTTCGACCTTCAGGCTCTTGGCCGCCTTCAGTGTGTCCTCCCTGACAATCTTCGCAAAGCGGACGTTCACGCCGTTTTCGCGGTAGAGGACAATGCCCTCAAGCTCCTTGATGCCTTGCAGAGGCTTGATGACTTCTGGAATCTTGCCGTTCTCGTCAATCGTAATGAAGAAGCGTTGCATGACTGCGACCTGTTCCTGCGGGTCGAGGATTCCGAGGTCCCTCATCAAGTCGTTCCACGTGAGGCCCTCCTCGACAGCCTTTGGAATAGCGAGGAGAATCTTAGACCACTTGGAAGAGAGCTTGGGCTTGTT
>NZ_JAMOQU010000109.1 GCF_027063845.1 Thermococcus sp.
GGCTCTACACTCCCGCTGACCTCGGCGAGGACTGGGACTACCTTGAGAAGCTCGGCTTCCCAGGAGAATATCCGTTCACCCGCGGCGTCTACGCGACCATGTACCGCGGTCGCTTCTGGACGATGAGACAGTACGCGGGCTACGCTACAGCTGAAGAGAGCAACAAGCGCTACAAGTACCTCCTTGAGCAGGGGCAGACGGGTTTGAGCGTTGCCTTTGACCTGCCGACCCAGCTCGGTTACGACTCCGACCACCCGATGGCTGAAGGTGAGGTCGGAAAGGTCGGCGTTGCCATTGATTCGCTCTGGGACATGAGGATTCTCTTCGACGGCATTCCGCTCGACAAGGTCTCAACGAGCATGACGATTAACTCGACCGCCGCTAATCTGCTCGCGATGTACATTTTGGTTGCCGAGGAGCAGGGGGTTCCCCAGGAGAAGCTCCGCGGAACTGTTCAGAACGACATTCTTAAGGAGTACATAGCGAGGGGAACCTACATCTTCCCGCCCGGGCCGAGCATGCGCCTTACAACGGACATCATAATGTACTGCGCCGAGAACATTCCCAAGTGGAACTCGATAAGCATAAGCGGCTACCACATCAGAGAGGCCGGGGCCAACGCGGTTCAGGAGGTCGCTTTCACTCTGGCTGACGGTATAGAGTACGTCAAGGCTGTCATCGAGCGCGGTATGGAGGTTGACAAGTTCGCTCCAAGATTGAGCTTCTTCTTCAACGCGCACAACAACTTCCTCGAGGAGATTGCGAAGTTTAGGGCCGCGAGGAGGCTCTGGGCCTACATCATGAAGGAGTGGTTCAACGCCAAGAACCCGCGCTCCATGATGCTCCGCTTCCACACTCAGACCGCAGGTTCAACCCTTACGGCTCAACAGCCCGAGAACAACATCGTCCGCGTTGCCATTCAGGCTTTAGCTGCCGTCCTCGGTGGAACCCAGAGCCTGCACACCAACTCCTACGATGAGGCCCTCTCGCTCCCGACCGAGAAGAGCGTAAGGATTGCCCTGAGGACCCAGCAGATTATCGCCTACGAGAGCGGTGTCGTTGACACCGTTGACCCGCTCGGAGGTGCCTACTACATCGAGTGGCTCACCGACCACATCTACGAGGAGGCCCTGAAGTACATCGAGAAGATTCAGAAGATGGGCGGAATGATGAGGGCAATCGAGAGGGGCTACATCCAGAAGGAGATTGCCGATGCCGCCTACAAGTACCAGAAGGAAATCGAAGAGGGCAAGAGGATAATCGTCGGCGTCAACAAGTTCCAGACGGATGAACCCCTCGAGGTCGAGATACTCAAGGTGGACCCGAGCATCCGCGAGAAGCAGATTGAGAGACTCAAGAAGCTCCGCTCCGAGAGGGACAACAAGAAGGTTGAAGAAGCCCTCGACAAGCTCAGGAACGCGGCCGAGAAGGACGACGAGAATCTCATGCCCTACATCATCGAGGCGCACCGCCATCTCGCGACCCTCGGCGAGGTTACCGACGTCCTTCGCGAGGTCTGGGGCGAGTACAGGGCGCCGTTGATATTCTGAGGTTCTTTTTCAACTACCCTCTGCATTTTCTTGAAAATTCTGAGGAGCTTACTCCAGGGAAGGGTTTTTAAACCGTAGCTTTGAGCGTCCCTTGGTGATGGGGGTGAAGTTCAAAGGCAAGGCCTTCGGAAACGTCGTGAGGATTGAGTTCGACATACTCACCCTCGGCGAGCTTAAGATTGATGATTTGAGAGACTTTGACGTTGATTCCCTCAAGATTGAGCTCAAGCCGACCTCATCCGGTATAAAGGTCATCGGTATATGGGAGGGGCCCGTTGAAAAAGCGGGAGAGGGCATAAAGAAGGCCCTTGAAGAGAGCTACAAGCTCCGCGAGAGAATACTCAACAGGATTAGGAGCAAGACCGAGGCCATACGCTCGACGATGCTCCAGCTCGGCTTCAAGGAGGCAGTGGAGGGCTACGGAAGCGTCCTCCGTTTCGTCAAGAAGGTCGGCCCCTACGAGATTGTCGTGGTGGCTTCAACCACCGACGACGTCGTTCGCGTCGAGGTCTACGGCAACGAGGGTAAAATCCTCAGCCCAGAGCTTGAGAGCATCTTCGAGGACGTCGAGGTCGAGGAGCTTGAAATCTACGACTTCGACGACGGCAAGGAGGAGAGGCTGGTAATAAACCTCGAGATACCGCGCAACGAGGACAAGCCCGAGAAGAAGATAGTGGAAGCAATAAAGATGATAGAAAACATGCTGATGACCTAATCACTTGTACTTGCTCTCCAGCTGGAGCTGTTTGAGCTTCGCCGTCAGGCCCTTCGCAGGGGCCCTGTCCTCGCTTATTATCTTCCCCGTTCTAGTGTCAATTCTCGCGTAGTAGAGGTGGTCTTTGCCCGCGACCTTTATGTGGATGTAGTTCTGCTCCTTGTAGTGGGTCAGCCTCTCGGTTCTCAGCTCGGTTTCGCCGTAAATCTTCCGTATGTGCTCGTGGAAGCTGTTCTCAAGGGCGACCTCCGTGAAGCGGACGTCTTCCTCCTTGACCTCGCCGGTCTTCCTGTCGAGGACGAGCCTTCCGACCTTCGTTCCCCCCTGAAACTCGGCAACCCAGTCGTTTTCGAGCCTTAACGACTTAAGCTCCGCTGTCTCGTCGATTTTCTTAACCTTCTCAACCGCTATCTCCCTCGCAACGTCCTCGCGCAGAACCCTGTCGGTTTCCTCTATCAGCTTGCCATCCTTGCTGACCTTAACATTTATCGTGTGCCTTTCGTTCTCTGCGGTGACGAGATAGGAAGCCTCCTTCTCCTCAACGCCCCTTACCTCGAAGTCTGGGTACCTCTCCTTAACGAGCTCCTTCGCCTTCTCGGGGGTTATCTCGACGATGTAGTCAAGAACGTCCCTCGTCGCGCCGTCGACCTTTACGAGGGCTTTTCCATCTTCGCCCTCAAGTTCCAGCTCGAGGAACTTGTGCTCTATGACCCTGCTTTCCTTCATCTCAAGGTTTCTCAGCGGGAAGTTTTCCTCGATGACCCTCCTTGCGTTGTCGAGGGCATCCTCGGGCGAGGGGAGCTTTCTGACTTCCTTCAGGCTTCCGTTCTCGAGGTTGACCTCAACGACCGCTATCCCGTCCTTGAGCTTGACGTCGGCAACGGCCACCTTCTTGCCCTTTTCCAGACTCAGGATTTCGCCTTCAGGATACGTCCTTGTGAGAAGTTCTTTCAGCGCTTCGTCTGTTAAAACAGTCTCTGCTATCAATATTTTTCCAGTATAGGCGTTGAACTTGAACTCGAAGGTAAAGCGCTTTGTTTTTCCGGTTACCTTTACCTTCCAGCCCTCCCTGGTGAGCTCCATCGTTTCAGGACTCTCGCCAATGCGATTTTCCACTATCTCTCTTACCTTCTCCTCAAAGAACTCCTCCGGCAGGGGCTTCATCTCGAACTCCACTTCACCGGTGACGGGGTTAACCCTCGCTTTTCCCTCGTTCTCCCCGACCTGGAGCTCGACTTCAACGCTCTCGGGAACATAGACCTTCTTTCGGTCCTGTATCCTGACCTGTCCCTCTGTAACGCCGAGCTCCTTCGCGAGCCTTTCCTTGAGGATTATCACGGACTCGCTGGGGCTTATCTGGTTTATTATTTCCCTCTCGGTGGCCTTTATCGTGGAGCTGTCGTTGAGGAGGGCCTTCTTAACCGGGGTGGCGAGTTCGCTTGAGAGGGCCTTTGGAACAACTTTCTCCTTCGAGAACACGACGGCTTTATCGCGTTCGTTCTTCTCGTCAACGCTCCAGGAGAGTATGTAAGCGCTCGTGAGAACGACCTTCATTGATTTTATCCTCAGCTCGGCGGGCTTGACGGGATACTCGGCGCTCGCCTTCTTTGCTATGAGCCTTATTATCTCGTCGGGCGAGAACTCGTGGAGAAGGGGCGCGTCAAGCTCGAACTCTTCGAGGGGGCTTTTCTCCTCTTCTTCCTCCTTCTCATCCTCAATCTTTGGGGCCTCTAGGCCGTAGTTTGAGAATGTAACGGCGAGCTTGTCGGCGTCCCACATGACGATTCTCCCGCGGTACTCCTTGGCGACGGTGCTCCTCGCGTCCTTCGTAAAGCCTATTGGGGCCACCAGGATTCCCCTGTCGGCTTTGTACTTATCAAGGAGGTCGCCGAAGACGTTGATGTCCTTGGCAGAGGCGAGGGAGTCCGTGTGAACTTTTATGATTAGCTTTTCCATCCCAGCTATGGGGTCGTCTCTGATTGCAACGATGTCTATTCCCCATTTGCTTCGGTCGCTGACGCGCTCGTAGTTCTTGAACCCCATCCTCCCGAGGACCTCGATGATGTAACTGATGAGCGTCTTACGGGGGAGTTTTCTCACGAGTTCAGCCGTCCAGGTCATACCGTTCACCTTCCGGAAGGGGATACTACTTTCCCCTTAAGAACTTACTTGAGCCCCATTATTCACTGGGAGTGTCCAAATAAGCTTTATTAATGGCCATATTTAACATTTTCCCGGTGATGCAATGTTCAGGCTCACCGACTTCAACTTTCACGGCAAAACGGTGTTTCTAAGGGTGGATTTGAACTCTCCGGTAGAGAACGGACGAATTACAAGCGACGCGCGCTTCAGGGCGGTTCTGCCAACGGTGAAGCACCTCGTCGAGGACGGGGCGAAGGTCGTAATAGGAACCCACCAGAGCAGGCCCTACAAAGGAGACTACATAACGACCGAGCAACACGCCCAAATCCTCGGCGAGCTTCTCGGGGTGAACGTTGAGTACGTCGAGGACATCTTTGGAAAGCTCGCAAGGGATAGAATAAGGGCTATGAAACCCGGAGAAGTTCTCATGCTTGAAAACCTCCGCTTCTCAGCAGAGGAGGTCTTCTACAGGCCCCTGGAGGAGTGCGAGAAAACGCATTTCGTGAGAAAACTTGCCCCGCTCATAGACTACGTCGTCAACGACGCCTTCGCTTCTTCGCACAGGAGTCAGCCCTCGCTCGTTGGCTTCGCCCGGCTGAAGCCGATGGTGATGGGCCACCTGATGGAGAAGGAGATAGACGCCCTCAGCAAGGCCTACGAGAGCAACGAGAGGCCGAGGGTTTACGTGCTCGGCGGTGCGAAGGTTGACGACTCGCTCAGAGTGGCGGAAAACGTCCTGAGAAAGGGTAAGGCTGACTTAATACTCACCGGCGGCCTCGTCGGCCACGTTTTCACCCTCGCGAAGGGCTTCAACCTCGGCGATGCCAACCTTGAGTTCATGGAAAAGAAGGGCCTCCTTGAGCTGGTTGACTGGGCCGAGAGAATACTCGACGAGTTCTACCCCTACGTGAGAACCCCGGTTGACTTCGCCGTTGACCGCGACGGAGAGCGCGTTGAAGTTGACCTGCTGAGCGACGAGAAGTGGCTCTTCGACCGCTACCCAATCCTCGACATAGGCTCCAGGACGGTGGAGAAGTACCGTGAGATTCTCCTGAACGCGAAAATCATCGTTGCCAACGGTCCGATGGGCGTCTTCGAAAGAGAGGAGTTTGCAGTTGGAACCGTCGGCGTTTTCAGGGCGATAGCCGAGAGTCCAGCTTTCAGCGTCGTCGGAGGGGGACATTCAATAGCGAGCATCTACCGCTACGGCATAACGGGTATAAGCCACGTCTCGACCGGTGGTGGGGCCATGCTCAGCTTCTTTGCCGGGGAGAAGCTACCGGTTCTTGAGGCCTTCAGGATAAGCTATGAGACCTTCAAAGGTAAGATAAAAGAAGAGAAAGCTCCATGATGCCTTTCTCGCGGGATTTTTCTGATTTTTTCGCTTCTCTGTCCTTTATCCAATTGTGGCCCTCTCGAACTCGGCCATCGCCAGCCCGACGAGTACGGCCGCTAAAACCGTAAGCACGCCGAGGTCAACGCCGAGCGAGAACTTTGCCACGCTCGCTCCAACGAGGAAGTGCCTCGCCCCGTCCACCGCGTAGGTGAGCGGGTTGACGTAGGCGAGCGCCTTCATCCAGTCGGGCATTGTATCTATCGGATAAATCGCCCCGCTCAGGAAGGTCAGCGGGAGCATGAGGACCATCATTATCATCTGGAAGCCCTCCATGCTCTCCATCCTGAGGGCGAGGCTGACGCCGAAGCCGGAGAATGCCATAGCTAAAAGGAAGCCAACTCCGAGGGCGGGAATGAAGCCGCTGGGTTTTAAGTTCTCCGCGAGGGGGAAGGTCAGCGCGAGGATTATGGCTCCCTGCGTGAGCGTGACGAGTGAGTCCCCGATTATGCGTCCCAAGATGCTCTCCTTCCGCGAGGCAGGAGCGACGAGCACCTCCTTGAGGAAGCCAAACTGCTTGTCCCAGATGACGCTCACTCCCGCAACGAAGCTCTGGTTGAAGACAGTCATGGCAAAGATACCCGGGGCCAGGAACGTGAGGTAGTCAACGCCCCCGAAGACCGTCCTCGCCATGGAGTTGTCGAAGACCTTGCTCCAACCCATTCCGAAGAAGACGAGCCAGAGGAGAGGGTTGATTATCATGCCCGCGACCCTCGACTTCGCCCTCGCGAACCTCTTCAGCTGCCTGTATGCCATAGTGGTAAGCGCCTCCATGCCGTCACCTCCTCATCCTCATTCTCACGAAGGCAGCCATCGGGTTCTCAGCGCCCTCGTCCCTTATCTCTCTCCCCGTCAGGTGGAGGAAGACGTCGTTGAGCGTTGGCCTGTGATACGTCACTTCAAGGATTTTGATGCCCTTCTCAGCGACCAGCTCGAAGAGCCTTGGGAGGGCCTCCGCGGCGTTCTCGACTTCTAAAGCTACCCTGCCGTCCGCGAGGATTTTGCACCCCCTTATGAACTCGGCCCTGAGACATTTGAGCTCTTCGGGCGCGTCGAGCTTGAGGTAGACGACATCGTTGCCCACGAGCTTTTTCAGCTCCTCCGCCGTCCCCTCGGCGATTATTTTCCCGTGGTCTATTATCGCTATCCTGTCCGCTAACTGCTCCGCCTCATCCATGTAGTGCGTCGTGAGGAAGATGGTCATGTTGTGTTCCTCCTTCATCGCCCTTATGTAGTCCCAGATGTGGGCCCTCGTCTGCGGGTCGAGGCCTATCGTCGGCTCGTCAAGGAAAAGCACCTCCGGCTCGTGGAGGAGGGAGCGCGCTATCTCAAGCCTCCTCTGCATACCGCCCGAGAACGTTTTGACGGGCTTATCTTTGAACTCCCATAACTCAACGAACTTGAGGAGGTGCTCTATCTTCTCTTTCAGCTCGCTTCCCTTCAGCCCGTATATCCTCCCGTGGATGTACATGTTCTCGTAGGCGGTCAGCTCTCTGTCGAGGCTCGGGTCCTGAAACACGATGCCTATCCGCTTCCTCACTTCCATAGGTTCATCGACAACATCGTGGCCGGCCACGACAGCTTTGCCGGAGGTCGGCTTCAGAAGGGTCGTCAGTACATGAACGGTTGTGGTCTTCCCCGCCCCGTTCGGACCCAGAAAGGCGAATATCTCGCCCCGCTTCACCCTGAAGGAAATTCCCCGAACGGCTTCGAAGTCTCCATAACGTTTGACCAGGTTCTCAACGACTATGGCGTGCTCAGCCATAGGCCTTCCCCTCCATTTGCTCCTCGGGCCAGTTGTTGCGCTTGAACCTCTCGCCGTGCTCCTTGCGAAAGACGAACCTGAGGCCGTACTTTTTCTTGAAGGGTAACTTTAGGGTGTTGTAGAGCAGAACGGGAACAGGATGCTTGACGGGATTATCAACGGGCCTCAGCGCTCCCGTTGGGCAGGCCTGGACGCAAACGTAGCACTTTCTGCAGTTCTCTGGGTGTGCCATGAAGGGCCTGAGCCTTACCTTGTACCTCACCCCGAAGAGGCTAACCTTCATGGGGACGACTTCCCAGATTTCATCGCCGAAGGGACAGACGTAGATACACTCGTCGCCCCCGCCGCATATGGGGTAGTGTATTATGAGCGGAGCCGTTTCCTTCATTTTCCCGTAGTACTCCCTCCAGTCCGGTGCGTCCACTTCAATCACCCAGCAGAATGAGCCTTATCCTTCTCGCGCAGTCCTCGAATGCCTTCCTGACCTCTTCCTTCTGCTCGTCGCTCAGCTCATCAATCCTCCTGAACAGCTCCTTGAAGGCCTCCTTGAGCTCGTTCCCACCGAGTTCAAGGAAGGTTTTGTAGGCCCCGAGCTTCCTCTTCGTCTCCTTCAGCTCTTTCCCGTGCTTTTCAAGGTAATCCAGCCCCTTCTCTGTTATTCTGTAGGTCTTTCTCTCCCTGTCTCCGGTTTCGATGACCTCTATCAGCCCGCCTCTCCTCAGCGAGGCGAGGATTGGGTAAACGGTTCCCGCGCTGAGCTTTATTCCGTAGAGCTCCTCCATCTCAGCCATAATCCCGTAGCCGTGGTTCGGCTTCCTCAACAGGTCGAGGACTATGAGCTTGAGGGCACCTTTGACGTAGGGCTTCTCCATACCACCACCCGATATATCGAACGACATATCGTTTAAAAGATTTTTGGCGTTAACCTTTTCCAATCCACGTTCAAAGAACCTTTGGTGGTTCCATGAAGGTCGTTCTAAAGCCGCTCTTCGAGGCTGAACTTCCAGCCGGGTTCGAGGATATAGTGAGGGAGAAGCTCAGGGGAAAGGAAGTGAAAAGTGGAGAAACCGTTGAGGTTGACCTCCTCGGAAAGCCCCTACCCTTCAAGGTTCTTCTGGCCGAGCCGAGCCCGCTGAAGATTGGCAGGGGAACAAAAATCGAGTTCTCGACGGGGGAAGTTGAGGAGTTCACGCTTGAGTTCGAGGGGGAGGTAGATGATGCAATTCCATTCGCGAAGGGACTCGTTCTCGTCCTCGGGAGTGAGGTTCGAATCTATAACTGGAGCGGGCAAAAGGTTTATAGGAGAGAGTTCGAGAACCTGAAAAAGGTTAGAGTGACCGAGGGAAAGGTGGTGGTAGTGCATGGCAGGGAAATCACGGTCATTGAGCCTTGACGGCTTCACCTTCGAGGAGAGCTGGGATGAGAAGAGGAGAAGGGCCGAGAAAATAGTTGAAATCCTCATGAAGACCCACCCGAGGGAGAAGCTCCTAATCGGCGACCCATACAGGACGCTGGTTCACTGCATAATCTCACAGCGCATGCGCGATGAGGTTACCTACCGCGTCTGGGAGGAGCTTTTTGAGAAGTACAAGGACATCGAGACGATAGCGAATACTCCCGTCGAGGAGATGCAGGAGTTCCTCAGGAAGAGGGGCGTCGGCCTCTGGAAGACGAAGGGCGAGTGGATTGTGAAGGCATCGAGGATAATCCTTGATAAGTACGGCGGAAAGGTGCCCGATGACATCAAAGAGCTCATGAAACTGCCCGGCATAGGCCGGAAGTGCGCCAACATCGTTCTGGCTTATGGCTTTGGAAGGCAGGCGATTCCCGTTGATACGCACGTGAACAGGATAAGCAAGCGCCTTGGCCTCGCTCCGCCGAGGGTTCCTCCAGAGAGGGTCGAGGAGTACCTTATGGAGCTGATTCCAAAAGAGAAGTGGATTTACGTGAACCACGCGATGGTTGACCACGGGAGGAGCATATGCAGGCCGATAAGGCCGAAGTGCGAAAGCTGTCCGCTGAAGGAGCTCTGCCCCTATGCGAAGGGGCTCGTCAGGGACGAGGACATCAGATGACTGTCCTCTGCCTCTTAACCCTCTGAACCCCGGGAAGATAGTTAGGGCTCACAGCCGTAGGTGCACGAAGACAGGCTGTAAAACTTCACAGTCATGGGAATCACGACTTGAAGCGTCCGTTTTTCGGAAGTGAAGTAGCCCGTTCTTATGAGGTACTCCACCCGGATAATAACACGGGCCCTGTAAACCAACTCGGCGTTTTTCCCATTCCCCACTGGCCTGTTTATTGTAAAATCTATCGGGATGGACGGGGAAACCGATACGGTCTCCCCCCAAGTCGGTTTGAGGGCTTTAACCTGAAACGTCTGCAGAATGTCGTACCCGGGAACGTAAACCTCGGAAACTTCAAACTTTCCGCCGTTTATCGTAAAATAGAGAACCCCCGTTTGCTTTGGAAAGACGGGCCCTATTGAGAAATCGCTCAGGTTCTCAACTATGAACACAACTCTCCTTATCGCAACTGAGTTGTTCCGGGGTCGGATGTACAGGTTCGCGTTGCCAGAAATGGAAAACTGATTGCACCCGACGTTTCGAAGACCACTCGGACTGTACGAAACCCTGAGAACGAGGTCTTTGTTCCTATAATGAAGCGGATAGTAACCGAGGTTCTTATCATGCCCGAGAATGCACGAAAGTTCACTTGCGTGAACGGCAATCGTCCATTCCTCTGCGGTGACGTTTAATGAACCCCCTGGCGTGGGATGCGTCTCAACGTGAACCCACAGAATAAAATACGCTGATAGCATCAGTCCTACTGCCAACGCCACAAGGAGACCATATTTCCTTTTAACCATAGTTAAAGGACAAACCCAAAAGTATAAAAAGGTTGTGGGTCACTCCTCCTCTTCCACTTCCTCGCCCGCCAGCTTTCTCAGCTTGTCCATGTCCGAGCTGACCGCTATGAGGACGTCGCCCTCCTGTATCACGTCGTCCTTTCCGGGGTTGTAGATGTACCTAGTTCCGCGCTTTATCGCCAGAATCCTCGTCCCTATCTTGCTCGGAAGCTTGAGCTGCTGCAGGGTTTTGCCTATGAGCACCGAGCCGGGCCTGACGGTAACGCGGCCGAGCTCCTCCTCTGTGTCCTCCATTATCCTTCTTATTATCGGGTGGGGCTCGATGTCGCGCAGGATTATGTCCGCTATCGCGTAGGCGGCATCGCTTATGCGCTCGTTGATATCGGCCAAATCTATTATGCTCAGCAGGCTTTCGGGGTCTTCCTCGCTCTTCGCGGCTCTGAGTGCTAACTTCTTGACCTTCAGCGTGAGGTCGTCCATCTTCTCCTCAAGGAGGTAGACCTCCTCAGCTATCTCCTCGCTGTTGTAAAGGACCGATGAAAAGGCGAGGTCAACCATTAGGGCCGACAAATCTTTCATCTCCACGAGGCAGTTCCTGATTTCGTCGAGCTCACTCATGTTTCATCACCTTCAGGATTCCCCTCGCTATCTCCTTCAGGTAGTCTAGGGCAGTCCTCGTGCCCCTGCCTATGAGTATATCCCCGGGCATTATCTTGGTGTCCTCGTCGGGGTCAAAAATCCAGCGCTTGCCCCTCCTTATGGCCGACACCCAAACGCCCGTGTTGGTAGCCAAGTCGAGCTCCTCCAGCGTTTTTCCGACGAGTATGGACTCGGGGGAAACCTGCACCTTGCCGATGGTCTCTTCACTCTCAAGTATGACGTCCCTCACCACTGGGTGGAGCTTCTCTTCGAGAACCATCTTCGCGAGGTCGGCGGCCGCGTTGGATATCTCGTCTATTGCCCGCCCCATCTGGAGGATTGCCGTTATCTGCTCGGCCTCCTTTGGGCTCCTCGCCGCGAGCACTGCCTTAACCATCAGGTGGTAGTTGAGAAGGTCGAGGTACTCCTCGAGCTCAAGGACTTCCTCCGCTATCTCCTTCTCCTGGAACAGGACCGAGGAGTAGGCCAAATCAACCATTAGCTCGGCGGTGTTCTTCATCTCCACGAAGATGTCCTTGACGTTGTTGGGAACCTCAATCTCGTCCCATTCTTCCACCCCGTTCTCACCGAAGGGGAAAAGGAGGGGAATTTTATTTAGTTTTCGCCGAAAAATTTATACTCCTTCCATCGATTGAAGCTCGGGGTGGCAGTGATGGAGAGTGATAGCAGTGAGCAACGGCGAAATTCGGATGGAGCTGAGGGAGAAGGTCAAGGAAGCCTACAGGGTTACTCTACCTTCCCTGTTCACGTCCCAGATATTTGGCCTGTTCGGGGGCACCTTCTTGGGTAAGTACTTCGAGACGGTGAGGCTCAGGTTTCCGGGCCTCCTCGTCGTCCTGCCGGGTATCATGGGGCTTCGCGGGAACGTTTTCGGCTCGATGGCCTCGCGCTTCTCCACGATGCTCTACCTCGGTGAGCTCGAGCCGTCCCTGAGAGACAAAAGGATTCTGAAGGAAATAGTCCTGAGGATGGTGCTCTCCCTAATCCCGGTTTTCCTCCTCTGGGCGATTGGAGTCCTCACGGGCATTAAAAAGAACGCCTTTGACGTCCTCCTCATCGTGATAACCTCAACGATACTCGTCTCCTTCATACTCGGCTACTTTACCTCCTTCGTCACGATATTCGCCTTCAGGCGCGGTACAGACCCGGACAGCGTTGCCGCACCGCTGGTTGCATCTATGGGTGATTTCCTCACAGTTCCGTCGCTCGTCCTTTTCATCCTCCTGATAGAGCACTCCCCCTGGGCCTTTAAGGCCTTCAACTACGCCACCATAGCTTTTTTCCTGTTCGTGACGGCGTTGAGCAGGGTGAGGCTCGAGGAGTTCTCGGAGCTCAGGCAGGTGTTCGTGACGATAACCGCCCTTGCGCTTCTATCCACCGTCTCGGGCTCGATACTCGCCAGGTTCAGCGGAGTAATCCAGGCTTCAGTAATCCTCAGCTTCATCTACCCGTCCCTCCTGAGCTCGTTCGGAAACTACGGCTCGATAATAGCCGCGAAGACCTCGACCAAACTCCACCTCGGTGAGATTGAAAGCTTCATCTGTCCCAAGGCCTTCACTGACATACTGGCACTATTCACCACCGCGCCGGTAATCGGCCTCACGAAGGTTCTCATTGGCATCGTCCTCGTGAGGCTGACGACCGGGATGGCCGTTCCCGGCTCCGCGTGGCTGATAGTCCTCACGTATCCCTTTATGGTACTCTTCATCATGCTCTACTCCTACACGCTCTCCTACTTCCTCTTCCAGAGGAGCATAGACCCTGACCACGTGGCGATACCGCTCATCTCGAACAACAGCGACATATTCGGAACCATATACGTCGTCCTGATGGCCAGGCTGATGGTGGGAGCATGATAGGGCTCTCGATGACGTCTTACAGGGGCAGGACTCCCGAGGAGTTCGAACGCTGGCTTGAGGAAGCGGAAGGGCTCGGCTTCGACTTCGTCGAGCTGGTTAGCGAGTGGCCGAACTTCCTCACGAGGGAAACCTGGAAACCCTACGCCGACGTTCTCGGAAGCTTCGAGCTTGAGGTTACCATCCACGCCCCGTTCAGCGACGTGAACATCGGCTCGCTCAACGAGAGGCTCAGGAGGGCTTCCATCGAAGTCCTGCGGGAGACGCTTGACGTTGCTTCCCGCTTGAACGCGCTCGTGGTTACGGTTCATCCCGGCCACTGCTCGCCGGCGAGCAGGAAGTTCAGGGAGGACTACAACAGAGTTCACCGCGATTCCCTTCGGGAGCTTGAGAGGTTTTCCGAGGAGTTTGGCATTAGGGTTGGCGTTGAGAACATGCCAACCTTTCCCATACTCGACGCCCAGACTCCCGAGAGGCTGGCCGAGCTTCTGGACGGCATCAATCTCGGCGTTACCCTTGACCTCGGCCACCTCAACACCGTCGGCTTCCCCTTCGAGCGCTTTATGGCGCTCCTCGGCGATAGAATCGTTCACGTCCACCTCCACGACAACTCGGGAAAAAGCGACGAGCACCTGCCCCTTGGAAGGGGAACCGTCCCCTGGCGGGAGGTTCTGCCCCAGCTTGGCGGACTGACTTGGGCCCTCGAAGTCTCGAACCTCAACGACGCCCGGGCCAGTCTGGCCTTTCTCAGGGACATTGGTGAGCTTTGAAGTTCATTGAGGTCCACTTTTACAAAACGCAACCCTTTTATACATCCCCATCGAAGGAAGTCCTGAATAACTTCTGGGGGGAAGCACATGGCCGAGAAGATAGTTGAAGAGCTCAGACCCTTCTTCGACCCGAAGGCGGTCGCTATCATCGGTGCAACCAACAAGAAGGGAAAGGTCGGCAACGTCATCTTTGAGAACTTCAAGATGAACAAGGAGAGGGGTATTTTCAAGGGTAACATCTACCCCGTGAACCCCAAGCTCGACGAGATTGACGGATACAAGGTTTATCACAGCGTTGAGGAGCTTCCCGATGACACAGATTTGGCGGTTATTTCGATTCCTGCCCCCTTCGTGCCCGATACCATGAGGCAGATAGCGAAGAAGGGCATAAAAGCCGTCATCATAATCACCGGCGGTTTTGGAGAGCTCGGCGAGGAGGGCAAGAAGCTCGAACGCGAAATCCTTGAAATTGCCAGGAAGAACGGCATACGTGTCATCGGCCCGAACTGTGTTGGCGTTTACGTTCCAGATACAGGCGTTGACACCGTCTTCCTGCCGGAGAGCAAGATGGACAGGCCCGAGAGCGGGCCGATAGCCTTCGTCAGCCAGAGCGGTGCCTTCGCAGCAGCTATGCTCGACTGGGCGGCGATGGCAGGAATAGGCATAGGAAAGATGGTCAGCTACGGCAACAAGCTCGACGTTGACGATGCAGATTTGATGGACTACTTTATTCACGACGAGGGCATAAACGTCGTCACCTTCTACATCGAGGGAGTCAAGGACGGAAGGAAGTTCATGGAGAGCGCCAAGCGCATTACAAAGGTCAAGCCCGTCATCGCTCTCAAGAGCGGAAGGACCGAGTACGGAGCCAAGGCGGCATCGAGCCACACCGGCTCGCTCGCTGGCGCTGACACGATTTACGACGCGGTCTTCAAGCAGACGGGTATTATAAGGGCTGAGGACTTCGAGCACATGTTCGACTTAGCTAAGGCCTTCGCCGCGCTCAAGGACAAGCTCCCGAAGGGCGACAGGATAGGCATCATCACCGACGGCGGTGGAGCAGGAGTCATGGCCAGCGACGCGGTAGCGAAGTTCGGTCTCAGGATGGCAGACCTCAGCGAGGAAACCGTCAAGTTCCTCAAGGAGAAGTTCCCGCCGCACGCGGTCGTCGGCAACCCCACCGACGTCGTTGGAGACACCGACGCGGAGCGCTACAGACTCGCTTTGGAGGCCTTTACCAAGGACTCGAACGTTGACGCGATACTCGTCATAGTGCTCTTCCAGGTTCCGCTCCTTGAGGAGGAGAAAATAATCGACATTCTCGCCGAGTACCAGAAGAAGAGCGACAAACCGATTGTGGCCGTAGCTATGGGCGGTAAGAAGACCGACCGCTACGCGAGGATGCTGGAGGAGAAGGGCGTTCCAGTTTACCCGACTCCTGAGAGGGGCGTCCGCGCTCTGGCGGGTCTCGTGAGGTACGCCGAATATTTGAAAAAAGTTAAAGGTGAGTAATGTTTATTCACCGGTGGTGATACCATGAGGGAGGAGGCGCTCAAAGTTATCGAGTCCGTCCTGTCCCAGGGCAGGACGGCCATGGTTGAGTTCGAGGCCAAGCAGGTTTTAAAAGCTTACGGCCTTCCAGTGCCGGAGGAGAAGCTCGCCAAGACCCTCGATGAAGCTTTGAAATACGCTGAGGAGATAGGCTACCCCGTTGCCCTGAAGTTGATGTCGCCCCAGATACTCCACAAGAGCGACGCCAAGGTCGTCATGCTGAACATAAAGGGCCCCGAGGAGCTCAAGCAGAAGTGGGAGGAGATACACGAGAACGCGAGGAAGTACCGCCCCGACGCCGAAATCCTCGGCGTTCTGGTTGCCCCGATGCTCAGGCCCGGCAGGGAGATAATCATAGGCGTTACAGAAGACCCGCAGTTTGGCCACGCGATAATGTTCGGTCTTGGCGGAATCTTCGTCGAGGTTCTCAAGGATGTGACATTCCGCATTATCCCAATTACGGAGCGTGACGCGAGGAAGATGATAACGGAAATCAAGGGCTACCCGATTCTCGCGGGGGCGCGTGGGGAGGAGCCGGCAGACATAGACGCCATCGTTGACCTGCTCCTCAAGGTCAGCCAGCTGGTTGATGAGCTCAGGGACTACATCAAGGAGATGGACCTCAACCCGGTCTTCGTCTACGAGAAGGGCAAGGGCGCGGTTATAGTCGACGCAAGGATTATTCTCAAGGAGCCGAAGGAGAAGAAGCCCGAGGTCAGCTCGGAGTACAAGGAGAGGTGCGCTTAATCGCTTTCCGTTTTCTCTCCTCTCTCCTCGACCTCTTTTTCCTCCTTGTAGACGAGCTCGATGTAACTCAGTATATCGTGCATTATGAAGAAGCTTATCGCCGCGTCCACAGCCGAGTAGATGTTCCCAGAGATTAAGTAGAACAGAGCGAAGAAGAACTCCATCGCTATGTAGACCAGCGCGACCTTTATCGCCCTCCTGTTCTCCCGCCCGACGCCGTAAGCCAGGACGAGGTTGAGCAGGCCGAAGAACAGGTACGTAACCGAGCTCCAGTAGTAGGCGTATCCGAGGTGGAGAATTCCGTTGATGGTGAGCAGGTACGTGGCGAGCCTCGGTGGCTTGAAGTTGAGCATGGAAAAAGTTGGAGGGAGCCTTTAAAGCCTTTCCTCCGTCAGGAGAACCTCTCAAAAATCTCGACGTACTTGAAGCCGTCGTCCGGGAAGATTAAGACCGTTGTTCCGTCAGGCTTTAGCTCTTCCATCGCCCTGTAAACGGCGCCGGAGCTCAATCCAACGAGGATTCCGTTGAGCCTTGCAACTTTCCTTACCCCTTCGATAGCTTCCTCAAGGGTGACCTCGACGACCTCGTCAACATAGCTTATCCACTTCGGCCCGGTGTTGGGACCCTTTATTCCCGGAATCCTCTCGCCCCGCGCCGGAACAACGCCCACAACCCTCGTTCCGTAGCGCTCCTTCAGGTAGCTCCCAATGCCGGCGATGTGTCCAGAGGAGCCAATTCCCGCTATGAGGAGGTCGGGCCTCTTTCCAATGCTCTCCAGTTGCTCAGCTATTTCCCTTCCGGTCTCCCTGTGGGCCAGGAAGTTGTTCTCGTTCTCGTACTGATTCAGGTTTAGGGCTCCACTCCTCCAAGCATCTTCCCTGACGAACTTCACCATCTCCTTGTCTATCGTCTCGAAGTCTGTTAGGACGACCTCCGCCCCGAGAACGCCGAGCAGAACGCGCGTGGCCTTTGGCGTTGGCCTCGGCAGGTAGGCCCTGAACTTTACACCGAGCACGTTGCTCAGCGAGGCGAGTGCTATTGCCGTGTTGCCGGAACTGGCTTCAAAAACGCTCTCGACGTTTCCGTTTTCAAGGGCTGAGAAGAGCAGTTTGTAGGCCGTTCTGTCCTTTAGGCTCCTGCTGAACGGGTTAAAGAACTCCAGCTTGGCAAAAGACATCCCCCCTCGTCCTCAGTTTGAGGAGGGGCGTCGGCTTGTACCTCTCGAACAGCTCGATACTGTTCTCGAACACGTTCATGGCCGTCACCGGGAGGAGTTAGGGAGTTTTCCTTAAAAACCTTCCTAAAACGTTCAGTTGTGGGCAAAAATGGGTAATCACAGCATACCCCTAATCCTCTCAAACTCGCCCGGCGAGCCCCTAACTATCGGATACCTCGGCGTGAAGGGACAGCCCGGCTCATCGCGAGAACTAATCTCGAAGGTCCCTATCTCCTTGGCTATCCTGACGATTTCCTCCTTGTCGAGTCCAATTAGGGGCCTCAGAATCGGTAAATCACTCGCCCGACTGACGATTAGAAGGTTATCGAGCGTCTGGCTGGCAACCTGTCCGAGGGAGTCGCCGGTTATTATCGCGCTCGCCCCGACCTCGTGCCCAATCCTGCAGGCCCTTCTAAGCATCAGCCACTTGCAGAAGACACAGGTCCAGCGCTCCTTCTTGAGCTTCTTCAGCCTCTCAAACACCGGAACGTGCTCCTCCGCAAAATCTACAACTATTAGCTCGTCGAGCTTCCCGTATTTACTCAGAACCTCCCAGAGCTCGTGAACCTTCTCCTCCTTGATGGAATCCTGCCTGAAGTGAACCGGAACTACCTCTACCCCCCTCCGGAGCATCAGGTAAACCGCGACGGGTGAGTCAATGCCCGAGCTCAGCAGTGCAACCGCCTTCATGGCCGAAACTTCGGGTGGGCTTTTATGAGGCTTTCCTCAACTCAGGGTTTCAAACCTCAGCAAGATGCCAATGTAAACGAACCACGCGAGGATGAAGGATGCTCCTATCAGCTCTGGAATCGCCAGCCCCTTGAACACCCTCGCCCTAATCAGGTAGAGCATCGTGATGAACACGACAACCGCGAGAACGCTCCAGACCTGGTTAATGGGATTTTTGCGGGCAAGCTTTAGCCCAACAATCGCTATATCCGCCAGTGCCAGAACGTAGAATAACACTGCCAAGGGAGCGTGATAGGGGAGCTCCTCGGGGAAAACCCCAACAAGGAATAGGAAAAGGAGCGCGAGGGGCATCAGGTAGGAGAGTCCGTGTTTGAATGCTACCACTGACGGAGCCATCGCAACTACCGCGAAGAGCATCAGAAAGCCATTGAAGAGCCAGCGGTTGGGGTTGTGGAGCGAACCCATGTCGCTCAGCGCGTTGTCCGTGAAGGAGAACCACGGGTTGGCGTGGATAACCACTGTCAGGCCCACGATGAAGATGATGGGAAGGGAAATGGCTACGTAGGAGGCGAAGCGTTCGAGTTCCACCGCGACCACCTCAGCACTCCCTCTTCCTCGGCTCCTCTCCAAAGACCGCCCTGTAGAGCTTCCTGAACTCCTCCCAAGAGCCCCTTGTTATTGGGTGCTTCGGAATGAAGGGTATCTCGTTCTCAGGTAGGGTGGACAGCTCGAAGGTTCCGATTCTCTTAGCTATGCTAACTATCTCCTCCTTGTCCATGCCTATCAACGGCCTGTAAATCGGCAAATCGCTCGCCTGGCTGACGATGTACATGTTTTCGAGCGTCTGCGAAGCCACCTGTCCGAGGGAGTCGCCCATCACGATGCCCTTCGCGCCGAAGTTCTTAGCTATCTTATCCGCGTGCCTCACCATCATGAACTTGCAGAACACGCAGGTGTACTTCTCCTTCCCGAGTTCCTTCAGCTTCTCAAGGATTCTCTCGCGCTCCTTCGGCTTCACAACTATAAGCTCGGCCTTTCCGCCGTAGTGGTACTTCTTCAGCTGGTTCCAGATTTTCCTGACCTTCTCAAGTGTCTTCTCGCCCATGTAGATGTGGACTGGAATCACTTCGACGCCTCGCTTCATCATTAGGAATGCAGCGACGGGTGAGTCTATGCCCCCGCTGAGGAGCGCAACAACCTTGCCCTGCGTGCCTATCGGCAGTCCTCCCCAGGCTTTAACCTTGTCAACGAAGACGTACGCTTTGCCCTCCATCAGCTCGACGCCTACCTCGATATCATAGTTGTGAAGGTCAACCTCGCTCTCCTCGTTCTCGAGGATGTATTCCCCCACCTTTGCCTGAATCTCGGGGCTCTTCAGGGGAAACTCCTTGGTGATTCTCCTTGCAGTGACGCGGAACTTCGGCTTTTCAAGGCCGAGCTCCCTCTTCTTTCTCCTGAAGAGTTTTAGCGCGGTTTTGTTGATTTTCTCAAGGTTCGCCTCGACCTCCATCGCGGGTGAGAGCGAGACTATGCCAAAAACCCTCGTCAGGACGTCAACGGCCTCTTTGGCTCTGTTCGTCCTCACGAGAATCCTCCCGTGCTTGGCCTCGACCTTCTTGAAGTCGATTCCCTCGCTGACCAAAGCTTCCCGTATGTTGTTCATGAGGATGTTCTCAAACCATCTCCTCGTCTGCCTTGACTTCGTTCCAATCTCACCGTAGCGGACTATGACGACGTTCATGGAATCACCTCGCCACCGGGAACTTGACAACAATCTCTATGTACTTCTGGATGACCGTGTAGAGCACGAGGGACATCAGGTAAGATGAGAGCAGGATAAGCTCGTTCATCTCAAAGATGTGCCTCGCCAGTTCCTTCGCCCTCGGGGTGGCGTCAACGATAGCGCGCATGTAGCGAACCTTCCAGCGCTGGTTTATGACGATGAAGCCGACGAGGAAGAGCACCCCAACTAATCCCCACATCTTGCCGAAGGCGAGCATGAGGAAGAGCGTTGACATCATCACGAGCCAGCCACCAATGACCCCAAGGAGGATTACGAACTCTATCATGGCTATCGTCCTTGCTTGGATAAAGGGGATAAAAAAGTTTAGATGAAACCAAAGGTTTAATAGAAGCGCCGAGAAACCCCTAAGGGTGAAAGCATGTACGGATGGAGAGGAAGGCTTGGTCTTATAGTTCCCTCCTCGAACACCACGATGGAGATGGAGCTTCACGATTACCTGCCTGAGGGAGTTTCGCTTCACACCGCCAGGGTTCCGCTCAGGAACGTCACCGAAGAGGAGCTCGTGAAGATGAACACTTTGGCAGTCGAGAGCGCCAGACTGCTCAGGGATGCGGGCGTTGAGCTGATACTCTACGGGTGCACGAGCGGTTCCTTCATCGGCGGAAAGGACTACGAGAAAAAGCTTGAGATGGAAATCGAGGACGAGGTGAACGTCCCGGTAATAAGCACGAGCACCGCGGTGATAGAAGCCCTAAAGATGCTCGACGCCAGGGAAATACTCGTGGTAACGCCCTACACCGACGAGATTAACCAGCGCGAGAAGGAGTTCCTTGAGGCCAACGAGTTCACGGTTCTCGACATCAGGGGTCTCGGCCTCGAGGACAACCAAGCAATCGGCAAGCTTGAGCCCTACACCGCTTACCGTCTCGCGAAGGCGAGCTTCACCGACGAGGCTGAGGCAATTTTCATAAGCTGTACCAACTGGAGGACCTTCGAAATCATCGAGACCCTCGAGAAAGACCTCGGCGTTCCAGTGGTTACCAGCAACCAGGCCTCGCTCTGGCTGGCTTTAAGGGAAATGGACGTTATGGAGCGGATTCCAAGCCTCGGAAGGCTCTTCACCGAGTACTGATGGAGAGGGGCCAGAGGTTCCCTCTTATTTTTACCGCCCTTTGCCCCCGAGCGCTTCCACGCGCCCCTCCCCCAGCAGGTGCCCTGTTCTTTCTGATGTTACAGTAAGCTGAGAACCTTTCTGCCTCAGAACCAGAACGCACTCTCCGAACTCCGAGAGTTCCCTGGCTATCTCCTCTTCGTCCAAGTCAATAATAAAACGAAAGAGGTACCTCACATTCACTCACCCTGGGCTGAGGCTCCGGCAACGACGACGGGCTCTTCTATGGGCTTGGCCTTGATGACTAACTTGCCCCCAACGTCCTTGACCTCCATCTCAATCTCTGAGAGCCCCTTCACAGCCCCACCTCCGAGGGCCTCCGCGAACTTCGCGAGGACCTCGTCACTTATCTCAGCCTCCATGTTGGCAACAATCTTTGCCATGGAACCACCTCCAGTGAGTTCTCAGGACTTCTATGGTGTTCATACTATTTAACTTTTTCGGAACTTTTAGTTTGTTCGGTTTAAACTGAACAAACAAAACAAACGAAAGGGTTAAAAACGATTGGATTGAACAGAGAACTATGAACGATGACGAAAGGTTCTACGTTGAGAAGATGCTCGAGAGCTTCGGCTACCCACCTGCATCGGCCAGGATATACGCCCACCTGCTCTTCGCCGGGAGGCCCATGACCATAACGGAGCTGGCGGGCGAAACCGGGCTCGGCAAGTCGACGGTTTCCACAGCGTTGAGGCTCCTGGAGCACGATGGCCTCGTGTACTATACTAAAATGGGCAAGAAAAAACTCTACAGGGCCAGAAGTGCCTTTCATAGGCTTCTCCTGTTTCCGAACAGAATCCTGAAAGAGTACGTTGTCCCCCTGAGAAAACTGTTGGAGGCGAATCCCGAGGGACGCGAGGAAATCCTGAGGGACATCGAGGAGTTCGAGAGGATGGCAAGAAAGATAATCGAGCTCCTTGAAAGTGCTGAAGATTAGCGAAATTCTTTTAACCCTTCCTTCTTTACTCACTGTGGGTGATACATAGTGTTGGAGCTCCTCGACGAGGCAAGGAAGCTATCGATTTTCACGGCCTACAACGCTAACGTTGACGCGATAGTCTACCTCAAGGGCGAGACCGTTCAGAGGCTCATAGACGAGTTCGGCGCCGAAGCCGTCAGGAGGAGAATGGAGGAGTTTCCAAGGCAGATTGAGGGGCCGATTGACTTCGTCGCGAGGCTCGTTCATGCCCTCAAGACGGGAAAGCCGATGGCGGTTCCCCTCGTCAACGAGGAGCTCCAGAGCTGGTTTGATAGCCACTTTAAGTACGACGTTGAGAGAATCGGAGGTCAGGCGGGAATAATAGCGAACCTCTTAGCCAACCTCGACTTCAGGAAGGTAATCGTTTACACGCCCCACCTCGCGAGAAGACAGGCGGAGATGTTCGTTAATAAGCCCAACTTATTCTATCCCGTAGTCGAGAACGGAAAGCTCGTTCTGAAGCACCCCCACGAGGCCTACCGCGAGAACGACCCGGTCAAGGTCAACAGGATTTTCGAGTTCCGGGCCGGAACGACCTTCAGGCTGGGCGACGAGACGATTACCGTCCCCTACTCGGGCCGCTTCATCGTTTCGGCCCGCTTCGAGAGGATAAGGGTTTACACGGAGGAGGCTCTCAAGCCATTCCTCCCCGAAATCGGCCTTCAGGTTGACGGCGCTATTCTTTCAGGCTACCAGGGGATAAGGCTCCGCTATTCCGACGGAAAGGACGCGAACTACTACCTCAGGGAGGCCAAGAAGGACATTCTCCTGCTCAAACGGGAGAAAGACGTCAAGGTTCACCTCGAGTTCGCCTCGATACAGAGCAGAGAACTCAGGAAGAAGGTCATCTACAACCTTTTCCCGCTCGTTGACAGCGTTGGCATGGACGAGTCGGAGATAGCCTACGTCCTGAGCGCCCTCGGCTACTCCAAGCTCGCCGACAGGATATTCACCTACAACCGCATTGAGGACACTGTCTTGGGCGGAAAAATCCTCATAGACGAGATGAACCTCGAAGTTTTGCAAATCCACACGATTTACTACCTCATGTACATCACTCACGCCGACAACCCGTTGAGTGAGGACGAGCTCAGGAGAAGCCTTGAGCTGGCGACGACTTTAGCAGCGGCGAGGGCCTCACTCGGCGACATCCGCTCGCCCGAGGACTTCAAGGTCGGTCTGAGCGTTCCCTACAACGAGCGTGGTGAGTACGTCAAGCTCCGCTTTGAAGAAGCTAAGAGAAGGCTCCGCACGAGGGAGTACAAGGTCGTGATAATCCCGACAAGGCTCGTTAAGAACCCGGTTTCGACGGTCGGCCTCGGCGACACAATCTCGACGGGGGCCTTCACGAGCTACCTCGCGTTGCTGAGGGCGAAGGGCGCGCTCTGATATTTTCCCGTTCTCTGAGAGGCCGGTAGGTTGGGTTTGATTGGTACGGTATGCTGTACCAGTCTTTAAAAAGGGACGGTACGGCACGATGTACCACTACTCAACCAGCCCCTCCATGAGCTTTGCCTTCTCCTGAGCTCTCTTGAGGTGTTCAACTGTGACCTTTGTGTAAATCTGGGTCGTGGAGAGGTTGGAGTGGCCGAGAAGCTCCTGAATGGCCCTTATGTCAACCCCGCGCTCGAGCATGTGCGTTGCGAAGCTGTGGCGAAGCCTGTGGGGCGTGACTTCAACGCCCACCTTCTTCCCGTACTTCTTCAGGAGATACCAGACGGTTTTCGTCGAGAGCCTGTCCTTGTTTCTCCTCCGCTCCTCGACGAGTAAATATTCGCTCGAATCGGAGCGCGTTTCGAGGTAGGAGCAGATTTCCTTCACCAGGAACTCCGGAATCGGCACGACCCTGTCCTTGGCCCCTTTTCCACCGCGAACCACTATTATACCCCTCTCCAAATCCACGTCGTCCTTCTTCAGGTTGCAGAGCTCGCTGACGCGAAGACCCGCCCCGTAGAGCAACAGAACTATCAGCCTGTCCCTCTTCCGCGTCGGGGGGATGACAGATAGCAGCCTCTTGACCTCTTCGCGCGTCAAAGCTTTCGGCAGGCTCCTCGGTACCTTCGGCGGCTTCAGCTTCTCCGCTTCCTCATCGTAGCCCTCGAAGCGGAAGTAAGCCCTCAAAGCCTGGACGACGAGGTTTAAACTTCTGTTGGAGTAGCCTTCCCTCCTCAGCCTCGCCAGGAAGCGGAGGGCGGAGCGCGCGTTCAAAGCTCCACCCCATTCGAGGTATCTCCTGACGTAGTAGGAGTACATCCTAACCGTGTTCGGGCTCTTGCCCTCGAGGTCGAGGTATGTCTCGAATTCTTCTATGACTTCGGTGTCCATCGCTCAGCCCTTAGAGCAGTTCGTCCGGCTTGAGTTCTGCTTCAATGATTTCGATTTCTTCTCCGGCTTTCTCCCCGGGTTCGGGCTTCTCCTCCTTCCGCTCAACGGTTTCCCTGCCCTCGGCTTTCTCCTCAAGGCCCTCCTTTATGGCGAGGCTGAGGTAAACGGTCTTCATGAGTTCCTCCACGAGCTCTTTTTCCTCCGCGAAGACGTAGCCCTGGCCGACCACGACCTTTCCTGCAAGGCCAAGCTTCTCAACCGCTATTGCAAAAATTCTCTCGTCCGGAACGGGTTCGGCCGGGAAGAGGTTCGTCCACGCTTCCTCAATCTTGACCGGCCTGCTCTTCTTGTCGAGGAGTTCCCTTAGGCCCTCGTTCTCGTTCCTCAGCCTGACGTACTCGGCGTGAAGCTCTTCATACTTCTTCTGGAGCTCTTCGTGCTCCTTGTAAAGGCTCTCGTACTCGTTCGCGAGCTGGTCGTACTTGCCCTTCACGTCGAGGAGCTGTTTTCTAAGCTCCATGTACTCAGGGAGAACCTGCAGGCTCTTCAGTCCTGCCCTGACGAGGGTGTTCTTGAGCTCCTTCCTGACGAGCTCGACGTCGACATGCTCAAGGTCGTGGCCGAGGGGGAGCTTCATCCTCTCGATGTGTCCGACCATCTCCCCGAGCTCGTTGAAGAGCCTCTCCGCGAGCTCCCTTCCCACGCGGTCGGCGTCGGTCGCTATGATGAGAAGGTCAGCTCCAGCGGCCGCACTCTTCGCTATCTCCACGTTGGTCGTCGGGATTATCGCGGAAATTGTGATGTTGTACTCGCTCCCCAACGCGAGTCCTTGGAGGGCCTTGCTGACGACCTCAACGTCGCTCGCCCCTTCAACGAGAATCCTAACGTCAACTATCGCCATGCTCACCACCGTCAATAATTCTCGCCCCGGTTTAAAACCGTTCTCATAGCTCGACCTTCAGCTCGGGCCTCTCGAGGATTACCCTTCCGTCGGGCAGGAGCGAAATCGAGAGTCCCTCGATTCTGACCCCTGCCCTCTTTGCCTCTCTCAAAAGCTTCGCGAGTTCCGGGTCGCCCTTCTCGTAGGGCCGGAACTTCTCAACCTTTGGCATCGCACCGATGAAGAAGATTATCGCGTCCTTTCCGGCTTTGACGAGCTCAATCAGCTCCCTAACGTGCCTCTGCCCGCGCAAAGTTGGGCAGTCTGGATACATCGCGTATTCACCTTTCTCCCCTCCCCTGAGAACGGCGCTCTTCATCTCGCCGTAGAGCTCTCCACTGGGACACTCGAAGAGGTAGTCGAGGCGGGAGTTACCGATGCGAACTTCCTTCCGCTTTATCGCGCAGTTCTTCAGCCAGGGGACTAAACCGAGCTCAACGGCCCTCTCGAATGCCCTCGCCTGAGTCCTCGTGTCCACTATCGCCCCTTTACCTCCTAAATCCTCGAAGGCAATCAGGACGAAGTCCGTCTTTCCCCCGCTCTTAGGCGTGCAGAAGGCCTTTCGTCCTGGAATCAAGAACTCCTCAAGGCGACCGGTGTTGGTTAGGAGTGCCCTCCTGATTTCGCCGTTCACCTCGACCAGAGCCACGAAGCGGTTTAATCTTTTGACGAACCTGCAGGGAACCACGTTGAGCTTCATTAACACGGGTTTCATGGGGTTAGCTTAACCGAAAGGCGTTTTTAACCTTAGGGGAAGTTCAATGGGTGGTCCAATGATTCCAGAGGAGTTCATACGCTACGCCTTCGATGAGAGAGTCGAAGGGGTTCGGAAACTCGCCGAGGGGAAGTTCGGGCCCGAGGCGCTGATTGGTTTCACCAGGCACAACCCCGCGATAATAACCTGCGGGAAAGCCGGACCAAACGGCTCGATAAAGGGGATTGGGTTCATACACAAGCGGGAGTACCTTGGGGAAACCATTGAGAAGCTCAGGGAGGAACTTCGGAGGCCCTACGACCCCAGGAGAGCCCTGAGGTTTCTTCTAAACGAAATCTACGTGAGGGAGAAGATTGACTTTGGCAAGCTGGTTTCCCTGGAGCTGGCGAAGAAGCACACGTGGAGCAATATTACCGGCGGGAGCAGGGAGGCGACGGTGCTCTTCTTCACCCCGCCGAGCACCTCCTACGAGGTTCGGTGCGAGGTGGAGGTACACGAGGGGGACGAGGTTTGGGAGTACACGAACGCGGTTCACGACGTTTTCCACAGGCCGAAAAAGCCCCGGGACTGGACTAAAACGCCCGCCTACCTCTTCAAAATCAAGGAAATCTACGACAACGGGGAGCGGGCAATGGGAATCAGGATATATCCTTAGCACCTAAACCCTTAAAAGCTCATTACGATGACTATCTAAACGGTGGTGCCGATGGTGGACTTCGAACTGCTCAAGAAAATCGTTGAAGCCCCCGGTGTTTCGGGCTTTGAGTTTCTCGGCGTCAGGGACGTTGTAATCGAGGCCTTCAAGCCCTACGTCGACGAGATTAGGGTTGACAAGCTCGGCAACGTCATAGCGCACAAGGAAGGAAAGGGCCCAAAGGTCATGCTCGCGGGGCACATGGACCAGATTGGACTCATGGTGACCCATATCGAGAAGAACGGCTTCCTCCGCGTTGCGCCCGTTGGAGGTGTTGACCCGAGAACTCTCATCGCCCAGAGGTTTAAAGTCTGGATAGGCCCGAACGAGTTCATCTACGGCGTCGGTGGAAGCGTTCCACCGCACATTCAGAAACCGGAGCAGAGGAACAAGGCCCCAACCTGGGACCAGATTTTCATAGACATAGGCGCCGAGAGCAAGGAAGAGGCCGAGGAGATGGGTGTAAAGATAGGCACCGTTATCACCTGGGACGGTCGCTTAGAGAGGCTCGGAAAGCACAGGCTCGTCAGCATCGCCCACGACGACAGGATAGCCGTTTACACCCTCGTTGAGGCGGCCAGGCAGTTAAACGAGACCGACGCAGACGTCTACTTCGTCGCGACCGTTCAGGAGGAGGTCGGCCTTAGGGGCGCGAGGGTTTCGGCGTTCGGCATTGACCCGGACTATGGCTTCGCCCTCGACGTCACCATAGCGGCCGACGTTCCGGGAACTCCGGAGCACAAGCAGATAACCCAGCTCGGAAAGGGCGTCGCGATTAAGATAATGGACCGCTCCGTCATCTGCCACCCGACGATTGTCAGGTGGATGGAGGAGCTGGCTAAGAAGCACGAGATACCCTACCAGTGGGACATCTTAACGGGCGGAGGAACCGATGCTGGAGCTATACACCTGACCAAGAGCGGCGTCCCAACGGGCGGAATAAGCATTCCAGCCAGGTACATCCACTCCAACACCGAGGTCGTTGACGAGCGCGACGTCGATGCCGCGGTCAAGCTGACGACCAAGGTCATCGAGGAGATTCCGAACCTGAAGCTCTGATTCTCCCTTAAATTTTATAAAAGCCCCCTTCAAATTTTCTCCAGCACTGCTCAAGGGTGTCCAGCGATGGAATCAAGGACGGCAGAGATGCCTTTCTCGGCGGATTGGGAGGCCGTTAAGTGGGTGACATCGAAGCCGAGGGAACTCTTCAGGTCCCTGCCCTTCGAGGCCGAGGTATCGGGGGAAGAGCCGTTCGACGTTCAGATACGAATCAGGAGGAGATTATTTAAGTTTGAATTCTCCGGCCGAATGAACGTGGCCTTTGCAGATTCAACGGCCACCTACGTGATGAAGGGCCCTAAGGGACTGCTGATTCTCTCCGCTTCCGTTGATGGGGATGTCCTCTTGTCGAGGGCTTCCGCCGACCTCGTCGAGCGCTTTCTCGGCCGGAAACTCGAGACCCTCGTCAACGGCTTCGCTCTGGCGGTCTGCCGTTTCTCGGAAAGCTACCGGAGAATAGTCGGAAAAATCCTTCCGACGGGGGAAGGGGAGTTCTACGTGCGGGAACTGGCCTCGGAGGACCTCCCGCACCTGATTCGATACCTCCGCTTCAGCATTGGGGACGGGACGTTCTCCCTCCGCGGAAAGGGTAACGGCGAGGAGTTCAGAATAATCGTTGAAAACGACGCGGTGAAAAGCATCGAGCACGAGAGCTCGGGTAGAAGCGCGATAGTCGAGGTGAACAAGCCCCTTCTTGGTGTCGGTGAAGATGACTTCTCAGGCCTTGAGCTCGGGGGAGAGTACTTCCTCAGTGTTCTCCGTCGGTGACCTCTTTTCAAGCTTCCACAGCTCGTAGACCAGAAAAGCCAGCCCCATTGCGATTCCTCCCAGGGCAAAGGGCCACTTCTCTGGCAGTGGGAGCCCCCTGTACCACTTGTGGAGCAGGTAGTTCTGGTAGAGGCACAGGTAGCCGAGCCACGCTATAATAACTGCCTCGATGCCGTATTCGACCAGTTTCTTCTCTCGCTCCTCCATCTTCACCACGGGAAAGGTTAAAAGCGACCCGTTAAAAACTCTTCCCATGCAACCAGACCTCCAGTACTTTCCCTACGACACCCTCAGGCCCAATCAGGCGGAGTTCATCGAGCTCGTGCGCGAAACTGCTGAGAGGGGAGAGAACGCCATAATCGAGGCACCTACCGGCTTCGGTAAGACCGTGAGCGTTCTGGCGGGAGTTCTTCCAGTTGCCGAGGAACTCGGCCTCAAGGTTCTATACTTAGCCCGAACGCACAGGCAGATGGACCGCGTTATAGAGGAGCTCAAGGCGATAAACCGGAAGGCAAGGGTTTCCGGGGTTGAGCTCAGGAGCAGGAAGGAGCTGTGCCTCCACAACTACCTCACCCAGTTCACGAGCGACGCCTACACCGCCATGGTCGTCTGCAAGAACTTGAAGAAGCTTGGAAAGTGCCCCTTCTACGAGAACGAGAAGAAGAAAAAGGCCGAGTTCAGCGAGCTGGTGAATTTTTTCCTCGAGAGCCCGTCCCACCCCTCCGAAATCCTGAGCTACGCGGAGACGCTCGAGCTCTGCCCCTACGACCTGACGAGGAAGATAGCCGAGAAGGCGGACGTCATCGTTGCCAGCTACCTCTACGCGATAAGCCCTAGCATAAGGGAGAGTCTGATAAGCTCGCTTGGCGTGGATTATTCGGACCTGATAATCGTCTTCGACGAGGCTCACAATTTGCCAGACCAGGCCATCTCGGCTTTGAGCGACAGGCTGAGCATACACACCCTCAACAGGGCCATCAAAGAGGCCGAGGAGTATAAGGAGAACGAGATAGCCAACTTCCTGAGCATACTCGGCAGGGGCCTTGAGTTACTCTTCCATGAGAAGCTCGCCGACAGGGAAATCCAGGAAACGCCGATTCAGCCCGAGCTGGTCTTCGTTCATCTGATGAGAACACTCGGGATAAGCGAGCGCTGGCTCGTCAAAACGCTGAACGAGATGGTCTCAATCGGCGAGGCAATTAGGGAAGACCGAATCGAGAAGGGCAAACCTCCGAGGAGCTACATCGGCCGCGTCGGCGAGTTTCTGCTCCTATGGTTCTCGCTCATCGGAAGGGAGGATTACCTCTTCCTGCTCAGCAGGGAGAAGGGTTTGAGCCTTGAGCTCGTGGCTTTGGACCCGTCGAAAGCTCTAACCTTCCTGCGTGACGTCCACAGCGCCTTCTTCATTTCCGGAACCCTTACGCCCCTCGAGGCCTTCAGGGACGTCATGGGCATCGAGAATGCCAGGCTGAAGAAGTTTCCGAGGATGGTGAAGCGTGAAAACGCGCAGGTTCTGGTCGCCAAAGACGTCTCGACGCGCGGTGAGGAGCGCTCGCTTCAGGTCTACAGGAAGATGGTGGACTACATCGTCGAGGCGGTCAGGCTAATCCCCAAGAACGTCGGTGTCTTTACGGCCTCATATGAGGTTCTCCAGGGCCTTCTCTCGGCCAACCTTGAGGTTAGACTTGAGGGAACCGGAAAGGCCGTCTTCATCGAGAGGCAGGGGGTAAGCTCGGCCGAGAACGACGCGATGGTTGCCTCGTTTAAAGCCCATGCGAAGGGCAACGGGGCGGTTCTGCTCGGTGTCATGGGTGGGAGGAACAGTGAGGGACAGGATTACAGCGGAGATGAGATGAACGGGGTCATACTGGTCGGGATTCCATACGCTAGGCCAACTCCGCGCGTTCAGGCCCAGATAAGGTACTTCGAGCGGAAGTTTCCTGGGAAGGGCCGTTACTACGGCTACTACCTCCCCGCTCACAGGAAGTTGGTTCAGGCGGCAGGAAGGGTTCACCGCTCGGCGGAGGAGAAGGGTTCGATAATAATCCTCGACTACCGCGTTCTCTGGAGGAACGTCAGGAAGGACTTTCCGGACTGGATGGTGGAAACCATGAGGCCCGTTGACCTGGCGAGGATGAGGCTTTATCTGAAACGCTTCTGGCTCAGCGGACTGTGAACTCCTTTTCAACTCTAACCTTGGCCCCGTTCACGTAGGCCACCTTGACGACCTTGTATCTCCCTGGCGTGAGCTCCACCGGTAACTTTTGCTCTATCGTTTCACCGGGGATTAGGACGATTTTGCGGTTTAGAAACACTATCCCTGGGTCAAGCCTCTGCCAGAAACCGACGTACTCGTAGAGCTCAATCTCGTTGTCCGTCTCGACCTTGAAGGTGTTTGGGTTCGTTATCCAGACGACGAGTTCTCCCTTCCGGGGCTTGACGTCGATGTCGAGCTCGACCTCCGGTGGTGCGCCGACGTTTATGACACCGACTTTGTCATCGGAGGGTACTTTAACAATCTTCATCAGGGCTTATATTGACATCTTTTTAGATAAACTTTCCGGAAGAATCTTTGCACGGCCTTTAAGGAAGGCCTGTGAAAAGCCCTCTTCTCGTCAGGAAGCAGAAAAACAATCGTGCACTACCAAAGGACACGCCGGTGGGGGGTTTAACGCTACAACAAAACTCCATGAGATAGTTTCAACTTCTTATCAGCGCCCGAAGGGCGCCTTTGAAGAGGGAAACCCTTCACAGAGGGAGCAAATCCAATAGAAACCCCCTCTAAAACTTGCACTTCCAAAAAAAAGCACTTAATCTTCCGCCAGCGCTGAAGCTTTTGGGAAAAGCTTCACCAAAGAAACTTTGCTCGGCAAAGTTTCATCAAAGTTAGTGATTCCTCTAACAAGGGTTCTTCAAGAGCGTTTGCGCTTTTAACGGCTTTTTGGAATGTGAATTCCTAAATTTTGGAAGCTTTCTCACGCGGGTTTACATTTTCCCGCGCTCCGAAGGAGCGCCTCCTAGAGAAACCCTTCCCGAATAGCCCCCTATTGGAGATAATTCCTTGAGAGCTCTGCAATTTGAGAGTGCAAACTCCTTAGAGTTGCGTTTTTAGAAAAGAATCACGAACCTTGGTCAAACTTCGCGGAAGCTTTTGGAAAAAGCTTCACCAAAAGCTCGTAGCTCCTCGTCAAAGGCTCAAAGTGGGGTAGATTTTTCCTGTAAAATCGCGCTTTCCAAAAGAGAACCAACCAAAACAGCCCTCTTAAAATGGGTTTACTCTCTTCTTGACGCCCTTCGGGCGTCGATTTAAAGGTAAACCCACGCTTAAGGAGCAACTGGGAAAGTTCTCACACTCAAAACAATCAATTAGGGGGGAAATCACTCGAATCGAAATATCGCTTTTTCCAAAAGGAGCTACAAACTTTGATGAAACTTTGCGAAGGCAAAGTTTCTATGGTGCCGGGGCGGGGCTTTGAACCCCGGACCTCTCGGTTTCTCAGGCTCCCCCGAGGGGGAGTGGCCCTATGAGCCGAGCGCTCTGACCAGGCTAAGCTACCCCGGCACTGCCCGAGCGCTCGACCTATACCTTCCGGCGGGCGTTTTTAAATCTTTCGCTAATGCCAATACGCGTAGGCCCACGTAAGCTTCCTCTTTATGGCCTTTCCGTAGTAGTAGCCTATGAGGATTCCGGCGAGAAGTCCACCGAGGTGGGCGTAGGCGTTAACCCCCGGCAGGAAGCTGTTGATTAGGAACAGCACGAAGGCGTTCACGAGGGCCCCCTGCATGTTTCCTCCAACGACGCCGGTGATTGTTATCAGCGCCCCTGCTATACCGAAGAGCGCCCCGCTCGCACCCGCGCTGACGACGTGTGGGGGCATAAGGAACAGCGTCAGGAGGTTTCCTGCTAAGCCAGAGACTATGTAAATCATGGCGACCCGCTTGGGCCCGAGTATTCTCTCAAGCTGGCTCCCCATGACGAGGAGGAAGTATGTGTTGAAGAAGATGTGAATTATGTTCACGTGGACGAACATCGCCGTGAATGGCTGCCACCAGGCCCCAAGGTGCAGAACCGCGTAGTTCCACTGGCCAAGAGTCCCAAGAACCCTATCGCTAATCCAGAATGGATTCCTGCTGAGGATTGCCTCGATGATGTAAACTGCAACGTTTATCAGGAAGAGCGTGAAGGTTGCCTTTCCGTAGCGGTGGAAGTAGCGCTCAAGGCTCATTCTCCAGCTCCTCCAGGATTATTTTGAGGATTCTCTCGTTCGCGACGGCGATAACGTTGGTCTTCACCTCGGCGCTGAGCTCAAGTTCGAGGGGCTTCCCGTTCTCGTCCGTTACAATTCCCCCGGCTTCCCTCACGAGCATAACTCCCGCCGCTATATCCGTGGGCCTCACGTAGTTTCTTATGTCAAAGACACCATCGAGCGAGCCCCTGGCGGTGTAGGCCATCTCCACCGCTATCGCCCCGAGAACGCGGACTCGCTTAACTTTTCTCACAAGGCCGAGGCATCTTCCGCGCGTGTAGAAGCTTATCGCTTCTTTTCCAGGCTCGGGCTCGTTGACGTGAATCGGCCTTCCGTTGAGGTAAGCCCCCTCACCAGGAATCGCCTCGTAGAAGGCCTTCGGGAAGAACTCGTAGATTGCCCCGTAAACGGGTTTCCTCTCCTTGAAGACGGCGAAGCTGAAGGCGAATATCGGGATTCCCATCGAGAAGTTGTAGGAGCCGTCGAGGGGGTCAACGACAACTGTATAGTCGCTCCCGACGTCTATCTCCCCGACTTCCTCGCTCACTATGTTGACGCCGAGCGGTTTGAGGTGCCTTAAAATCAGGTCCTCCGCGACCTTGTCAACGTACTTTGTCACGTCACCGCTCACGTTCGTTCCGACGTTTTCACCGGCCTTCTTGGTTCCGAAGAGGGGCATTATTGTTTTCTCCAAATCCTTTGCCATGCTGAGGGCAATCTCGTTCCAGGCAAACTCCATACGAATCACCTCAATAACGTTATGAGCAGGTTCCTCGTTCCCGGGCCGAATCCGAGGATGAAGACCGTCAGCTTCACGAAGTTTATAAGCTCGGGGTCCTCATCGGTCATCAGCTTGTCGAGAACGTAAACCACAAGCGTGATTATAACGAGCTTCTCAAGGTACATGACGGCGGGCGTTCCAAGCAGGTTCATCAGAGTCCTCGCGAGAACGTGCTGTTCCCAGAAGCCGAAGAACTGTATGCCAACAAAAGTCGTCGTCGCGTCGTAGAAGTGGGTGTAGAAGAGTATCCTGTTGTTCCTCACGAGCTCGAACTTCCTTGAGAGGAGCCAGATGAAGGATTCCGCAACGAGAAGGCTTGGGAGGAAGTACTTGAAGTAGTCCCACCTGACGGACACCCTGTCCCAGTTAATCACCATTATGAATACCAAGCCTCCAACAAGAATCCACCCGAAATCGCGGTATATTGGATACAGCTTTTCCTCGGGCCCGAGATGCCTCCAGACGGCGAAGAGGGACGCTATCGCGAAGCCCGCTATGACGAAGTACGCGCCAGGGCTGACCGTTAAATACGTCCTCGGGAGAAGGCCTATGTCGGTTATGCTCCTCATCAGCGGGCCGAGGATTATGTAGGGCATAAGAGCCACGAAGAAGCGCTCGTCCACCTTTATCCTCATCCTCTTGAGCATCTTATACAGGAGCAGAACGGCGACGCCGAGGATTAGAGCGTAAACGAGGGTGTTCACGACGTTGTAACCCCGATTGTACTTTATGGGTTCAACGAAATAGCGGTAAAAAAACTCTCCAAAGCTCATTCGACCACCATAGACAGTCCTTCTGATAGCCTTAAAGCTTTTCCGTGAGGAAGCACCAGAGCGGAACGAAGCGGATTCCATCTTTCTCGTCTCTGTAGTCCCACGTTATCACAGTCAGGTTCTCCACACCCAGTTTTCTGCCGGCGGACTTCAAGGCCTCGACTTCCCTCGGCCTTACGTCTCCAGAGTCCAGCGCGTATGTGACTTGAATCAGCTCAACGGGCTGGCCTCTCTTAGTTATCATGAAGTCAACCTCCTTGTGGTTCTTGTAGTGGTAAACCTCCGCTTCCCGTCTCTTCAGTTCGAGGAACACCGCGAGTTCCATGAGCCTGCCAGTGTCCGGTGTGAACGAGAAGAGCCGTGAAAAGCCTGCATCAACCGGGTAAACCTTTGGAATTGAAAGCTCCGAGGTTTTTAGGGAGTAGCTGAACTTCTTCACCAAAAAGACGCTCATGGAATCCTCAAGGTAACTGAGGTACTCGTAGAGAACTCCCTTGCTGACCTTTATCCCCTGGGACTTGAGGGCGTTGTAGAAGGCATGAACGCTGAACTCCTTGGCGAAGGAGCGCATCAGCGAGCGGAGGAGGAGCTTCATCACGTGGAGGTTTCTAACGCCGTAGCGCTCCACGACGTCCTTGTAGAGAACCATGTCAAGGTACTCTTCGAGGAGCTTCTCCCTAATCGTCTCGTTATCCTCAAGGACAACCCTTGGAAAGCCTCCCCACTCGAGGTACTCCCTGAGGAGGGCCTTAAGCTCGGCCTCCCGCTTTGAGCTCAGAGGTCGTCTCATGTGGTATCCCCTCGCCCTCAGGAACTCCCGAAACGAGAAGGGGAGCATAGTGTAGGTCAGCGTTCTTCCCCTCAGCCTTGAGGCTATCTCCATGGAGAGGAGCTTTGAGGAGGAGCCGGTTACGAAAACTGAATACCCCTCGTCGTGAAGGTATCTGACCATTCGTTCCCAGTCCTTGACAGCTTGAACCTCGTCGAGAAAGATGTAAACCGGCTCGCCAAAGGCCTCGCGATGGAGTTTAAGGACGTCCACGATGTCCCTCGCACAGAACCCCTCGAAGATGGGATGCTCGAAGTCTATGTAGAGAACGTCCTCGCGCGGGAGTTCTTTAATGAGCTGGTAGAAGTAGAAGGTCTTCCCGCTCCGCCGCGGCCCGATTAGGGTTATGATTTGCCCGCTCTTTAGGGAAACTCTCAATTCACGCTCAACGGTTTCTGGGAGCTTCTTCTCTTGGAAGTCCGCCAGGTACTGGAGGGTTAAATCTTTGTCAATCATGGTCTTTTATGAGAGGGAATATTATTTAAATATTTCCCTATTTAAAAGACCAAAATTGAACCCCTTGAGTTAAGCCATGCTGGCTCTCCAAAGGACCCAGGAAGTCTCCGGACTTTTTAAGGTCGCCATAGACGGTCCTTCCGATAGCCTTAAAGCTTTTCCTTCCGAGAGGTTAGGGGTGGGAGAATGAAAGGATTGCACCTGATGCAGCTTCCCCGCGAGGTTCTGCTGGGCGAGGACCTTAAAGGGGAAGTTGTGAACGTTGCGAGACGGCTGGGCCTCGGCGAGAAGGCCCTTATACTCTACGGGCCGAGAACGAGGGAGATAGCGGGTAAGGATGTCGAGGAGAGTCTTAAATCCGAGTACGAAGTCGTTTCGCTCACCGTCAGAAAGGGCGCGACGATGGAGGAAGTTGAGAGGACGATAGACCTGATAAAGGACGAGAGCGCCGACTGGGTCATAGCGGTTGGAGGGGGGAGTATAATAGACGTCGCCAAGCTTGCCTCATTCAAAACGGGCGTTCCCTTCATCAGCTTCCCAACTACGGCCTCCCACGATGGCATAGCGAGCGCCAACGCCTCGATAAGGGATTTGGGCGCTAAAACATCCGTCAAGGCCGTTCCCCCCATCGCGGTGGTGGCGGACGTCAAGGTCATCAAAACCGCTCCCTACCGCTACCTCGCGGCTGGAGTTGGCGATACGATAAGCAACCTGACTGCCGTTAGGGACTGGCAGCTGGCCCACAGGATAAAAGGGGAATACTACAGCGAGTACGCGGCCTCACTGAGCCTCATGAGTGCCAAGATGGTCATGAAAAACGCCGACATAATCAGACTCGGCAACGAGGAGAGCGTTAGAAAGGTCATAAAGGCCCTAATCTCCACGGGCGTTGCCATGAGCATAGCGGGCTCTTCAAGACCCGCGAGCGGGGCGGAGCACCTTTTCAGCCACGCCCTCGACATGCTGCTCGACAGGCCAGCCCTCCACGGCGAGCAGACCGGACTGGGTACCATCATAATGGCATACCTCCACGGCATGAAGTGGGAGCGCGTTAGGGAAACCTTAAAGAGGGTTGGCGCCCCAACTACTGCATATGAGCTTGGGATTGACCCAGAGATTGTTATCGAGGCCCTCACGATTGCCCACACGATAAGGCCCGAGCGCTATACAATCCTTGGGAAGGACGGCCTCACCCGCGAGGCGGCCGAGAAAGCCGCTAAAATCACGGGGGTTATCTGATTATCATCCGTCATAACTTTAGGAGGTGTTTGAGATGGCCATAATCACGTTAGTCGGTGAAAAGCTCGCAAAACCTGGAGTTGAGTTTATATTCTATGGCCCGGCTGAGCCCTGTAAAACCTGCAAGCTGGCGGGGGTATGCGTTGGAAACCTTGAACCGGGCAGGAGGTACAAGATTCTGAGGGTCAGGAGCATGCCGTCGCACTCCTGTCCGTTGCACGAGGGCAAGGTTCGCGTCGTGGAAGTAGTCGAGCCGAGCATCGAGATAGCCGTAGACCCGAGGTTGGCCATAGTTGGCTCCATAATCCAGCTGAAGTTCGAGGAGTGCAGCGACCCCAAGAAGAGGGACCTCTTTAAGCCGGAGGGCCTCTTCGAGGGCGACCACGTGAAAATCATTGAGATAACGGGAGAAATCGAGTGCGACGGAAAGACCTACAAGATTGCAAAGGTAATGCGCAAGAAGGAGTGATTACTCTCCCGCGAAGGCTATCGTCTCCATTTTTTCGGTTTTTATTCTGTAGGCCCTTAGCCTTCCCTCAAGGAAAAGCCTTATCGCCTCAAGCGTCTTCTCCTTCTTAAAGAGCTCGTTTCTGGCATCTTCGACGCTCATCTCCCCAAAGCGCACCTTAAAACCGGGCCTCATCTGGGCAAGACGGTGCAGATGTGCACTCGTAACGACGCCAATCCTCGCGTAACCGCCGGTGGTTTGAGCGTCGCGCATCATCACGATTGGCTTTCCGTTGGGGGGAACTTGAACCGTCCCGGGGACGAGCGGGCCGGTGACTATCCCAGCCCCTTTCTCGGAATGTTCTATCGTCCTTCCGTCGAGGCGGTAGCCCATCCTGTCCGATTCCGGCGTTATTGTGTAGGCCTCGCTGAGGAACGTTCTCACGCCTTCCTCTGTGAAATGGCCCAAATCCAGGCCGAGAACGACGCCGACGGTTATCTCCTCCGCCGAGTAGTCCGGCCTCAGCTCCTCAGGAAGCCTGCGCCCCTCCCTGCCCGTCAGTATCGCGTAGCCAAGGTTCAGGACATCGCCAGCTTTCAGGGGCTTTCCAAGGCCTGCCTTAGCGTACGTTGAACAGCTCCCGAGGAGAGGCTCACACTTTATTCCTCCGGCGAAGGCTATGTAGCCATAAAGACCGCTCTTCACCACCCCTACTTCGAGAACGTCGCCCCTCTTTGCCCAGTAACTAGTCCAGGGATCAACTGGAGCCCCGTTGAGCTTCACATCGACGTCACCGGCAACGGCGAAGACCGCTGAAGCGTTGAACTTCAGCGTTGGCCCGGTCAGGAGGAACTCGAGGAGGGGTGCATTTCCGGGGTTCCCGACGAGGTAGTTAGCTATCCTCGCAGAATAATCATCCATGAAGCCGGAAATCGGAACACCGAGCTTTCTGTAGCCTGACCGTCCGGAGTCCTGAACCGTCAGCAAAGAGGGAACTCGGAGGAGTTCAATCATCGTTGAGGTTACCCCGTGTTGGGATTATATTTCCCAATATTTCAAATTTTTGCCCGTTATATGCAACAATTTTATTTTTCCCATTGGCTTTGGCGAATTTTAATGCTAGATATGAATATATGAGGGACGTTCCTATTCCAATTGAAACTGAGAAAAGTTGAAAATTTTGAAAAAACTGCCCACTTACCTCTTTAATTTTCATTGCCACTTCGTATAAACTTTGGGCCTCAATTTTCAGTATAGCACTGTCTCCTCCGGCTAGAATAATTGTGGAATTTGGAATCTGGTTTTTTATTTGGCTTGAGAAAATTGTGATTGCCGTTGTCACCTTATTACTGATTTCCTGCAATCTCTTTTCATCTTTGCTTAATATGGCTTGTTCTATTAGTTCTCCGATGTTATCTCCATCTATGGACACGTAGATACTCATTGTTTTTCACCTGCACTCGAGTCTATTGTCATCATGTACTCAGTTAGTTTTTTGCAAGTGAATACTCTCCTGAAAAATTCCAATGAGGCTTCGATAGCTATCCTAGCCTCGTTTTGGGATATTTTGTAATATCCAATTCTTGATTGGTGGGCAGGGATATGGCGATACTCCCACAATAATTCTAGTATCAGAGGAATCCCTCTAAGGGACTCTAAAACTTCATCTTTGATGTTGTTGTCCTTAAATGTTCTCTCACTTATTTTGAGTTTGCTTGTTATGCTTAGTCTTTTATACTCTTTTTTAATTTTTTCAAACTTTTCTTTATTTTTTAAAATTTCATCTTTTTTATCTTCCAAAAAATCATACAGAATCTCAATAGCTTTTTCTACCCATCTAACAGTTTCTAAAAGGCTTATCTCAAAATCACAATTATCCTGTGCTTCATCTGTACATTGTTCCTTTTTGGAGGAATATAGTATAATGCCCTCCCTAACTTTTGTATATGCATAGTCTAGAAAGGAAGAGTCTCTAATTTTGTCTTTTACGGGTTTAAATGTTTCTTCTAGCTCTGTCAGATAATAGAGAATTTCAAAATTCCCAATTCTTGAGAGTTCTGGTATCTTATCTAGTCTCTGAACAAGAACATACTCATAATTGTTCTCGCCATTTCTCTGTAATTGATATATGTTCTCAATTTCTAATATAGATGAGATTGCATATAATGCCGAAGAGTACTCTTTAGGCCCGTTTGTTATATCAACAAAAATATTTTCCTTGTTATACAGTTTAGTTGCCATTTCTACAATTAAGACTATCTTCTCTAATCCTTGCTGTTTATTCATTGTACTAATTATTGCCCGGGTTATAATTATGTTTTTATTTTTATTATTTAACAATCTTTCGCTTAACATTCTGTTTGTCTTGTCATAGCTATCCTCTGTGTCTATTATAAAAAGATGAGCAACAGTTTCTCCATCTTCATTATCTTTCTCTTTAGAAATTTTCGTTAATATTTTGTCAAGAACTGTCCCAAAAGTTTGCTCGTTAATATTTCCTAATGTTATTACTGCATATCTTGAAGTCATGCTCTCACCAAGTTTATTACATTGATTATACTGTTTAAATTTTTCTGTTAGATAAGCTCAAAAACTCCTCCTCATCAATCGGCACGAACTTTACCCTGTCGCCGGGCCTCAGGAGCGTTGGAGGATCTCTAGTAGGGTTGAAGAGCCTCAGCGGGGTTCTGCCTATGATACGCCAGCCTCCTGGGCTTTCGAGGGGGTAGATGCCGGTCTGCTTCCCCGCTATCCCGACCGAGCCTGCTGGAACCTTCAGTCTGGGCTTCTCAAGGCGGGGCGTCGCTATTCTCTCGTCCATCCCACCGAGATAGGCAAATCCCGGGAGAAAGCCGAGGAAGTAGACGCGGTAGATGGGCCTGGAGTGTATCTCGATGACCTCCTCCGGAGTCAGGCCGTTGTATTCCGCTACGAATTCCAAATCCGGGCCGTGCTCACCGCCGTAGAGAACCGGGATTTCGACGAGCCTTCCCTCGAACTTCTCAGCCGAGAACTCAATTCTTTCGATTGCTTGCCTAACCCCCTCAAAGTCGATGAGCTTGGCATCGTAGATTACCGCGAGGGAAGAGTAAGCGGGAACGACTTCGACGAGCCACTCAAAGCCCGCTTTCTCTATCGCCCCCGCGAGGGCGTGAACGCGGTCGTTGGTCTCTTCGTCAATGACCTCTCTGAAGGAGATGAGCAACGCCGAGTCTCCAAGGGGCTTGAAGTTCATGGTCTCACCCATTTACGCTCCCATTCCTTTCGAATCTTTTTAAGGTCAAAGTCCTCCGTAAATGCTCCAAACGCCGAGTTAAGGTCTCTCAGAAACTCTTCTATGTTTTCCTTTTTTGGAGCTTTCTTCTGAGTGTTCATCTCAGGAATTCCCCCATCGGCACTATCCTAACCCCCTCACGCTCAAGGGCTTCCCTGACCTGCCTCGCTATCTCAACGGCCTTCGGATTGTCGCCGTGGACGCAGATTGTATCTGCCCTGAGCTCAATCCACTCGCCGTTTATGGCCCTAACCCCGCCGTCCTTGACCATCGAGACCACGCGCTCCGCTATTTCTTCCTTATCATGGATAACCGCTCCGGGCTTCGAGCGCGGGACGAGGGTTCCGTCGGGGTTGTAGGCCCTGTCAGCGAAGACCTCGTGGGCAACTTTAACGCCCATCTCCTCCGCTATCTGGGCCGGTTTTGAGCCTGAGAGGGTTACAAAAATTAGCTTTTTATCGAAGTCAGCTATCCCCTCTATGACGGCCCTCGCGAGCTCTTCCTCTTTAACGAGGGCGTTGTAAAGTGCCCCGTGCGGTTTGACGTGCTGGAGTTCGAGGCCTTCAGCCCTCGTGAACGCGTAGAGCGCTCCAATCTGGTAGAGGACGTAGTTCCTTGCCTCCTCTGGCGTGAGCTTCATGTACCTCCTCCCGAAGCCCATCAAATCCGGATAACCCGGATGCGCGCCGACGGCAACTCCTTTCTCCTTCGCGAGCCTGACGGTCTTTCTCATGACAATCGGGTCGCCGGCGTGCCAGCCGGTAGCGACGTTGGCGCTCGTAATGTAGTTCATTACCTCCTCGTCAAGGCCCAACTTGTACCGCCCGAATCTCTCCCCAAGGTCGGAGTTCAAATCAACCCTCATGCTCCCACCGGTTTCATTTCGACGGAAATCTAAAAAAGCCTTTCCCGGAGCTTGAACCATGCAGGTAATAGACACCGCGATATTCATTCAGGGGATAGACGTCGAGGGCTTCACGACGCCGAAGGTCGTTGAAGAGGTCAAGGACCCGGAGTCGAGACTCTTCCTGGAGAGCCTGATAAGCGCGGGAAAGGTTAAGGTGCTCGTTCCATCAAAGGAGAGCGTTGAGGTGGTTATGGAAGCCGCAAGGAAAACGGGTGAGCTCAACGAGCTTAGCGAAGCTGATATTGAGGTTCTCGCCCTGGCTTATGAGCTCAAAGCTACCCTCCTCACCGACGACTACAACCTCCAGAACATTGCGAAAACCCTCGGGATTACCTTCAAGACCCTCAAGCGCGGAATTAAGCGCGTGATACGCTGGAACTACGTCTGCATCGGCTGTGGGAAGCGGTTTTCTGAGATGCCCCCCGAAGGGGTCTGCCCCGACTGCGGGAGCCCTGTGAGGTTGATCCCGAAGAGAAGGCGGAGAAAAAAGCGGAGAAAGAAAGGGCAAGATCAGGGATAGATGTCCACGACTATTCTGTCCGGGTTTGAGAGGACGAAGTCGTTGTATGGCAAATACGGACTGTTGAGCTCGACAACGATAAAAACTGTGTTTCCGCTCTGGGTGGCGTATATCAGCGGGGCAGTACCCGAGCCGGTGTATGTGTAGTACCATCCGTTGTAGCTCGCCCATCCAAGGTTCGCCAGCTGGGCGTTGTCCACCTGGATGACGAGGTGGTAGCCGCTGGAGTAATAGGTGTAGTAAACGTGGTAGCTGGCCTTCTCGCTAACGTCCAGGACGACCCTGAAGTAGCTTCCGTGGTCCGCGAACCTCACACCAGTTACCACTGGAACCGGGTCATGAACGGGAACTCCGAAGTACCTCTGGACGCCGTGGAGAATGGCGTAGGCATATTTCCACTGATAGGCCTCATCGCTTATTATGCTTGCATCATAGGAGTTCGTCACGAAGCCGGTCTCGATGAGTATGGCGGGCATCCTGGTGTATTTGATAACGTAGAAGCCAGCGCTCTTAACGCCCCTGTTCCTGAGGGGGATGAGTTTTGATATCTCCTCGTCAACGTACGTCGCTAGGGTCTTTCCCCTGCTGGAGGTGTAGTAGTGGTAGACCTCGAATCCGCTCGCCGAGCTCGGCCCGGCGTTGGCGTGTATACTGATGAAGATATCACAGTCGGCTGAGTTCGCTATCTGTACCCTTCCTGAGAGCGTGACGAAGTAGTCCCCGTTCCTTGTAAGGACTACCCTCGCACCGTCCCTTTCCAGGACTTGGGCAACTTTGAGAGCTATCGCCAGGTTCACGTCCTTCTCCACCACGTATCCGACTGCACCCGGGTCTTTTCCACCGTGGCCGGCATCGACGCAGATGGTGTACCCGCTTAGATTTGAGGCGCTGGCCTTCGTTGTTGGTATCCACATGAGGGCGCTAAGGAACAAAAATGCTACAAACAGTGCTCTAAATTTCATCATCCTCACCTCTATGCCATTGGTGAACTGTTATCCAAAAAAAGTCTATTATAAAGCTTGTGCGGATTATCCTGTGCAGTTAGGGCCTGAATAGGTTTGTACATGGTCTGAATGCGGTAGTTTCAAAGAAAAAGGAGTCAAAGCCTCAGGTAGGGAATCACCTCGTCGTAAACCTCGCTCCAGTCCACGACGCCGACCCTCTTTTCAACACCTTTCTCAATCAGCCCTAAAATCTCATTCACAACCTCTTCCGGCGTCTTTCCTGTAGTGTCGACCTCTATGACGTTCTCGTTCTCCTCAAGCGCTTCCACGAGGATTACATCGACCAGCTCGGCCTCGACGTTTTCTCCAATTTTCTCCCTCGAATAGCCCCTCTCGGTTAACCTCTCGCCGATTAGCCTCGGGTGCGCTCTAAGTACAACCACGAGGTCTGTGTTGAGGAAATGACTAAGATGCCCGTCAACGACGACGTCCTTCCCCTTGAAGTCTCGCTCGAAGTTGTAAGCTAACTCATCAACCTCGACTTCGAGCTCGTCCCCCTTCATCTCGCCGATGCCCTTCTCTATCGCATAGTCCCTTAAGCTAACGTACTCGTAGCCGAGCTTTTGAGCCAAAAGCTTTGAAACCGTTGTCTTTCCAGCCCCTGGCGTCCCGGTTACCGCGATTATCATGCCACCACCGCACTAACTTCACCCTAAGCTTTTAAAAACCCAGCCCGAGTTTCGAGCATGTACGAGTTCACCGAGGACTTCAAGCTTAGGCGAATCACAAAGTACGAGCTGGACGGCGTTGATGAGCGGGACGATTTGGTAGTTATCCCTCCGTCGAGCAGGGCCGGCCCGTGCGGGAGTTACTGCCTCTTCTGTTACCTCCGCCAGAATCCGCCCGAGATGATTTACCGCGTTTCCTTCCACGACACCCTGAACGACCCCGAGCTGGAGAAGAGAATCGCCTACGTGAGCGAGCACTACCCAGAACTGTGGATTCGGGTTACCGACACGGCTGGAAACGTCGGGCTGGACGAGAAGAGAATTGAGAGCCTCCAGAAAGCGGGCCTCGACGAGATGCAGATTTCCGTCCACACGACGAAGAAGGAGAGGCGAATCGCCCTCATGAGGAGCCCGCTAGCGGGGAGGCTGATAGACCTCCTCCCACTCGTCGCCGAGACATTCAGGGTCATAGCGGACATAATCCTGACGCCCGGCTACAACGTCGATGACATCGGCGAGATAATAGAAGATTTAGCCTCGATGGGTGTTGCCGAAGTCAGGCTCTTCCCCGTCGGGGTTACTCGATACAACAGGGACGTTAGACCTCTAACGAGGGACGAGTTAATCTTCGTTAAGGGGACTGCCCTCGACGTCGGGAGAGAGACTGGGATAAAGGTCGTAATTCCGCCCATCTTCAAGGCTTTGCTTGGGGAGTTTCGACTCGACCTTGGCCCCTTTGAAATCGAGCCCGAGATACCGACGTACATACTGACGGGCGAACTGGCCTATCCAGAACTCAGAAGAATCTTCCCGAGGATTCCAGTTGTGGCCGTCAAAAACGAGTTCTTCGGCGGGAACATAGGAACTGCCGGCCTGCTCACTGGCAGGGACGTGCTTAGAACCGTTAAAAACCTGCCTGAGGTTGACCTCGGTCTTATCCTGCTTCCCGAGCTGATGTTCTACGGCGATAAGACATTAGACGGCTTCACGCGAGAGGAGCTCGTTTCAAGAATCCTCGTGGAGAAGGGCTACATCGTCGAGAGCGCCCTCGAGCCGGTCGAGATACCGCGCGTTCTTGAGAAGGTTGGGGCAGTTTAACGCCCCGGACCGGCTCGGCGCTCATAGGGTATATCATCGCCTTCGCTCATCCCGTCTTGGATTCCTCACGGCCGGCCCGGGACGGCGTCAGGGCCAGTCCTCGTCATCACAGCGTTCGGTGCAATTCGCTGTCATCATCCGCGTTTCAACCTTGAAGGTAGTAGGATATAAGCTTTCTCAGCTCAATGTTCCGGTTCAGGGGAAGCCTTAAGAAGCGCCTCAACTGGTTGTTCTCCGCTATCAGGCCAGAGAGCTCGATTGCAAGGATTTTGTTGTCCTCGCTCAGTCCGTAGGCCTTGTATCGGAGCGGAGCGTATTCCTTTTCAAGCTTCCAGACCCTCTTTTCAAGCTCTTCTGCCTTTCTCTCGAGCTCTTCAAGCTCTCCCTTCGACTCCCCGAACTCCCCTATAAGGGCGATTTCAGCGACCCTCTCAGGGGGGACGCCGTATCGCTCCGCGAGCTTCTCAATCTCGACCCATAGAGCCTCGTCGAGCTCGATTTCAACCTTTCCAAAGCCTCTATCTGGTTTGATTGTGAGCTTCATTCTAATCACCCACAAGCGACTTCATAACCTTCAGGAACTCCTCTGCGAGTTTTAGAGCCTCTTCTGCCTCATCAGCTCTCGGCTCATAGACGATGTCGTACTGGTCTTCGTGCCTCAGCTCTCTCATTCTGTCAAGCAGTTCCACCCATGTCCCGTCCAGTTTTCCGCTTTTGACGTAGAACTCCTCAATGTAGCGGGCTATGCAGTAGTGGCTCTTCTCCCTCCAGCCGTCCCTGAAGAGCAACGCCCTTGCGCCGTGAAACATCGCCATGTACGACGCAACCAGCGACGTTCTGTACGAGCCGAACCTGATGTTTCGTCTGGCTTCTTCGAGCCACTCCTCAGCTCGCTTTAAGCTCAGTAGGGCCTTCTCTTGTGTCTTGTGAGGGTATAACCTTTCTCAGCAGGTTCCTTTGAAGGCACGTCTCGAATCCGTTCAAGGCTTTCACCCCAGATTATCATGGAGCCGTAGGCGAGGGAGTAATAAAAAACTGGGTCGTTCTCACGGAGCGCTTTGACTCTCTTCGGCGTTAGAACGAGCAGGTCAACTTCCCTTCCAGTTACTGTTTCTATCTTCCTCCGCAACGAGGCTGTTCTCAGTATGCTCGGCTTTTCCACAAGAATCCAGACGTCGAGGTCGCTTTTGTCGGTGTTCTCCCCCCTCGCAAAGCTTCCGTGTATCCCTAGGGCCAGAATCCAGTCCTCCCTCAAAGGCTCAAGCTTCTCCGAGAGCACGACGAAGTTCAAAAACCGCTTTAACTCGCGCGTTTTTGGCGTCAGGTGGATTACAAACCTCCTCCCCCTCTTCTCCGCTATTCCGTACCGGGTAAGGAGATTCAGCGTTTTCGAAACGAGTCCCTTGCTCAACCTCGTTGCCCTGGCGGTTTCCTCGACGCCGACGGCTTTTCTCTCCAGGACATAGGTCAGAATTCTGACCCGCTCCGGCGTTGAAATGAGCTCGAACATGTTACCAACTCTCGTTCATGATTTATGAACTTTTTGTTCACGCTCCGTGAACGAGTCGTCCACTATTCCTGAACTTCTCTTCTCATCAAGCCTTTTCCTGAGCTCCTCGTTCTCCTTTCTCAGCTTATCGCGCTCCGCCATCATTAGCTCCTTGTCTCTCAGGGCATTCTCGTAGAACTCCCTCAGCTCGTCGAGCTGGTTCTCCATTTCGTGGAGCTTCTCCTCGAGCTTCCCAATCTTCTCCCGAAGGAACTCCTCCCTCTCGGCCCTGAGGGTTTCCTCGACTTTAGGCAGGTTTTCCGCGATTAAGGCTTTGATATCCTTTCCCCTCAGGGATTTGAACTTCTCGCGGGGAAGGACAATCACAACATCGCTCATCTCTTCCTCCTCTCCATCTCGGTCTTCCTGTCATAGCAGAGGATGTAAAAGGCCAGAAGCCCCTTCCACTTTCCGTAGGGCTCTATGATTTCCCTAACGTCCCTTTCTCTGACTTCTTTCGACCTTTTGCCGAAAATCTTCGCTATCCCCCTTCTCAGGCCCAGGTCCCCCGCTGGATAGACGTTCTTCCTCAGGCCGTAGGCCAAAAACAGCTCCGCCGTCCACTTCCCTATCCCGCGGAACTTCGTGAGGTATTTGATGGCCTCATCAATGTCCCAGTCCCAGAGTTCGAGGTTCAGCTCGCCCTTCAGATAAAGCTCTGTGAGGGACTTTATGTAGCCCGCCCTGTAGCCGAGCCTGGCCTTCTTCAGCTCCTCCAGGCCTAGGGAGGCAATCTTCCCGGCGGTGGGAAAGGCGTAAAGCTCGCCAACGGGTTCTCCGGCGAGTTTGACGAGATTTGCTATTGTCCGCTGGGCGAAGTCGAAGTTCACCTGCTGCTGGGCTATCACCTCGACGAGGGCCTGGTAGGGGCTCGGCGATGCGGGCATCGTTAGGCCGTAGAACTCCTCCACAAGGAACGAGAAGGGTGAGTCGCTTATCTCGGCGTAGAAGGACTCCAAATCCGTGTCAAGGCCGAGAACGAAGGTTACCTTTTCCTTCGCTTCCTTCCTTTCCTTCCTTCCCCAGTCCTCGGGAAAGTGGAAGTCCCCGTCGTAGGCGACCACTCCGGCCTTCCCATTGCTAAGCCTCAGCGCCTGATAAAAGGCGCCGTCCCTGAAGGCCCAGGTGCCGTTGCGTATCATTTCCCTTGCGGTTTTTTCAACGCTAACCATCGGTCGAGCCTTATGGGGTTGCGCCTTATATCCCTTAGGGTCAGAACCCACAGTCGCTTTCCGTCGGAGGAGCGCCTTATCTCGATTTCCCCGTTCTCCTCGAGGAAGAGCATTACCTCCTTGACGTGGTCGGGCCTCAGTCCGAGCTCTCGGACGGTTTCCCAGAAGGGCTCCCTGTGGGAATGCCTCGCGAGTTCCATTACAAGCTTTTTCGCAAGTTCCCTTTTCTTATCCCCCTTCGCGAGACGGTAACTCCTGTAGGTTTCGGCGAGCATGGTTCACCTTGGTGCCGGGCATATAAATGGCTTTCCTAACTCTCGTCTGCAGGCAAAAGTTTTAAACGTTTAAGTGGTATCTCCTTTGATGAGAGCTATGAAGCGCGCCTTGCTCGTAATGCTCTTCGTTTCGATGCTGCTGGTTCCATTTGTATCTGCTGACAAGAAGGTGGTTTACGTTGGTAAGATAGAGGGCACGATAACGCAGTACACCGCAGACCAGTTCGCGAGCTACATAAAGACCGCCGAGGAAAACAACGCAGAGGCGCTGATTATAGAGCTCAACACGCCAGGCGGCCAGGGTGACGCGATGATGAGCATCGTTTCTCTCATCCAGAACTCGACCGTCCCCGTGATAATCTACGTTTACCCGAGGGGAGCGATAGCGGCCTCCGCCGGGACGTACATCGCAATGAGCTCTCATTTGATAGCAATGGCCCCCGCAACCAGCATAGGAGCCTGCGAGCCGATACTCGGCTACGCTTCCAACGGGAGTATAATCCGCGCTCCCGACAAGATTCGGAATTTCTACACTGCCTATATGCGCTCTCTGGCAGAGGAGAGCGGTAGAAACGTCTCCGCCGCGGAGAAGTTTGTGCTGGAAGACCTGAGCTTAACCCCTGAGGAGGCCCTGGAGGCCCATGTGATTGAGGTCATAGCAAACGATGTCCCCGACCTGCTCAGGAAGGCCAACGGCATGCGGACTAAGGTTCCGGTTGCTGGAAAAGGCTACGTCACGCTTAATTTCACGAACGTTGAAGTAAGAGAGCTTAATCCATCGCTTAGCTACCGCATAGTCACGTTCCTCGCGAACCCCGCTGTGTCGTACCTCCTCTTCGTGGTCGGGATGCTCGGCCTCGTCTTCGGCTTCTTAACACCCGGCTGGCACGTTCCAGAAACGCTCGGCGCAATTCTGCTCGTCCTCGGCGTCATTGGAATGGGATACTTTGGCTACAACGAAGCCGGCCTCGTACTGGTAATCTTGGGTATGATTTTTTTCATCGCGGAAGCGCTGACACCGACGTTCGGGCTCTTTACAGTTGCGGGACTCGTCAGCTTTATCCTTGGTGGTCTAATACTCTTCGGTAAAGGTGGTGGGGGGGTTTACCTTGTGAGCGCTTCAACTTTTGAGACCCTCAGGGTGGCAATAATCGTTACAGGAATCCTGCTGGCGTTGTTCTTCCTCTTCGGAATGGCGGCGGTAGTTAGAGCCCATCGCAGAAAGCCCGAAACTGGCAGGGAAGAATTGATAGGGGAAGTCGGTAAGGTCATCGAGGACCTCAATCCAGAGGGCGTAATCAAAGTTCGCGGAGAGCTCTGGAAGGCCGTATCCAAGGATGGTTCAACGATTAAAGTTGGAGAAAGGGTTAGGATTCTTGAGGTTCGGGGTTTGACTCTCATAGTTGAAAAGGTTAGGGGTGATAGCTGATGGCGATTGGGACCATCGTTTTGGGAATCGTTTTGCTTTTTGTTTTGATTATACTAGCAAGTGCCATAAAAATCGTCAAGGAGTACGAGAGGGCCGTCATATTCCGTCTCGGTAGGGTCGTCGGTGCCAGGGGGCCGGGACTGTTCTTCATTATCCCGATTTTTGAGAAGGCAGTCATAGTTGACCTCCGTACAAGGGTTCTCGACGTTCCCGTTCAGGAGACCATAACCAAGGACAACGTTCCGGTCAGGGTCAATGCGGTCGTCTACTTCCGCGTCGTTGACCCGATTAAGGCAGTCACCCAGGTCAGCAACTACATAATGGCCACCAGCCAGATTGCTCAGACGACGCTGAGGAGCGTCATTGGACAGGCTCACCTCGACGAACTGCTGAGCGAGAGGGAGAAGCTCAACCTCCAGCTCCAGAAGATTATCGACGAGGCGACCGACCCATGGGGCATCAAGGTGACCACCGTTGAGATAAAAGACGTTGAACTGCCCGCGGGAATGCAGAGGGCCATGGCCAAGCAGGCTGAGGCCGAGAGGGAGAGGAGGGCGAGGATTCTCCTTGCTGAAGCCGAGAGGCAGGCCGCGGAGAAGCTCCGCGAGGCGGCCGAGATTATCAGCGAGCACCCGATGGCCCTTCAGCTCAGGACGCTCCAGACGATAAGCGATGTTGCCAGCGACAAGAGCAACGTCATAGTTCTGCCGCTCCCGATGGAGATGCTGAAGCTGTTCCAGGCAGTTGGAGATGCCGCGAGGGCATACACCGCTAAGACGAAGGAAGAGAAGGAAGAGAAAGCCGAATGAACATTTCTGGCGATTACTTCTTTTTATTTTGACCGCAAAAGCTAAAAGCACTTCTCCATAAGCGATAATCGCAGTGCACCATAGGCCTTAAATTAGTACATGCCTATCATGATTTTACCGGAGGTGTCGGCTTTGGAAGGGCGTTCAATAGTTTTTGCATCCGGAAAGGGTGGAACCGGTAAAACTACAACTGTCGCAAACCTGGGTGTTGCTTTAGCCCAGTTCGGCAAGGAAGTGATTCTCCTCGACGCTGACCTGACCATGGCAAACCTTAGCCTCGTCCTTGGAATGGAGGACATACCAATCACGCTCCACGACGTTCTCGCGAGGGAGGCTGACCTTAAGGACGCAATCTACGAGGGACCGGCCGGAGTCAAGGTAATCCCCGGTGGACTCAGCCTTGAAAAGGTCAAGAAGGCCAAGCCAGAGAGGCTCAGGGAGCTCATGAGGGAAATCGGCCAGATGGCGGACTTCGTCCTCATTGACGCGCCAGCGGGACTTGAGATGACCTCTGTTACCGCGCTCCTCATCGGTAAGGAGCTCATCATAGTTACCAACCCGGAAATCTCCGCCATAACTGACTCGCTCAAGACCAAGCTCATCGCTGAGAAGCTTGGAACCCTTCCGCTCGGCGTCGTTCTCAACAGGGTCACCAACGAGAAGACCGAACTCAGCAAGGAGGAAATAGAGGCCATCCTCGAGGTTCCGGTTCTTGCGATGATTCCTGAGGACCCGGAGGTAAAGCGTGCCTCCGCCTACGGTGTCCCTCTCGTCATCAAAAACCCCACCAGTCCTGCTGCCATAGCAATCAAACAGCTCGCCGCCAAGCTCGCCGGAATAAAGTGGCAGCCGCCCGAGCCGGAGAGCCCGATTAAGAGGGTCTTCAAAGCCATATTCGGAGGGAAGAAGTGATGGCGGAGGTCATTCTCTACGGGCTGGTCATAATCCTCTTCATTCTGGTCATAATACTGGCAATCCTCTACGTTTCAGCGAAGAACAACCCGTACTACGTCGTTTACGACGAGGAGACCAAGACTGCCCTCAAGAGACGTGTCATGAGCCTCAAAGAGGAACTTGAGGGTGAGCTGGAGCAGTTTGACGTTGACGACTGGGAGAGGGCCCTCGAAGAGTCAATAGACGAGGAAGTCAGGAACCTGTGAGCTTCTTTTACCCTCTGTTATTAAACTTTTCTAGGCCGTTAAATTTTAAAACCTCCGTTGTACTTCCTATTCTGGGGGTGGGGGGCGATGAGGACCAAGTTAGGGTACGAAGACAAACTCGTGGAGATATACGAAAACGAAGTTGTGGTCTTCGATGGAAAGCTCTACACCGCCCCCCTTGAGGAGGTCATTAAACACTACCTGTCCGGTTCAGGAGTTCTGCCCCCTGCCATCAGGGATGTGGCCAACGACGTCATTAGACTGCTTCTGAGAACCGGTGAGCTCGAGACGATTATCCAGTCAAAGGTTCAGTACGGTGAGAGCCTTTCGGATTGATTCTACAAGTCTCTGACTATTAGGATTTTTCATATCACCACCTTTTGGCGCGCTCTTCTCGAAAACATTTAAGTAAGCTTTGACAGAGAAGATAAATTCACAGGGGGTGAAAGAATGAGGGCAAAGGTCAGGATTCTCGACTTCTACAGCGGCAGGTACTCGGTCCTCATAAACGAGGAGGACGCCAAGGAGGCCAAGCTCCACCCGGATGACCTCGTGAAGCTCGAAGCCGGGAAGAAGACGGTCTATGGAAGCGTCGTCATAAGCAACCTCGTGGAAAGGGGAGAAGTTGGAGTTAGCAGGGACGTCCTTGAGCTCCACAGCTTCTCCGAAGGGGAAACCGTTGCAGTTATTCCAGCCGGAACCCCGGAGAGCGTCCGCTACATAAAGAAGAAGATGAACGGCTCAAAGCTCAGGAAGGTTGAGATTGAGGCTATAATCAGGGACATCGTTGACAGGAAGCTCAGGGACATTGAGATAAGTGCGTTCGTGACTTCACTCGAGATAAACGGCCTCGACATGGACGAGATTGCCGCCCTGACAATAGCGATGGCCGAAACCGGTGATATGCTCGACATAGACAGGAAGCCTATAATGGACGTCCACAGCATCGGCGGTGTCCCTGGCAACAAGACCAACATCCTCGTCGTTCCGATTGTAGCCGCCGCAGGTTTAACAATTCCGAAGACCAGCTCGAGGGCAATAACCAGCGCCGCCGGAACGGCCGATGTTGTCGAGGTGTTCGCCAACGTGAGCTTCTCCCTTGATGAAATCAAGAGGATAGTTGAGAAGGTCGGCGCGTGCCTCGTCTGGGGAGGGGCTTTAAACCTCGCTCCCGCCGACGACATCACAATTAAGGCCGAGCGCGCGCTCAGCATTGACCCAACTGGGCTCATGCTCGCGAGCATAATGTCCAAGAAGTACGCCATGGGAAGCCAGTACGTTCTCATTGACATTCCAACCGGAAAGGGCGTCAAGGTCGAGACCGTCGAGCAGGCGAGGGCCCTCGCGAGGGACTTCATAGAGCTCGGCAAGAGGCTCGGCCAGTACGTCGAGGTCGCGATAACCTACGGTGGCCAGCCGATTGGACACACCGTCGGTCCGGCGCTCGAAGCCAGAGAAGCCCTCTCGGCTCTGATGACTGGCAAGGGGCCGGGAAGCCTCATCGAGAAGGCGACCGGGCTGGCAGGAATACTGCTTGAGATGGGGGGAGTTGCTCCCGCTGGAATGGGCAAGAAGATGGCGAGGGAAATCCTTGAAAGCGGGAAGGCGTGGGAGAAGATGAAGGAAATCATCGAGGCCCAGGGAGGAGACCCCAACATCAAGCCCGAGGAGATTCCGATAGGCGACAAGACCTACACCTTCACCGCCCCAACGAGCGGCTACGTCACCGCGATAGACAACAGGGCGATAACTGCCATTGCGAGGGCCGCTGGAGCTCCTGAGGACAAGGGTGCCGGCCTGGAGCTCTACGTCAAGGTCGGTGAGAAGGTCAAAGAAGGGGACCCGCTCTTCACGATTCACGCCGAGCACGAGGCGAGGCTCGACCAGGCGATAGTTCTAGCCAGGAGAACTGAGCCGATAAGAATAGAGGGAATGGTCCTCCAGCGAATCGGAAACATCTGAGCCTTTCATTCTTTCAGCTTTTCAAGTTCTTTTCTGAACTCCTCCCTACTCATGCAGGGCCCGTTCCTCTTCAGCCTGACTGCGGCAATCTTGTAGTTGCCCTTTCCGACGAACCTGCAGACCTTTTCCGGCTCGTCCACCAGCTTGGCAACCGCGTAGGTGATTCCGTTCCTCTCAACGTAGTCTATAACCGTGTCCTGGAAGCCGGTGAAGATTACGACGCATTTCCTGTTCGGGTTGAAGGGCTTCAAATCCTCGTCTATGGGTGGCAGTCTCTTGACGACGCACTCGTTCGGGAAATCGTGGGCCTTTACGCGCCTTATCAGTTCGGGCATCTCCCCGGTTTCTTCGAAGCGTTCGAGCTCCTCTCTCGAAATCTCGACGGGCCTCATTGAGTAGCAGAGAAACTCCTCGTCGTGAAACATCATGTAGGTTCCGTCCTTCAGGAACATGAAGGCTATCCTCTCCCTCGGAAGGTCGAAGACGTAGCCTGACCTGCTCTTCTTGACCTCGTACATTTTCCTCACCGGGTCAACTCTACAGGTGTCATTTATAACCCTTGCTGGTCATTTTTGTTTAACTTTCTCCACAACGTGTATTCCTTCGATTCTTGTCACAGGATACTGACCGTTCTCGTCCTTCTCAACGGCTTTCACCATGTCCCATATCGTGAGTAACGCGACGGTCACGCCGGTTAAGGCCTCCATCTCGACGCCGGTCTTGTAATAGGCGCGAACCTCGCAGGTGGCCTCGATGTAATCTTCTCCGAACTCGAAGGTTATGTCAACGCCGGTCAGAGGTATCGGGTGGCAGAGGGGAATTAACTCGGGCGTCTTCTTAACCGCTAAAATCCCTGCAATCTGGGCCGTTGCTATCACGTTGCCCTTCTTGGTCTTTCCGGCCTTGATGAGCTCTATCGTCTCGGGCCTGAGCTTAATCCTACCCTTCGCAACGGCCTTTCGAAAAACAACGTCCTTGTGGCCGACCTCAACCATCTTGACGCCCTTCTCATCAACGTGTGTCAGCTCCATAAGACCACCACCCTTCATTCGAGCTAGAATATAAAAAGCGTGCCCCCGATGTGAACTTCCGGTGCGGTCAGTGTGTGTTTGGGTGGGCCTAACAAAATCCTTAAAAATCTCGTCTTGATTTTGAATTGGGGCGAGACTACCCCGAGGTGTTGCCATGTCAACCACGGCCATAATGGTGGACAACTTAATTAAAAGTTATGGTAACTTCCGGGCCGTTGACGGTGTCTCGTTCGAAGTCAAGGAGGGGGAAGTCTTTGGGTTTCTCGGGCCAAACGGTGCCGGAAAGACAACAACAATACTGAGCATACTGGGCATAGTCGTTCCAGACTCCGGTAGAATTGAGGTGTTAGGCTATGATACGGCCGTTGAACCCCTCAAGGCCAAAGAAAAGCTCGGCTATCTTCCTGAAAGTGCGACGATTTATGGCGAGCTGACGGCATGGAAGAACCTTGAGTTCTTCGCCAGCTTTTACAAAATCCCCCGCCTGGAAATGGAGAGAAGAATCACCGAGCTCCTCAAGCGTGTTGGCCTTTGGGAGGCTCGCCACAGGAAGGCCAAAACCTTCTCAAAGGGAATGCGCCAGAGGCTCCTCTTAGCCCAGGCCCTGATAAACGACCCCGAGCTCTTAATATTTGATGAGCCGACGAGCGGTCTCGACCCCGAGGGAGCAATTCTTGTAAAGGAGATAATTCGGGAATACCAGCGCGAGGGAAAGACGGTTTTCTTCTCAAGTCATGTTCTCAGTGAGGTTGAGGAACTCAGCGATAGGGTCGGCATAATCGTTAGGGGCAAGCTCAGGGCCGTTGGGAAGCTTGATGAAGTTAAAAGGAAGTTCATGGAGATGGAGGGCTATGTAATAAAGGTAGAAACCGACGGTCCGATTCCCGAGCTCAAACTCCCGGGGGTTGTTTCCATCGAGCGTCCCTCCGAAAACAGCGCCGTGGTTGTTGCGAGAAGTGACATAAGGGCGGAACTTTCGCGGTATCTGTGCTCGAAGGGGCTGGCGGTGGTTTCGCTGACCATGGAGGAGCCCAGCCTTGAGGACGTCTTCCTGAAGACCGTTTACGGGGGTGAATAAGTTGAAAAGGTTTGCTATCCTTTTGATTGTGTTGCTGTCCTCTCTTGCCCTGGCAAATCCGCACGTTACCGTTTATCAGGGCAGAATTTCCATCGGTGAAAAACTCGCCGTCGGCAACTACACAGTCTTTCCAACTCTCGCGTCCAACGGAAGCCCGTACGTTATGGTGCTTAGGGGAGAGGAAGTTGTTGCGCTCGCACCAGCCACATTTGGCAGAACGATATCCCTTAAGGGGCTCGAGGTCACCGTTGGTAGTTACTTTGACAACTCCGTGTTTCTGATAGTTTCCGCCGAGGGGAGAAAAGTCCTAACCGTGCCTGCCAAGGTTGGAACTGAGTTTTCGCTCTCGGGGAGGGTATTCTCGATACTGAACGTCACCGATGAATATCTCGTTCTGTCCTGCGGCGATGTGTTTCGTGTTCCTGCCAACGGAACGGCCCAGTTCGACGGACTGCTCTTTCTCTACGCTAACTCAAGTCTCGAGGTTTACACCGGGCCCGAGGTCAGGATTCCCGAGACAGAGGACTACTCGGTTTTCGTTCCTTATGACTCAATAACTGTTAGCGGCCCCGTTGATGTCCCAATCACGATTACAAGCCTCTCCAAGGATACCATCAGGGTGCCCCTTAGAATCGTTTCAACGCCTGCCGGCTGGGATGCCAGCTTCCGTGAGAGCGGTCTCATCGTTGGCTCGGTGATTCTTCCTCCCGAGGGTTCCACCACCGTTGTTCTCCACGTTGAGCCGTCTGGAAGCGGTAGTGTGGTTTTTGAAGTTGGCAACGAGACCTTTGTTTTGAACGTGCAGAGCCTTGGTGTCTCCATAAACTTTCCGTATTCGGGAATCGAAGTTGAGGCTGGTACAAACGTAACAGTGCCCCTGACGTTTACGGGCTACGGCGGCGTTAACCTTTCCGTGAGCGCTCCTCCGGGATGGGATGCCTACGTGGTTTCCGGTAACTACCGGATAACTTCCTTTAATGTTGAGGGCAACCTGGGGGCTACCCTGGTCATTTCAGTTCCAAGAAACGCCACTCTCGGCGACCACGGGGTTGAGGTCATCGTCAATGGGAAGCCGTACGACCTTACAGTGACCGTTTACAAAACATACCTCGGAATGCCCGGAACACTGATAGTCAAGCTGGTTGATAATGCAGGCTCCCCTGTGGATGGCTGGATTTGGGTTGGTGGGAAGAACGTTTCCGGGCCGTTGGCGGAGTTCCGGCTAAAGCCTGGAGTGCATGAGGTCAGGGCAGGTGGCAATGCTTTCAACGCGATTTTTAGAAACGTAACAGTCCTAGACGGTGAAACAAAAACCATAACACTCCGGCTTGAGAGAAAGCCTTACTACTTTGAAGTGACCCTCGGTAGGAGTTCCCTCACGGTTTCCACTGACCAGCCCGGAGTAATCCCCCTCACCATAACGAACCTAGGCTCCAAGAAGGACACATACCGCGTTTCCCTTTCGGGTCTGCCCCAAGGATGGGACTACTCCCTGAGCCTCGATTCGGCTGGCCAAGACACCGTTAAGGAAATTTCCCTGGCACCGGGAGAATCAAAAACGGTTTACCTCATACTCTACCCATATTTCTCCACGGGTCATGGTTCTCTTAGGCTAACTCTCACCGTTTCGGGTCATTCAATGGAGCGCGAGTATCCAATTGACGTGGCAGTGTCCAGCAACGCCCAGCTTGACGTCATCCCCGACCGGGATACCTTGGTTCTCAGACCCGGAAGTAGTGGCTCAATAAGGCTTAACCTTGATGTCTCCGGCGTTTTGACCAACGTGAAAATCACCGTCAGAGGACCAAGCGGCTGGAAACTCGACGTTAGTCCCGACCACTTTTCAAGGCTTGGAAGTTCCGGGAGCGTTATGATATCAACTTCAATACCCGTGTACGTCACCGTTTCAGTACCCTCCTCAGCACCCGCCGGCACTTACACACTTGTAGTGGAGATAACCAGCGACCAGCTCAGGTCGAAGTCGATGCTCACCGTTCGCGTTGAGAGGGGCTCCGGAAGTACGTATCTTGGCGTCCTTGTGCTCGTCGTGGTCTTTGGAGCGGTCGTTCTGATGATGAGGAGGGTTGGGAGAAGATGAACCCCTCATGGAACGTGGCCAAAAAGGAGCTCTACATTGCCGTTAGAACCAAGAGGTTCCTGATAGTGATGGCCATTTATTTTCTTCTCTTCGGTTTCATCGCCTATTCAACAAAGTCGGAGCTCATGGACATGGGCTCGGCGAGAGTTGGTTCAGTGGGACTGTGGGACATGTGGGCCGTCAGAGGAGACGTCTATTACACCCCATTTACGCTTATGTTCCTCCTGAACATGAGCCTCCTCACAATCGTAGGGGCGGTTCTCGGCGTCTCCCTCGGGGCGGACGCGATAAACAGGGAAGTCGAGGAGGGAACCGCCAAGGTGCTCTTCGGACATCCCATTTACAGGGACGAGGTTATAAACGGCAAGTTCCTGGGCTTTGCCGTCCTCGTGCTGTCTACAAGTTTCCTGACTTTCCTCCTCACAGTCGGCTTAATACTCCTCTTGGGATTGCCCCTGACGATGGATTCATTCATCAGAGGACTCCTGGGAATGCTTGTAACTGCACTTTACACCCTTGTCTACCTTTCCTTTGGCCTGTTCCTGTCAACGCTCTTCAAGAAACCTGAAAACTCCCTTATAGTGGGCCTTCTCCTGGCGATATTCGTTCCGATATTTTACAACCTCATTGCGGGAGCTATTGTGGATAAGATAGTCGGCCCCGAGCCCTACTGGGATTCACCGGCTTACAACACGTGGGAGGAGAGCAGAAACGCGTGGATTCTGCGGTTCAACATGCTCAATCCAACGCACCACTACGTTCAGCTTGTAGTTTACATCTTCGGGGGCGACGAGTTTACGAACTACTACACCCCGCTCGGAGATGCTCTCTCCTACGGCTTCAACAACCTTGCACTCCTGCTGGTAATGCTTCTCCTTCCCTTCGCGTTCTCCTACGTGAGGTTCCTGACGAGGGACCTCAACTGATACATTTTTGGAGGGTGACATGCTATAGAGAAACAGAAGGGAAAAGTGCAAGATTGAAGGGAAAACACACGCAGTCAGCCCTTCGCGACGCCCATCGGGCGCATCCTCGCGACGAGCTTTGCTATGCCAGCCTGGTGGACGACGTTGACAACGTTATCGACGCTCTTGTAGGCTCCGGGGGCCTCCTCTGCGACGACTCTGAGAGAAGCCGCGCGGACGTAGATTCCCCTCTGGAGGAGCTCGTTCCTTAGTTTATCACCGCGGTACTGCCTCGTTGCGGCCTTCCTGCTGAGCAACCTTCCGGCGCCGTGACAGCTCGAACCGAAGGTCTCTCTCATCGAGCCCTCGGCTCCCGCTAAAACGTAGCTCGCCGTTCCCATCGAGCCGGGAATGAGAACGGGCTGGCCGACGTCGCGGTAGGCCCTCGGCACGTCCGGGTGGCCTGCAGGGAAGGCCCTCGTCGCTCCCTTCCTGTGGACGACGACCTTAACTTTCCTCCCGTCGACCTCGTGCTCTTCCACCTTGGCTATGTTGTGGGCGACGTCGTAGACGATGTGCATCTCCATGTCCTCTGCCTTGCGCTTGAAGACCTCCTCAAAGCTCTCCCTGACCCAGTGGGTTATCATCTGCCTGTTGGCCCAGGCGAAGTTTGCGGCCGCCTTCATCGCGCTGAAGTACCTCTGCCCTTCTTCACTCTGGAATGGAACGCTGACCAGCTCGCGGTCTGGCCAGGGGATTCCGTACTTCCTGTTGGCCTTCTCCATTATCCTGAGGTAGTCGCTCGCCACCTGGTGGCCGAGACCGCGCGAACCGGTGTGAACCATCACCACGACCTGCCCTTCGAAGAGGCCGTACGCCTTGGCTATCTCCTCATCGAATATCTTATCGACGACCTGGACCTCGAGGAAGTGGTTTCCTGAGCCGAGGGAGCCGAGCTGTGGCGCTCCCCTCTGCTTCGCCCTCTGGCTGACGGCATTCGGGTCGGCCCCTTCCATCCTTCCGCCTTCCTCAAGGTGCTCCAAATCCTCCTTCCAGCCGTAGCCGTTGTCAACAGCCCACTTGGCGCCGTCCGCTAAGACGTCGTCGAGCTGGGTCCAGTGGAGCCTCACACGTCCCTTGCTTCCAAGTCCGCTCGGGACGTTTTTGAAGAGCGTGTCAACGAGCTCCTTGATGCGTGGTCTGACTTCTTTCTCCGTTAAATTCGTTCTAATCAGTCTGACGCCGCAATTCACATCGTATCCGACGCCTCCGGGGCTTATTACACCTTCCTTCACGTCAAAAGCTGCTACACCACCGATTGGGAAGCCGTAGCCCTGATGTCCGTCGGGCATCACTATAGAGTACTTGTAGATGCCCGGGAGCATGGCGACGTTGGCGGCCTGCTCCAGAGTCCTGTCCTGACGCATCTTCTCGATGAGCTGGTCGTCAGCGTAAACCCTGCCCGGAACGCGCATTCTCTTGTCGAACTTGGGAATCTCCCAGCGGATTTTGTCAATTCTCTTCAGCGGAACCATCATCTCACCCCCTTCTTAGGTGGGCCTAAAATTATTTTAAGCTTTCGAGGAACGGAAATGTTACTCAATCCTTAACCTCCTCTCCTTCGGGACGTAGTTGAGCAACCTCCCGTTCTTGGCCTTGGCCGAGCCGAGGTAGTAGGAGCGCCATTTGAGGAGCACCCAGCCGTCTGGCACGTCAACTTCCACGCTCTCCCCGGCCAGGTAGCGCCTCGCCCTCTCGTCGTCCAGCTCGACGACGTTCTTCGTTGCCTTTGGTCCAACGAGGAAGGCACCTTCAATCGTCAGCCTTATTCCGTCGCTCTCTATCCTGCCGAAGTAGACTCCCCTCCTGCCGGTGTCGCTTATCTTGAGTTCACAGGGCTTGTAGGCGTAGACCTTCTTGTGGTTGCCCCTTATCTCGTAGATTAGGTCAGGCGCATAGCCGTAGTTCTCCATGAGGAGCCTCTTGACGAGCTCGGCATCGCTGGTCTTGCCAATCTCGTTTCTGGGATTTCCCTTCTCATCACTCATTTTCATCACCCGGCTTGACTATCTTCGCTATGAAGAACGCCTCGGTGTCGTTGTCGTTCGGATGTATGCGCAGAGCCTTTTTCAGCTCGTCAGAGTAGGTCTTCCCCTCCCACTCAAGGATGGGCTCGCTCGTCTTCACGGGCAGGTCTATCTTTTCAAGCCTCGCGTCGGTCTTCCTCAGGAGGTAGTCAACGACCTCCTCGTTCTCCAGCGGGTCTATGGTACAGGTTGAGTAAACCATAACTCCACCCGGCTTGAGCGCTCTGTAACCCGCGAGGATGAGCCTCTTCTGAATGTTCATGTACTTGACGACGGCCTTCTCACGCCACTCCCTCAGGAAGTGCCAGCTCTTTCGTATCATTCCGACCGAGGAGCACGGTGCATCCAATAGAACCCTGTTGAAGGTATTCTCGAAGCGCGCGAATTTGGCCCCGTCCCTCGTCGTTACCCTCGCTATCAGGACCCCCATCCTGTTGAGGTTCGCTATCAGGACGTTGGCCCTGTCCCTGTTGGGGTCGTTTGCTATTATACAGCCTTCGTTCTCCATGTACTGGGCTATTTGTCCTGTCTTCGAGCCCGGCGCGGCGGCCATATCCAAAACCAGCTCCCCCGGCCTCGGCTCAAGCACAACTGGCGGAATCATCGAGCTCGCTTCCTGCCCGAAGATTAAGCCGAGGCCGTGCTCCGGAACCCTTGCGAGGTTGTCAACGTCGATGAAGAACCCCTCCCTGACCCAAGGAATGGGCTCAAGCTCGAACTCCTCTTTGAGTCTCTCAACCACAACCTCCAGCGGGGCCTTGAGGGTGTTCACCCTGATGCTCTGCCTGAGTGGCCTAACTATGAACTCCCAGAACTCGTCCGAATCGTCGAGCTTTGAGTAGCGCTCGTAAAATGCAGGATTGGTTTCCCTAATCACGTCCCTCGCGCTCATCCAATCACCTCACAGGTCGGGAACGAACTGCGCCATCCAGCGCCCGTCCGGCAGTTTCTCAATCCTCATATCGTGGTAGGTTATTGCCTTGACTTCCTCCTTCGGCTCGTGCTTCTCGTAGTCGAGAACCTCACCACAGGCCTTCGCTTTGAGGCGGTAGCCGTTCTCCCTCTTCTCTATCCTGACTCTGACGTCGCCGAAGACCAGCCCCTCCATGTCGTGGAGCACGAGGAGCTCTTCAAGGAAGCTGTACAGGAGAGCCTCTAAGTCCTCTTCCTCCACCTCAACCTCGCGACATTCCCTCGGCTCGACCTTCCTCACATCCACCATCACATCGAAGAGGCCCAGCGCTACCGCCTCGAAGGCCTCCTCCAGAGTTGAGCCGTAACCGCGAACGCCTATATCAGCGGTGTGCTCGTAGTGCTCCCAGGTTCTCATGTCGTCTCCCCCCAGCCCATAATTCTTCTCTCCCTCACTTCTCGCATCTCCCGTAACACTTCTAAATAACAGGTTCAAAGTCCGGATTAGTGTCCCCTCGTTGTTCTCCACCCAATACTCTTCCCGTTGCTTAATAAACCCAACCATCGAAACCGTTAATTAGACCGCTGTCGAAACGAAGGTGGTGGTGGTATGAGGGAGATAACGCCGAAGAGAATCCGCGAGATGAAGGGGAAGGAGAACATCACGATGGTGACGGCCTACGATTACCCCTCGGCGCTCCTGGCAGATAAAGCGGGAATTGACATCGTTTTCGTCGGCGATTCTCTCGGAATGGTCGTTTACGGCGATAACAATACTCTCAACGTGACGATGGAGCAGATGGTCTTCCACACGCGGGCAGTGGCAAAAGCCGTTAAGAGAGCCCTGGTTCTAGCGGACATGCCGTTTTCGAGCTACGAGGTGAGCGTCGAGGAGGGCGTTAAGAACGCCGTGATGCTGATTCAGGCGGGAGCGGATGCGGTGAAGATTGAAGGTGGAGCAGACCACGAGAAGCTCGTCAGGAAGCTCGTGAGGATGGGAATTCCTGTTATGGGACACACTGGACTAACCCCCCAGCGCTATCTAAGGCTCGGTGGCTACAGAA
>NZ_JAMOQU010000110.1 GCF_027063845.1 Thermococcus sp.
CCGGCCTTGCTCAGGTTGAAGAGCTTCTTAATCCACGCGACAACTTCATGGCTCGTCGGTCCAGGGGGTTTGTCGAGGTTGATTATGCCGAACTGCATGTGCATCTCCATCGGCCTCTTCTCGGGCGGAAAGCCCCACTTCGGGTTCGTCTCGGCCTTCTCGTCCTTAATTAGTACCTCTCGCTTTATGTCGGCCGGAAGGATTCTCCTCACTTCGTCCCTCGCCATGAGCATCACCTACGGGTCTTCGAGCGCTTTGATAAAGTCCTCCTTGCTTATTTGAGCAAGTCTCAGGACTCCCATCAACGTACCGGCTTTTAACTCTTTGTGAAGCGGGACCACGGTTCCTATTTTCCTGCCGTCAGCGTATTTAACGAGGACAACGTGGCTACCCCTCTGGCGGGACACCTCGAAGCCGAACTTTTTGGTGAGCACTTTAACGACCTCTTCACCCGAGAGCCTTGGCAACCTCGACATGGAAATCGCCCACGAACTTTACCCTCTCCAGTTCATTCCTCAGCTCTGGAAACTCCTCAAGGTACAGCTCAACGGCCTCTTTGAGGTTCTCAATTGCCTCCTCTATCGTCTCTCCCTGAGTGGTAACCCCCGTGAAGACCTCCCGAATGACGTAAACGCCCTCTTCCTCCCAGATGACGGCGTGGAGTTGCATCTCATTCACCCCCATAGAGTTCGAGTCCAGACTTAATAAACCCACCTGATACATGAAGCGGTACGTGAAAACCGCCAGTTGGGAAGGTATCTGCCCACAGAATGACGAAACGAACAGGGACCTGGAAGCGGTAAGAAGCTTATTGGAAGAAGAGTGAGGGAAAGCCCTCACTCAAGGCTTATGCCTGCTTCCTCAAGGGCCTTCTTTATCTCCTCGTCGGAGGCACCGCGCTCGATGTTGACCTTCTCCGGAAGGGGCTCGAGGTGCTTGACGTTCATCCTCCTGCGCTTGACCTTGTTGAGGCCAGCGCCGGTGACGAGGACGAAGTTCTTGTCGATTATGTCGGCAACGACGACCTTCTGTCCGGCCCTCCTTCCGGCAATAACGACGGCAATCCTTCCGACCTCAATAGCTGGCATTCATCCCACCTCCTTCTTTTCTTTTTTCGGGTTTACACCCGACCCCGCGTCGCCGTCGGGGTAAAGGTGGTCGATGGCGGCCTTCACAATCGCGAAGACCCCATCGGGACCCCATTTGGCAGTGTTTATGATTAAATCGTAAATCGACTTGTCCTCGATGTCGATACCGTAGAGGTTTAAATACCTTTTCCTGTTCTGCTTCTCCCTTTCGGCAATCTGAACGAAGGCCTCCTCGACGGAGATACCCTCCCTTTTTGCAACGCGCCTCGCGCGCTCCATTATCGGCGCGTCAAGCCATATCTTAAGGTCCGCGTTTTTGACCATCCACCCAGCGAGGCGGCCCTCAATGACGACGTTACACTCCTTGGCTGCCTCGACCTGTCTCCTGTCAACCTCCCTGTCTATCTCAGGGTGGAGCTCAACGTACTTCTGGAACTCCTCAAGGGTCATCCCCCTTTCCTTCGCCATCTGCCGGAATATCAACCCGGCGTAGATGTGCTTGAAGCCGTAGTGCTTGGCGAGGTTCCGACAGAGTGTCGTTGTCCCGGAACCTGCAAGACCGCTGACGGTGATGACGAGGCAGCCCTTCGGCATAGGCGCACCTCAGCTGAGGGAAGCCCTGACCTGGGCCTTCATGACCTTCCTCATACAGCTCGGGCAGAGGTTCGGGTAGGGCCTCTCGGGCCTCTTAGCGGTCTTCGGGAGCTTCCTGAGCTCGCTCGGCCTTCCACGCGGAACGCCGTTGAGGGGTCTGCCACACATAGCGCAGTGGGCAACCTTGGGCTTCCTCTTCTCGAAGTGGATTACGGTCCTTCCTCCGGGAGTCCTAACGTACTTCCTCCTCCATGACCTTGAGCGGTACATCGGCTTCATTACTCTCACCTCGCAACCCCTTTCAGCGGAGCGTTTTTAAATTTATCCCATGTCGAGGAGCTTTCTCAGTATCATACCCACAGCGTAGCTTGTGAGGAAGTACCATCCGAGGTAGCCGAGCTCGCTCGGAGGAAGGGCGGAGTGCTGCCACCTGTGGAAGAAGTCAAAGACGAAGAAGTTGAACGGTGCCTTAGCTATTGCCACTTCAACGTACCACCTTCTGAGCCAGCCGAAGAAAATCCAGAATATTGGCATTGTAAGTAACATTGGAACCATTTGCTGCTGCATGAGCTCGCTCTGCATTTTCATTAGCTCCATCTGCTTTTGCTGGGCTTTTCTGAGCTTTTTCTCGTCGCCACTCTTCTGGGCCTCCATCATTTCCTTCTGGACTTCCTTGGCGAGCTTCTGAAGCTTCTTCTGTTTCTCAATATCGGTGAAGAAGTAGTATATCAAGTTGTAGAACCCACCAATTATCGCTCCCGCGACTGTGATTACCCATATGGGGTGGTAGTTAAGAATGAACGGCCCAAAAATCTTGTCCAAGAATTCGTATATTGCATCAATCATACTCACTCACCGCCAGGTCCAGCACTTGAACGAGTTCGTTAACTGCCTCTTCGAGACCCTTATCCTCGTGGTTCTCGATTATCTTTATGAGGGCGTTTGAGTGCATAGCGTAGCTTATCGCAGCTGCCCTGTTGAGGTCCTGGTGCCTCTCAATCTGCTCCTCCGTCTCAACGTCCCTGTCCCTCTTGAGGTCGCGGAGGCGCCTTCCGAGTATCTCGCTCGGCGTCGCCTCGATTATCACTATGAAGTTGGGGTTTATGACCTCGATAACCTCCCTGGGAAAGCCGAGTAAGTAGCCAACTGGAGTTCTAATGGTCGCGTGGGTGTCGAGCAGTACAGGTTCCTCACGGGCTATCTCAACTATCTTCTGGGCGGCCTTGAGCTGGAGTTCCCTCTGCGTCTTCGGGTCGAGCTTCCTCATCTCGTCCCTGTGTTTCACCAGACCCGCCTTAACTGCCTCCTCGAACATTAAGTCACCGAAGTTGACGAGCCTGAACTTAGCCCGGGTTCTCTTAAGGGCGAGTCTTGTAATGGTGCTCTTGCCAACTCCTGGAATACCAGTAATCATGACCACAAACGGCATAGCTCTCACCCAGGGAGTTCTGGTTGGGTAAGGAAAAACGGCCTTAAAAGGTTTTGCAAAAAGGAAAGGGTCACTTGGCGAAGAATCTTCTGAGGGCCGGGAACATCTCCGTTGCCTGCTCCCTGGCAATCTCTTCGTAGAACCTGTAGAGTATACCGACCGTCAGCAGTATTCCAGTTCCAGTACCGAGGGCGCCAAGAAAGTCCGCGAGCACTGCCACCAGCGCCAGCGTGAAGGAGCCCCAGAAGGTAACGTAGGGTATGTAGCGCTGGAGAACCCTCTCAAGGATTCTCGGGTCGCGCCTGAATCCTGGAATCTGGAGGCCCGCCTGCTGGAGCTGTCTTGCTATGCTCCTCGCGTCAAGTCCGGTCAGCTCAACCCAGAGGAAACCGAATATCAGCGACCAGAATATCGTCATTATAGCGTAGACCAGCGCCCTGACGGGGTCATCGATGACGTGGAAGATGTCCCTTGGGGGATAGAGGTACGTGACGAAGCCGCTCACTGGATAGCCGTTCTCCCCAAAGGTTCCGAGCCATGTTATTCCGTAGTTGTTGAGGAGCCTAGCCCAGAGCTGGATGTTGGCGTAGAGGGCCATGGTGAGGATTATCGGAATGTTGCTGACGTACATGAACCTTATAGGATACCTGCCGCGGACGGTGACACGACCGTAGCTGAGCGGAATCTCAACGCGCATGCTCTCGAGATATACGACGATGAGGAAGATCACTATTGTTCCAAGGAGTTTAACCATATCCGGCAGGGTTCCACCACGGTAGATGGCCCCTGTTATATCGCCGTGAATTAGGTGCTGGATGAAGGCGGGGATGGCACCGACTATGGCAGGCTCCCCGGTCAGGGGGTCAATATACTCCTTGCTCGGTATCGGCGCGAGGGCTTTGTAAATGACCGTCTGTGAAACTCCCGCAGCAATGAAGAGACTGATACCACTGCCTATTCCCCACTTGCTGACGAGTTCATCGAGTAGTATAAGCATCGTGGATGCAAATCCAAGCTGGAGGATTATCAGGATTGCGAGGCCAAGACCTATGTAAACGAATCCATCGGGGCTCGTGACGGTCTGGAAGGCCCCTATTCCGGTGCTTACCTTACCAAACGCTCCTGCGAAGACGTAGATGGCCGCCTCGAAGAAGCTCATGAATACCGAAAACAGCTTCTGGGCGGCCTGATAGAACCTCCTATCCTCGGGATTTGAGAGGTCGAGCCTAACTATCTCGGAACCAACGAGAAGCTGCATGATTATACTCGCGGTAACGATGGGACCGATACCCAGCGTTAAAAGCGAACCGCTCTTACCGGCGAGCACGAAACGGAGCGTTGCAAAGTAATCCTGAACCTTGGGTGGGATTCCATACAGGGGGATTTCAGCGAGTATGAAGTAGAGCAACAGAACTATTCCAGTCCACATGAACTTCTCCTTGAGGGGAACGTGCCTCTTCGGCCTCTCAACCTCGGGGAAGTAGCGCTCTATGGCATATACAATGTCCCTTACCTTTCCCATAGCCGACACCCGCCAAAAGTTGAAAGAAATCAGGCGAGGATGACCTCGCCACCAGCGGCCTTAATCTTCTCCTCGGCCTTGGGGGTAACGTAGTAGGCCTTGACGACGATGGCGCGGGTGAGCTTTCCTGTACCAAGAACCTTGTCAACGCCGAGCTGGGTAGCGTCGAAGACGAGCTTTCCTTCCTCCTCGTAGATGATGCCCATGTCCTTGAAGAGCTCGAAGTTCTCGTCGATGTCGCTCAGGTTGATGACCTTGGGGATGTACTGAACGGCCTTGGGCCTGTGGAAGCCGCGCTTGCCGAGGTGGTCGGGGGCGTACTTGATGGTCCAGGTGAACTTCTGGTCCTTCCTCTTACCTGTGCCCGCCATACCGCGGCCTCCCTTGCTTCCGCCGCCGCGGTGCTTCTTCTTGCACCCCCATCCGTGAGTGTGACTCCCGCGAAGCTTCCTAACCTTCTTCCTCCTCCTAATCATCTCTCGCCACCTCAGAGCATTCTCTCTATGAGCTCGTTAATCTTCTCGCCCCTGTAGCCGAGGGCACCGCCCTCCTTGAAGGAGCGCTTCTTGCTTCCCTTGAGACCTCCCCTCGGCGGGTGGAGCCTGAAGACGGGCTTGATGTTGGGCAAATCCCTGAGCTTCATCTCGCCGTTGATGACCTTCTCAGCGAACTCCTCAATAGTCATTCCAAGCTTCTCCTGGACGTACTCATCGGTAATCGGCTTGTTGCCGACGAGCCTGCCCCTCTTCCTGAGGAGCTTGACGAGGGTCTCTTTGTCTATCTCGCCCCAGGTGATGTAGTCCTTGACCTTCTGTATCATTCCGCGGTAGCTCGGGGTGTCGTCGACTATGACGAGGTGGTTAATCCTGTGAAGGCGAAGCATGGCGAGGGTGTCCCTAACCTCGCCCCTCGCCCTAATCCCGCTCCTAAGCCTTATGAGTGCAAGCTTTGCCATCTTCTCTCACCTCACTCAAGGGTGAAGCTCTGGGGCATCGCCCTGCCAACGACGATACCGTACTTCTCCTCCATACCTGGCTGTATGGCTACGCGGTTGGTGTTGTAGAGGGCGTTGAAAACTGCCTTGGCGAAGTTGACGGTGGTTCTCGTCTCACCGAGGGTCTGGGACCAGACGTCCTGGACACCAGCGAGGCTGAGTATCTTCTTGCCGACGTCACCGATGACCAGTCCAAGACCACGCGGTCCGGGCATGAGCTTGACGCGGACGCTTCCCTCCTTACCCTCGACGGCGAACGGGATTGAATGGGGCCTCCTGCACCTGCACTCCCAGGAGCCACAGCCGCGCTTGATTTCGATGATGTTCATCTTGGCATAGCTGATGGCCTTCCTGATGGCTATGCCAACTTCCCTTCCGTGGCCGATTCCGAGGCCGACGTAGCCGTCCCTGTTGCCGACGGCAGCCAAAACGCGGAAGCGAATCCTTCTTCCACTGTCGGTCATTCTAACGGTCAAAGCTATGTCGAGCACTTCCTGGTTCTCCCTCAGGTTGACCTCGGGAAGGAGGACGTCGACTATCTCGGGCTCCTTTATCTGGTAGCCCTTCCTGAATATCTCGTGAATGTCAGTTATCTGGCCCTCCTTAACGAGCCTGCCGAGTTTCGTTTTAGGCTCCCACTCCTCAAGAACCCTCTGGGCAATCTCTCTCGGGTCGCTCATTCTCTCGCCCCCTCAAACTTCTCGATTATCTTGGCCTTAACCTCTTCAAAGTGTTCCGGCAGCTTCTCGGGCTCAAGGCCCTTGACGAGGTAGCCACCAAACTGCTTCCTGTAAAGGGCCTCGTCCTCCTCCTTGAGGGCCTTGGCGTACTCAGCAACGTGCTCGCCCCTTATCCTGTAGTCCTCCGGGAATATCTCCTCGCTGTGCGGGACGTTAAGGCCCGCATCAACCGCACCCTTGAGGACTGCGAAGACGCTTGAACCCCTGGTCGGCGGGTGAAGGCCTATGTCGAGTATGGCCTCCTCGATGCCGGCCTGCTTGGCCTTGTAACCGATGAGCAGGCCAAGTAGGTAAGCACTCGGGGTGTTTCCGGTGTGGCCCTTCCAGCCGTAGTCCCTTATGAGCTCCCTGGTGTGGGCTGAAACCACAGTCCTGTCGCCCTTCGGGTCGTAGACTATAATCTGTGCTATGTGGTGGTTAAGGCTCTTCCTCACGACGAGCCTCGGCTTCTTGCTCTTGAGGAGCTTGAGCCTCTTGTGGTAGTTGGTCTTACCCTCTCTCCTCCTCCTGAAGGGAACCCTATACCTTGGTCCTCTCGCCATTTATCTCACCTCACTCCTTCAAGATGCCGTGCTCCTGCATGAACAGGTAGAGCTGCCTCTTGTTCTTGAACTGGCCACCCTTGGCCCTGATGTAGAGCCTCCTGTAGGTGTGAGCATCGAGCTTGCCCTCGGCCTTGAGCTTCCTAAGTTCTTTCCTGAGGGCCCTTATGGTCATCATCCAGCGCTCCTTCTTGCCCATCCTGGCGGTCTTCTTACCCTTCCTGCTTCCGGGACCCCTATGGCGTCCCTTCTTCCTCGCCTCGTGGAAGGCCCTCGCCCTGGCCCTGCTCTGGCCCTTGATGGGCTTCTTCTTGATGACGCCGTCGTGGATGAGCCTCTTTATGTCCTCCCTCGTTATTGCCGCGGCAACGTCGTCAATCCTCTCGGGGTCAATCCAAACCCTGTTCTCACCGCACTTCAAAATGTCAGCGGCAATCCTTCTCTGCATCTTAAGCATGAGCATCACCTCGCGTTGAGGACCTTAATTCCGAGCTCCTTGGCCCTCGCGATTATAAGCTCCCTCTTCCTCGCGCCGACGGTTCCAGCTATCCTCGCTACCTGTCTGGTTGGGTCTATTGCCTCGAGCTCCTTGACGTTGTGAACGAGGACCTCCTCGTAACCGCTCGGGTGAAGCCCACGGACAGCTTTAGGTGAGCTCCAGCCTATGCTTGGTGAGCGGGGCTTGCCCTTCTTCTTGAGCCTCATCTTGCTGTCGATTCCCTTGGGCCTGCGCCACTTGGGGTCGTTCTTGAACTTGGGATACCTCCACCACTCCTGACGGAGGAACTTGGGCTTCTTCCTCTTGAGCCTGGCCCTCACCCTAAGGAGTCTCGCCTTCTCGTCCATTTCTCACACCTCAGAACTTTATCGGCTTGCCAGCCTTCTCAACTATGTAAATACCATCCTGGAAGACACGCCTGTCCCACTTCGTTATCCTCGTGGCCTGCTCGATGTTGGCCGCAGTCTGGCCAACCTTCTCTTTGTCTATGCCCTCAACGGTTATCTCCTGACCGCGAACCTTGACGGTAACGCCCGGGAGGATTTTGGCCCTCCTCGGAGCCTTCTCACCGAGGAAGTTCTCGATGATGACCTCGTCACCCTGAACCTTGACGGTGACCGGGAAGTGGCTGTAAACGACCTTGAGCTTGTAGGTGAAGCCCTCGGTGACGCCCTTAATCATGTTGGCTATGTGGGCCTTGAAGGTCCTCACGATGGCAATGTCCTTCTTCCTCGGGAACTCCTTATATATGACAACCTTGCCGTCCTCGGTGAATATCTTAACGCCCGGGTACTTGAGCTCTCTCTGGAGCTCCCCCTTGGGGCCCTTGACCTTGACGACGTCCTTCTCAACGGTGACCTCGACTCCCTCTGGAATCTCAACCTCTTCCCTTACCCACGCGTCTATCGGCATCGCTCTCACCTCAGTAGACGTAGGCTATCAGCCTTCCGCCGATGCCCTTCTCACGGGCCTCCTTGTGGGTCATAACGCCCTGGGAGGTGGACACTATGAGGATTCCGAACTCAAACGCTGGGAGGAACCTCTTCTCCCAGTACTCGTAGTCCCTGGCCTTGACCGGGAACCTCGGCTTAATTGCTCCTGCCTTGTTTATCTTGCCTATGAGCTGAACCCTGTAGATGCCGGCCCTTCCATCGTCTATGAACTCGAACTCGCCGATGTAGCCGTTCTCCTGCATAACCCTGAGAACCTCACCGATGAGCTTCGAGGCGGGCTTTATGTAGACCTCCTTCTTTCCAACCCTCTCGCTGTTGGTCATGTGGGAGAGAGCGTTCGCAAGCGGGTCAAGCAGAGTCATCGCTTCTCACCTCACTCATACTTCTTGAAGCCGAGTTTTGGAGCGACCTCGCGGAAGCAGTGCCTGCAGAGCATAAGGCCGTGTATCCTGATTATCGGGCCGTACTGGCCGCAGCGCATGCACCTTCTCGCTCCCTTACCAAACTTCCTCGGCTTCCTCTTGTTGTAATCAGCCTTCGCCATCTCACAATCCCTCCACGTTGACCTTGAACTCCTCAATAGCGAAGACTATACCCTCTTCCTTCGTCAGCTTGTGCCTGGTCGGTATCTTCCTCCTCTGCCTCTTCCTCTTGGCGACCCTAAAGCCGGGCCTCTCAAGGGTGACGCAGACGTCCATACCGAAGATACCTATCTCGGGGTCGTACTCGACGCCCGGTATGTTGATGTGCTCCTGGATTCCAAAGCAGAAGTTCCCGTGCTCGTCGAAGTTGCCGACGCTGAGCTTCCTATCAACGGCCTCAAGGAGCCTGTCAAGCATCTCGTAGGCCTTCTTTCCACGAAGGGTGACCTTAACCGCTATCGGCTCACCGCGCCTTATTCCGAAGTCCTTGTTGGTCTGCTTCGCGCGTCTCCTTATCGGCTTCTGGCCGACGAGGTCCTGGAGCATCTTCTCGGCCTTGGTAAGCCTCTCACCGCTCTCGCCAACACCTATGTTTATGGTGAGCTTCGCAATCCTTGGCTTCCTCATCGGGTGAGCTTCCCAGTCTGCAAGGATAGCCTCCCTGTTAATCTGCATCGTCTCTCACCTCACGGAAGGGAAATCTCCGGCTTGTCCTTACCAACGACGAAGGCGTACTCCTTCAGAGTGTCGAAGAGCTCGCCGTTCTCGTCCTCGATGGTGACGACGTCGGGCCAGCCCATCGGGAAGTGCCTGACCTCGACTATCTTACCCTTCCTCGCGACGTTCTTACCCTGGGTAACGAAGACGTAGGCACCGACCTCGAAGGGCAGTATCTTGACTATCTGCCTCTCCGGAACCTTCATGATGACGGTGTAGGAGGTCTTGTAGGCGTCCTTCTCGGCGAGGCTGACGAGGTGGTTGCTTCCGTCGTGGAGGTTGAGCTGAACCTTGGCGCCCTTGACCATCCTCTTGTTGTCAATCCTGAAGGGCTTGAGCTTTGCCTCTTCCTCGCTTATCGGGTGGAGGATGAGCTTGCCAATCCTGTTGGGCAGAACCCTGTAGTGCTCGCTGGTCTCGGGAATCGAGACGACATCCATGATTCCAACCGGGAACTTGTAGTCCTTCCTAACGCGCCCGTCAACGAGTATCCTGCCCTCGTTGAGTATCTTCCTAGCTTCCCTCGCGGTTCTCGCGTAGCCAAGGTAGTCCCTGACTATGTAGAGGAGCGGTATGGAAGTCTTCATGCTGTGCGGACCTGGGCTCGGGCGAACGGCCCACTTGTAGGCCTTCCTGTGGATGTACCAAGCGGTTGGAGCGGCAAGCCTCTTAAGGTGCCTCTTCGGACCCTTTCTCGCCATCACTCAGCCCTCCTCTTAATTATCTTCTCTCTCCTCTCATCGTCGAGGTTGAGCTCGACAATCATAACGTTCGACGGGTGGAGCGGGTAGTAAACCTCGGTTCCGTCGGTTCTCTTCTGAGTAACACCCTCAACGTGAATCCTGTACCTCTTGAGGTCGACCTCAACGACCTTTCCTTCCTTGCCCTTGAAGTCTCCGCGCATGACCTTGACCTTGTCGCCAACCCTAATCGGGAGGTTCCTGATGCCGTACTTCTCCCTCAGCTCCTTGCTCAGGGTCGCGCTCATTATCTTACCCCTGAGGTGAAGGGGAGCGTTGTAGAGGAACTTCCTCTGCTTTCTCGGCTGCTTCATATCAAGCTTCATAACTCTCACCTCACAGCACTATGCTCGCTATGCTACCGAGCCTGACCCACCTCTCGGCGGCCTCCCTGGCTATGGCACCTCTGATTTCGGTTCCCCTCGGAACGCCTTCGGGGGTGACTATGGCAGCGGCGTTGTCCTCAAACTTAACGCGCATGCCGTCAAGCCTTCTGTACTCCTTCCTCTGCCTGACGACGACGGCCCTGACGACCTGGTGCCTTATGTCGGGCCTTCCCTTCTTGACGGTGGCAACGACCATGTCGCCGACGCCAGCTGAAGCGAGCCTCCTCCTGGTTCCCTTGTAGCCGACGACGCCGATTATCTGAATGACCTTGGCACCGCTGTTGTCGGCGACCTTGAGGTAGGCCCCAATCGGAAGAGCGCGAGTTGGCCTGACGGGGCTTATACCCCTGGTCGCACCGGCACCCTTCTTGGCCATTGCCTCACACCTCCTCCTTCCTCTCGGCCCTCTCAAGGACGGCCACGACGACCCAGCTCTTGGTCTTGCTTATCGGCCTGGTCTCGGCTATAAGGACTTTGTCTCCAACCCTCGCGTTGATGCACTCCGGGTTGTGGGCGTGAACCTTGCTCCTCCTGAGCTCGTAACGCTCGTATTTCTTGAGGTAGTGGTAGTACTGTCTCTCGACGACGACGGTCTTCTTACCCTTGTCGCTGACGACTATACCCTCAACGTATCTCCCGTGTATCTTGAGGTTCCCGTGCCAGGGGCACTTGGGGTCGTTACACACCTCAGCGGGAGGCTGAACCCTCAATCCAATCTCTCTCATTTCCGCCACCTCTTCTTGAGTCTCATCTCAGGCCTTCCAATCAAATCACGACCGTTGATTCGGATTTTCTCATCGCCGAGGTCGAACTCAATCTCGACCACGTCCTTTGGAACGACCCAAACCCTCTCCCCACCTATGGTGAGGGTGTTCCTCGTCTCGTCAAGGACGTAGCCCTCGATGCCGACCAGCTCTGGATGAGATGCCCTTATAATCTTTGCTTTGAGGCCTATGAGCTCGTGCCAGACTATGTTTTTCCGCGTCACTCGACCTCTATGAGCTCCTCTGAAAATCCAAGGTCTGCGAGCAGCTTCTTGATACGGTCCCTGTGGTCGCCCTGGAGCTCTATCCTTCCCTTCTTTACGGTTCCGCCACATGCCAGCTTCGCCTTCAGCTTCTTTGCTATGTCTTCGAGGTCGAACTCCTTCTCGTCTATGCCTTCGATTATGGTCTTAAGCTTTCCGTAGCGGGCCCTCTCGATGTAGACCCTAATCCTCTGCTGCTCCTTCAGGACCTCCTTAAAGAGCATCTCATCCAGAGGGTTCACAATCCTCGGCACCTAACCTCACCTTTTCTCCCTAAGCTTCTCCTTCTTTATGGTAAGCAGGCGCGCGATGTCGCGCCTGAGGTTGCGGATGACCATGGGGTTCTCGAGGGAAGCCCCCATGGTGAGCACGCCACGCTCCTTGGCAAGCTCAAGCCTGAGCTCCCTAATCTTTTTGTCTATCTCCTCGATACTCATCTCTCTAATCTCACTGGGCTTCATCGGCGCTCACCTCTTCCTCGACTATGTCTTTGACCTCAATCTCATCTGGCAACCTCGCGTCGGGCGGCATGATAGCAACCTTAACGCCAATAACACCGAGCTTAAGCAGGGCCTGGGCATAGCCCTTGCTGACGAGGGTCTCGGCCGGGTTGCCGACCTTGGCGAGGTAGCCCTGGTAGAACCTGACGCTTTTAGCTCTTTCACCGGTGAGCTTTCCGCTGAGCCTAATCTCAACACCGCGAGCACCGTTCCTCATGATGGCCCTGATTGCTGAGTAAGCGGCCCTCCTGAAGTGGATTCCCCTCTCAAGGGCCTGGGCGAGCCTTACGGCCTGAACCTTAGCGTTGAGGTAGGGGTTCTTGATTTCCTCGACCTCAATCTGCGGGTTCTCGAGGCCGAACTGCCTCTCAAGGATTCTGGTGAGCTCCCTTATCCTCCTTCCACCCCTGCCTATGACGTAACCGGGGCTGGCAGCGAAGATTATAACCTTGGTTCCAAGGGGAGTCTTCTTGATGTCTATTCCACCGTAACCCGCCCTGCGAAGCTCCTTCTCAAGGTATTCGTCGATGAGCATCTCCTTAACGCCTTCCTTGATGAAGTACCTCTCGATGGCCAAAGGTCTCACCTCCTAATCTCCTCGACGACTATCTCAATGTGGGTTGTCTGTTCGTTGAACGGGGTGGCCCTTCCAAAGGCCCTCGGGATGTAGCCCCTGAGGACAGGCCCCCTGTGGGCGGCCGCGTGGATTATCTTGAGCCTGTCGACATCGAGGCCCTTCTGCTCGGCGTTGTTCTTGGCGTTGAGGAGTATCTTCTTGACGGCCTTGGCGACCTTAACCGGGTAGCGACCTGGACCGAAGCCCTTGCCCGGCTTGTGGCCCTGGCTGTCGTTGTGGCGCTTCATCGGAACGGGTCTCCTGAGGTTTATAACGTCGTCGAGGTACTTGAGGGCGTCGTTGAGCATCATGCCCCTTATCTCCCTGAGGAGCTCAACGCTGTGCTTGGGTGAAATCCTGAGGTCCCTTCCGCTCGCGCGAGCCATCCTCTCGGGGTCAAAATTTTGGAATGAGTAGGAAAACCTGCCCCTGCTCATCTAAACCACCTCACTTGATTGCCACGAACATTGATGACCTCGTAGCACCGACACCTGGTGAGCCGTGCTGGACTATCTTCCTCGTGAGGGCGAACTCACCGAGGTAGTGGCCTATCATCTCCTCCTTTATCTCAATCGGAACGAACTCCTTGCCGTTGTAGACGTGAATTGTGATGCCCACCATCTCGGGGAGGACTATCATGTCCCTGCTGTGGGTCCTTATGGGCTTGCTGTACTTGCCCTTCTTGGCAAGCCTAATCTTTCTGAGGAGCTTCTTCTGCTCCGGGGAAAGGCCCCTCTTGAGGCTCCTCCTCTGCCTGGCCGGGAGGAGCTTGGCGAACTCCTCAAGGGACATGTTGAGCAGTTCGTCGAGCGTGTAACCCCTATACCTAAACTCCTTCTTTCTCGCCATCTTCACTTCCTCCTACCGGTTCTTCTCGCGGCTATGTGACCAACCTTCCTTCCAGGCGGAGCGCGCCTCGAAACGGTTGAAGGCCTACCGATGTGGTGCTCCTTACCACCGTGCGGGTGGTTGACCGCGTTCATCTTGACACCCCTCGGCTTGGGCCAGAACCTGTTCCTGGCCTTGGCGATGTAGTAGGCCTTACCCGCCTTGACTATCGGCTTCTCGAGCCTTCCACCGCCAGCAACGACACCGATGGTGGCCCTGCACTCGGGCTTGAACTGCTTGAGCTCACCGCTCGGAAGCTGAACGATGACCTTGTCCTTCTCCCTGCTGACGACGAGGGCATAGGTTCCTCCAGCGCGGACGTACTTACCGCCGTCGCCCGGAACGCCCTCGATGTTGTAGACGTAGGTTCCCTCCGGTATCTTGGCAAGCGGGAGGGTGTTGCCTATGGCTATCGGGGCCTCGGGTCCGATGTAGACCTCCTGGCCGACGAGAACTCCTTCGGGGGCGAGGATGAGCTTCTTGGTTCCGTCCTCGAACTTAACGCGAGCGACTGGGGCAGTCCTTCCAGGGTCGTGGAGGATTTCCTCAACGACTCCCCTGAGGGTCTTCTCCTTCACGACGTTGAGAGGAACGTACTTAACAGCGCCCCTGTACCTGTGGGAAGGAGCGCGGAAGGTCGTGGTTCCCTTACCCCTCCTTTGCTGTATGAGACTCTTTCCCATCTCACATCACCTCAGAACAATCCCAACCTTGCGGCAACCTCACTCGCATCGTATTCGGGCTTGAGCTTGACGTAGGCCTTCTTTTCGCCCTTCATGGTGATGAGGGTGTTGACCTTCTCGACCTTGACGTTGAACATCTCTTCCACGGCCCTCTTGATGTCGGTCTTCGTGGCCCTCCTGTCCACTATGAAGGTGAGCTTGTTCTCCCTCTCTATGAGCGAAACGGCCTTTTCGGTAACGAGCGGCCTTATGATAACCTTATAGGGGTCCATCTCTCATCACCCGTAGATTTCCCTAAGCCTCTCTATAGCGCCCTTAGTCCAGATGGTAAGCCTTCCAGGGTGAGTTCCGGGCGCAAGAAGCTCAACGCCAAGGTTGTCAACGGTAACGACGTCAACGCCCGGGTGGTTCCTCGCTCCCTGGACGATTCCCTCGTTCTTGGCAACGACGATGAGCGGGCCCTTGGCCTTCTTATACCTCCTTCCGCGCATCTTGCCCTTACCGGCCCTTATCTTGGTGTTCCTCTTGGCCCTCTCGATGTCGTCCCAGACGCCAAGCTTCTTGAATATCTCCCTGGTCTGGGCGGTCTTGAAGACCTTCTCGAGGTCGTCAACGACGACGAGCGGGAAGGCCGGAACGTTGTCAACCACGTGGCCCCTCGCCTTAACGAGGTCTGGGTTGGCGGTGGCAGCGATGGCGCTCATTATGGCAAGCCTGCGCTCCTTCTTGTTGATGTCCTCCCAGATTATCTTCTCGACCTTCGGCGGGTGGGTTCTCCTTCCACCGCGAGCGAAGGGAACAAACGCTGCGAACCTCGGCGGGGTCTTTATCCTCTCGACCCTCGCCATTCCGTGGCCCTTACCGATGTTCTCCGTGACGCGTCTCTTTCCAGCGAGCGGGTCCCTTCCCTGGGGCTGTATCCTGTGGGTCCAGGAAGCGATGACAGCTCTCCTGATGAGGTCGGGCCTGAAAGGAGTGCTGAACACCTTGGGGAGCTCTATCTCCTCAACGGGCTCGCCTTCGAGGTTGAAGACCTTAACCTTCATCTATCTCACCTCACTGCTTGGACTCCCTACTGACGTAGGTTATCTGGGGCCTCTCAACGGGCGGCTTCTTCTTGGGCGGCCTTATAGCGGGCCTGACCCTGATAATCCTCTTAAAGGCTCCAGGAACGCTACCCTCAATTATAAGGAAGTCGCTCCTGACGATTCCGTAGTGCGGGAAGCCACCCTTCGGGGTTATCTCAATCTCGTTGCCGTTAAGGTTAAGCTTTCCGTTCTCGCCTATGGCGATGAGCCTCTTGTTGAACTCGGTCCTGTGGTGGAAGCCCATCTGACCGGCCTGCGGAACGGTCCACATGACCCTCGCCGGGTGCCATGGACCGAGGTTTCCAACGTGCCTGCCCTTTCCAGCCCTCTGGGCCTTGTGGAACTGAACCTTAATGCCCCAGCGCTTGACCGGGCCCTGAGTGCCCTTACCCTTGGTGACCGCTATGACGTCGAGGAGCTCACCCTCGTGGAGAACCTCGCTTGCGCGGAGCTCCTTACCTATCTTCTCCTTGGCATACTCGAACTTGGCCTTGACGTCGTCGCCACCGATGGCGTACTCCATGACCTCCGGCTTCTTCTTGAGCTTGATGAGCCAGGGCTGGGTGTGGACGAGAAGCCTGACGTCAACAATCTCGCCGTCGTTAACGAGGTCCTCAAGCTGACCGAGCTTGGCCTTGAAGGCCTCCTCGTCGTAGTTCTTCGGCAGGGTCTTTATTCTTCTCTTAACGTTGTCGTTGAGCTCGTGGAACCAAACTTCAGTGGCGGTCTCAAGGCCAAGGTAGCCCTGCTTGTAGGCCCTGATTCCGTAGACGAAGAGCGGTGGAACCTCAACTATGGTCACGGGCACGAATATCTCCTTGCCCTTGGTGAGCCCGGGGCTGTCGTCTATCATGAGGATGTGGGTCATTCCGGCCTTGTAGCCAGCAAAGCCCAGCATCCTGACCTCACTGTCCTTTGGCCACTTCTTGATTCTCGGGACTACACTCCTAGCCCTTTTTCTCGGGCTGAAGGCGAGTGAACCTCTCCTTGGTCTGTGAACCTTTCCCATCTCAATCCCTCCTCATGAGATTGAATATCGCCAGCGTGGCGAGGAGCGCCTCCTCGGTGCGGAC
>NZ_JAMOQU010000111.1 GCF_027063845.1 Thermococcus sp.
GGGGAGTTTCGTTTCCACTGGAGAGGGGCCTGCCGAATGGGTCTATCAAACCGGCCCTTATCAGAGAGGAGCTTATCTTCGGGCCGAGGGAGCTCCTTATTATCGGAATCACGACTATCTCGAGCGGTTTGAGACCACGCTCCTCCCGGGCCCTGTTCACTATCAGAGCGCCCTTGTAGGTCTCCTCACTGACAACGATTGCCTCCAGGCTCTTCATTTCCCCCGCGAAGCCTATCGCGTTGTGGATTTTGATAACGCGGTAGTTGTTGTAGCCGTTGACATCGAAGAACTTGAGCAAATCCCCTAAGCGGAGCTCGTAGGGGAGTATCTTCTCTGCGTAGGGCTTGTCCCTAATCATCTCGTCCGAAGTTAGGCCGACGTAGACCACCTTCCCGACCTCAAAGGCTTTTCTGAGCAACGCCTTGTGGCCGAGGTGTAGCCTGTCGAAGGTCCCGCCGACGACTACTTTCCTGAACTTTCTCATGGTTTCCATTAGGCTTGGGAACCAATAAGCTTTTTTATCAGCTCCCGGAGTCCCCTTAGGTGGTGATATGAAGGGGAAGCTCTCCGTTCTGCTGGCAGTTATGATTCTTCTCTCGACGATTCCCTTGGGAGCTTCAGCGGGTGAGGATAAATCCATCAGCCTCTTCGACGTTAGCGTCTTCCTTAGGGTCTCCCAGATGAACATCAACGGCTCCCTTGCTTGGGCAGGCTCCTTCACGATTGAGGCAAACCTTGTGAACCGGACGTTCGTTGACTACCTCAACTCCCTCGCGAAGGCTAATGAGACCAACGCCACCAGGGAGTTTACGAACCTCGTCTACGGCGTCGTTTATGAGAGCTTCAAGGACTTCATTAACGGCCGCCTCTCGGGCTCGAACATGAGTGCCATCATATACATTCCTCCGGGAGGGCCGGTTCAGGTCACTGGCAAGTGGCGTGCGGTTGTTCGCTTCACGCTTGTCCCGTTCTTCGTGAACGAGGACGGCAAGTACCTGACCTGTCCATACTACGGTTCCATGAGGATGAAGTTTTTGGGCGTTGTTTATCCGTTCAAGTGGCGTAGGTTCACGCTCGTTCTCCCCAAGGACTACGATGTATACACACTCGTCCCCGCTCCGAAGGAGCTCGTTGACAACGTCGCAGTCTGGGAGGACGGGGATTACTTCCCGGTGATTAAGCTCTACAACCCCGTCTATCGCCTGGTTCAGTTCCTCAACTCGACAGAGAGATATCTCAGCGTCTCCTTTGACCCCACCGAGGGCCTGGTTTACTTCAACGCGACCTTTGTGGGTGCAAACGCGACATCCTCAGTTGAAAGCACTCTCCTGACCTCCTTCCGCGAAACTATGCATCCACTCAGCATCTCGGCGAAGAAGATACCGAACGGCCTCAAGGTAATAGGCGTCGTTAAGCCCCAGGTTTCCGTTAAGAAGGGCTGGCGTTCTATTCAATGGCTCGTCGTTTTGAAACTGCCAGGGCGCTTCGATAACATAACCGTAATCGGTGGGAAGTACCAGCTTGGCCCAGACAACACCCTGGTAATGGAGTTCAAGCAGGAGAAGGACACGTACCTCTACGCAATTGCGGGTGCGGGAGTTATACTCATCGCCGGTATTGTCCTTTTCCTAAGGAAACGCTCCCGGGCCTCCGAAGGGCGGGGCGATGAAAACGAGGAAAAAGGAGCCGAGTCTGTGGGAGAGGTCCGGGAGAAAGGAGTAATCTTGGGGGAAACTCCGGGGGAGGGTGATGGCGATGAGCCTTGACTTCTTTTTCTATCCCAAGAGCGTTGCCGTCTTCGGTTCCTTCAAGAAAGGCGCGATAGCCTACGAAATCCTCAGGAACATTGTTGAAGGTGGTTTTGAGGGTAAGGTACTCCCCGTCAACCCCAAGGGCGGAACCGTTGAGGTCGCCGGAAGGACCTTCCGAATCCGCGAGAGGCTTGAGGAGCCCGTTGACACCGCCATAATAGTAATTCCTGCCAAATTAGTTCCCTCCCTAATCGATGAAATCGGCCCGCTCATTAGGGGCGCCGTCGTCATCTCGGCCGGCTTCTCCGAGGTCGGGAACGAGGAGCTTGAGCGCGAACTCGTTGAGAAAGCTAAGAAGCACGGCGTTCGCGTTATAGGCCCCAACTGTGCCGGAATCTTCGGCGTCCACGGGAAGTTCTTCGGCTCCTTCGAGGTTAGAGTTAAACCCGGTGGACTAGCCTTAATCAGCCAGAGCGGGGCCTTTGGCGGTGCGGCGTTGGCGATGGGCAACGACGAGGGGATAGGATTTTCTGCCTTCGTGTCCTATGGAAACGCCTCTGACCTGAACGAAAGCGACTTTTTGGAGTACTTTGCCGACGACGAGAACACCAGGGCGATAGCGCTCTACATCGAGGGCGTTAAGGATGGCAGACGCTTCCTCAAAGCTCTTCGCTACGCGAGCGAGAGGAAGCCAGTTATAGTTCTCAAGGCCGGAAAGAGCGAAAGCGGGGCTAAAGCGGCGGCAAGCCATACTGGCTCCTTGGCAGGTTCTTACGAAATCTACCGCGCGGCCTTCAAGCAGGCCGGGGCAGTAGAGGTCGAGGAGATGGAGGAGCTCTTTGATGCGGCCAAAGCCTTTGAGATGTATTCAAAAGCTGGGAAGAGGATTGCCGTAATCACCAACTCCGGAGGACCGGGCGTTTTGGCCACCGACAAGCTCGAAAAGCTCGGTCTTGAAATAGCCCGGCTGAGCGACAAGACCGTCGAAAAGCTTCGCTCCTTCCTTCCGCCCCAGTGCTCCACCAGAAACCCGGTTGACCTCATCGCCGATGCCGACTACGAGCGCTATAAGAGGACGATTGAGGTTGTATGCAATGACGAGAACGTTGATGCCCTC